>NZ_JBBJUL010000005.1:0-316206 GCF_037725245.1 Sphingobium anseongense | reverse complement strand
GGCAGCGCCCCGTCCGGTGAAGCCGCATTTAGGGAGGGCATCCCCAACCGTCAAACAGTTTTTGCAATTTTGTTTCAGGATTTTTTGAGACGGGTCGGGCTAAGGTGCCCATTCGACAGCAATTTATCAGCCAAAGGCCGCGGAAAATATGAGTTTGCAGGACGCCGACGCGAGCGATGCGAACTTTGGCGCGCGCATCAAAAGCGCGCTGTTCTGGCGTTCGGGCAGCCAGATCGTGTCGCAGATGGTGAGCTGGATCGCGACTCTTGCCGTGATTCGCCTGCTCGATCCGGCCGATTACGGCCTGTTCGCGATGACCCAGGTGATCCTGAACTTCGCGACCTTCCTCAATGGCTATGGCCTGGTGAGCGCGCTGGTCCAGTCGCCCACGCTCGATTCGCACCGTTTGCGCCAGGCGTTCGGCATCATGCTGCTGTTGAACGGCGCGATCGCGCTGATCCAGCTGGCGATCGCGCCCCTGGCCGCCGACTATTACGACCAGCCGATGGTCGCGGACCTGCTGCGGGTGCAGGCGCTCCTGTATCTTTCCACCCCGTTCATCTCGATTCCCGAAGCGATCATGGGCCGCGCGCTGGACTTCAAGCGCCCGGCGCTGGTCAACCTGATCGCGGCGATGGCCTCAGCCGCCGTCGCCCTGGGCGGCGCGCTTTCGGGTTGGGGGGTGTGGACGCTGGTGTTCGCGCCGATCGCGGGGTTCTGGGTCAAAGGGGTGGGCTATGTGCTCGCCACCGGGTTCCGGCCGATCCCGAGTTTCGATTTTCGCGGGTCGGGGACAATGGTTGCCTATGGCGCGTCCCTGCTGGGGGGGCAGCTGTTCTGGATCGTTCAGAGCCAGGCCGACATCTTCATCGGCGGTCGCGTGCTGAGCGCCCATGACCTTGGCCTCTACGCCGAAGCATTGTTCCTCACCCAGATTTTCGTCAGCAAGTTCATCCCGCCGCTCAATGATGTCGCCTTCCCCGCTTATGCGCGGATGCAGGCAGATCCGGGTCGCATCGCCTGGTCCTTTTGCAAGGCGGCACGGCTGTTGCTGCTCATATCCTGTCCGATCTACCTTGGCATGGCGGTGACGGCGGGGCCGCTGGTGGAAACGCTGTTCGGGCCGAAATGGTCGGACATGGCACCGTTCGTCGCCATCCTTGCGCTCGCCATGCCGTTCATGACGCTGCAGGTGATGTTCGCGCCGGTCAGCAATGCGATCGGCCGCCCCGGCATCACCGCGCGAATCGCCGCGGTTGGCGCGGTGCTGATGCCGGTCGCCTTCCTGATCGGCATCCAATTCGGCGCGATCGGCCTTGCCTGGGCCTGGCTCGCCGCCTTTCCTGTCCTGACGATCGTGACGGCGCGGCTTGCCGGCGCGCCAATGGGCCTCAGGCTGATCGACCTGCTGCGCGCCGCGGCGCCCGGCGTGGGCTGTGCCGCGATCATGGCATTGATCGTGCTGCTGGTCGATTCGCTGCTGCCCCCGCTCGGCGCGCCGTTGCGGCTGGCGGTGCTGGTCCCTGCGGGGGGGCTGGCCTTTGTCGCGACATTGCTGCTGCTCGCGCGCGACACGGTCGACGAACTGGTTGCGCTGGTCGTGCGCCGCACCGCGCCTGAGCAGGCCCCCGCGTGAACCGGGTCAGGCGCTTTGAATATAAACCCGCATCGCTTCGGCTTCCGATTCGATGCGGTCGATCCGATATTTGACGAGATCGCCGATCGACACCAGCCCCACGATCCGGCCATCGGCCACCACGGGCAGATGGCGGATGCGACGCTGGGTCATCAGCGACAGGCCCTGGATAACCTGGGTATCCGGCGTGATGGTGAAGGCCGGCGAGGTCATGACCGCGCTGACCGGTTGGTCCAGCACCGCCGCCCCGTCGGTCGCCACGCGATAGACCAGGTCACGCTCCGAAAAAATGCCGACCACCTCGCCATTGTCGATCACCGGCACGCAACCGATCCGTCGCGTTGCCAAAAGCTGTACCGCCGACAGCACGCTGTCGGTCGATTGCACCTGGACGACCTCTTCACCCTTGCCTTGCAAAATCGCCGCTACGGTCATCGTCGCTCTCCTTGTGCATCCTGGACAATGTATCTCGGCCCTTGATGATCACACTTTCGGTCCCCAAAGAAAAGGGATGACAGGAAAATATGCGCTTGATGATCCGCAGATCGCCGCGACCGCCTGGCGCAGGTTTCGGCGGATCATGGCCTGGATGGCCGTGGGTGGAACGCTGTGCGTGCTCGTCGCATTGCTCGCCTTACACCGGTGGGCCGGGCCGATGCCGCTGCATATGGTGATTGCCACCGTCATCGGCGTATGGTTGACCTTCATGCTGGGTACGGGACTGATGGCGCTGGCGTTCCTGTCGAGCGGCACCGGGCATGATGAGCAGGTGATGGACCGGCTGAAAGGACAAGGGGACATTGATGACTGATGTAAGCGGCCGCGAGCCGATATTGCGCGTGGTGCCGCGCCGCAGCGACATCAACGCCAACGGCCATATCTTCGGCGGATGGGTCCTTAGCCAGATGGACATTGCCGGCGGCATCGTCGCGGGCCGCGCCGCGCAGGGGCCGGTAGCGACCGTCGCTGTCGAAAGCATGGAATTCATCGCGCCGATCCTGCTCGCGGATATCATTTCGGTCTACGCGTGGGAAGAACGGCGCGGCCGGACATCAATCGCGATTCGCATCAGCGTGACCGCCACGCGCGGCCCGCAGGAACAGAAGGTGCAGGTCACCAGCGGCCTATTCACCTTCGTCGCGCTCGATACCAACCATCGTCCCCGGTCGCTGCCGGTTCAGGACGATGGCGAAATTCTGTAGTCGAGGCTGACGGAACCATTGGCGGGCACGGTCACCGTCCATAGCCATTTGCCATCCTTGCGCGCTACGCCCCGTCCACTGATCCGACGATCATCGCCACCGCGGAGCGAAAATTCCATCCTGATCGGTTCGGCGTTGGCATTGGTCAGATCGATCCGGCCCCGCCCGTCCGGCCCCGGCGGACGCGTCGTGAAGCGCAAGGTAGCGCTGTCGCCGGCAGGCAGCTCGACCGTTTCGCCGACCGCATGGTCGCGCAGCGCACCTTGCGCAAGGAGCAGCACTGTCTGCGCCCGCCCTTCCATCACGGCGATCCGCCCCGCCGGCAGCGGCAAGCCAAGCCCCGTTTCGAGACGGTTGCGCAGGCGCAATATCCGGTAGGTGGGCTGGCTGCCTTCGACCGCCTGATCTACCCACAGATCGGCGGTGTGGATAAGCTGAAACGGCACGTCGGATTTTTCCAGCAGCGCGACCTGCTTCTGGCCGTTTGCGTTCACATCGACGCGGACCGGGACGCGGTAGAGCTTGAGATCGCCCAGTTCCTCCTGGACGGCCATCACCGCGCCGGCTCGGCGCTGGGCGGTGACGACGATCTCCTGGGCCATGCTCGCCATCATCGGCGGGGCCGGCGGCGGAGATTGCATGGGCACATCGGTGCCGGTGGTTTCGAGCGGCCAGCATTGCAGACGCAGTTCGGGGGCAGGATCGTCGCCATCCAGCGCCGCAAAATCGGAGGAGCGGTTGAGGCGTCCCGCCACGACCTGAAGACTGGAACCGGTGAAACCGACGCTGTTGGTGTTGGCCACGGTCAACCACGCGAACAGTGAAAGCGTGCCCGCTTTCGGATCGACTTTCGCCACATAATCGGCACCCCAGTCGAAGCCGGTAGCCAGATAGGTGAGCGTGATCCGCGCAGATGCCGCAGCCGGGCTGGTGGTGGTCACCGACAGGCGCGGGCGGGCGGACAGGCCCTGCGGCACGCGGTCAAAGGTCACCGTTTCGGGCAGTCCCGAGCAGCGCAACGCTTCGATACCCTGCGCGGTTTGCAACACCAGCGCCCCGCCGCTCGACGAGCGGATGACAGCATCATGCTCGACCACCTGACCGGTGGTCCTGTTCGTGCGGCGCAGATGCACCCGGTCGCCCAGCGAGCCGTCGACCAGGGCGGCGGGCGACAACAGCCTGGCATCGCGATCCTTCTGCGCCACACCGCCGGGCAGACCGGTCACGATCGCGCTGACCGCGACCATGCCGTCGGCGACACCTTCGAACGCGATCCGCGCGTCGCCGGCGGGCAGGGTGACGGTGCGCGTTTCACTGACCAGCGCGAATCCGCTCAGCCAGCGCATGTCGATGCCACCCTCCCCGCGATCGGGATTACGGTAAATGGTGACCGCCACCGCTTCGGGCGCGCTCGCCTCGATCACCGGCTGCGCCATCCCCGCAGAAAGCGGCAGGGCCAGGGTCAACAGCGCGAGTGACAGGCGACGCACCGGATCGCGGATCAGTAGCGCGTGTCGAAGGTGGCGGTGAGCGTGGCGCTGCCATTCGCAGGCACGGTCACCGACCACAGCGCGCTGTTGCTGTTTAGCCGCGTACTCGTCTGGCTTTCGGTGACAATCCGGGTGTCCTGATGATAGAAATCCAGCCCCGCCTGGACCAGGTCGACTGTCACCGCCTCGGGCCTTGCATTGGTGAAATCATAGCGCATGGCCGTCCGCCAGCGATCGGCGCTGAGCTGCTCGCGCTTTTCCACCACGGGCTTGACCTTGACGTCGAACGCGTCGCCGGTCGCGAGCGAAAGCGAGCTGCCCATCGGCGTATGGTCGACACGATTTTCGCCGATGAACTGGGCCGCGCCGGCCGCGTCCTTCATGTAGAAGCGCACCGTGCCGGCGGGGAGCGCATCGCCCAGGCCGCCACCCCTGGCGGTGGTCGAAAAGCGCACGACACTGCGCGCGCTTTGTGGCTCTTCCTGGCTGACGAGCCGGTCATTGCGATATTCATAGCCCGCCGTGGCCGGCACGCCCTGCGCGTCGAGGAAGCTGACCTGCTTGGTCTGGCGATCCGCAATCGTCGTACGCGCGGCCAGCGGGTAGAGATAATAGTCGCCCAATCGCTCGCGCGGCGCGCTTTCGGTGCCGGCGCTGCGGATGCCGCGAGGCGGCGGCGGCGGTCGATAGCCGCGATAGTCGGGCTGGCCCTGCTGCGCCACGCTGCCCGCGACCAACAAGGTGCGGGCATTGTCATAGCTGGCGCCCGACCCGTTGGTCAGCGTTACCCACCCCTGCACATCAATCCGCCCCGCCTTCGCATCGAAGGACGCAACATAATCGGCGCTCCAACCAAGGCCCGGTGTCAGATAGCGGATCGCCGCGGCTCGCGTGCCCGAACGGCCACTGTCCACCGTCACCGAAAGCGTCGGGCGCGCGCGCAGATTGGGGGGCACCTTGTCGAAAATCACGCGCACCGGCAGGCCATCGTCGCGCAACACCTCGATCCGCTCGCCGATCTGGAGCACGGTGCCGCCGTTGACCGCCAGCACTTTGGCTTGTTCGCGCGCTTCCGCGCCGGTTGCGGGATTGGTGCGGACAATGGTGATGATGCGCCCGACCGCCTTTTCCATCAGCTTGGAGGGAGAGAGCAGGTCGAAATCGAAATTCTGTTCGACGATGGCGGCATCGTCGGCGGCAAAGGACAGGGTTTCGGGCCGGATCCGCGCCGACACATCGGGAAATTCGATGCGCGTGACGCCCGAAGAAATCGCGATCTGGCGCACATCCTGCACCAGCGCGAGATCGTCATTGTAGATGGTGACCGAGACATCGCCCTGTGC
The DNA here is from genome assembly GCF_037725245.1 of Sphingobium anseongense. NCBI lineage: Bacteria > Pseudomonadati > Pseudomonadota > Alphaproteobacteria > Sphingomonadales > Sphingobiaceae > Sphingobium > Sphingobium anseongense. Next base: position 310,535 of record NZ_JBBJUL010000005.1, on the reverse strand, counting down.
CGAAGGAGACAGCGGCCCCTGCGCCGGGACAGCGACCGGCCATGACATCGCCAACAGCAACAGACAGGCACGCGTCATGACCAACCCCTTCCGACCGCTTTGGCCCATGCTTGTGCCGCACTAATGCTGAACAGGAAATAACGAAAAAGGGGCGGCACCCGAAGGCGCCGCCCCTTTTTCTGACCGATACGGACCGGCCAGCTTATTCAGCGGCCTCGGCCGGGCGCACCCGGCGAGTGCGCTTGCGCGGCGCGGCGTCCGCTGTTTCGCTGTCATTGTCGGCGCGGGCGATCGAGGGAGGCAGCACGGCGACGTCCAGCCCCGGCGTTGGCTCTGCGGCATCGGCAGCCGGCGTGCGGCGGGGCCGTCCGCGACGGGCACGGGCCGGTTCCTCGGGCTGATTGTCGACGTGGGCGATGTTTTCAGCGGGCGCAACCGCATCGGACCGGACCTGGACTTCGAACGGAGGCTGTTCGGCCGGGCGTTCGTTGCGAACCCGGTCATTGCGGCGCGGATTTTGACGGTTGCGGTCGCCCTCATTGCGATCGAGACGATCCTGGCGTTCGGCGCGCGGCTGCTGCTCGAAGCGATCCGGGCGGTCGTTGCGTTCGGATCGGTCGGGACGATCCTGGCGTTCCGGCCGGTCCTGGCGATCGAAGCGATCATTGCGGAAATCGTCGGGGCTATCCTCGCCGCCTTCGAAATCCTCGCTTTCATCGTCGAAGCTTTCGTTCGACGGACGGATGCGCTGCTGCTGTTCGTCCTGACGGGCGCGATTGTCGGCCAGCACGCGGAAATAATGATCGGCGAACTGCAGATAATATTCGGCGTTCACACGGTCGCCGGCCAGTTGCGCATCGCGTGCCATATTCCGGTATTTTTCCAGAAGCTGGGCCGCATTGCCGCGTGCGCGATTGTCGATGCGATTGCCGTTTTCGCCACTATTGCGGTTCGCGCCATTATTGGGGCGCCCGTTGTTGTTCCGGCCACGATTGCGGCGACCGGCCTGCCTGTTGTTGATCAAGACATCGTCCTTGCGTTCACTCTAGCTCTGTTCACTGATGCTCTGCTGGCTGAGACATAGTTCAGTTCGCCATCCCCCACACGCGGTCCGCTCACCGAACCGGATACGGCTCCGCCGGGCAGAAGCCGCGAAACGCCGGCCAAAGCCAAGCTGCCAGAGGCGCCGGACAGCAGCGCCGTCATGACTTTGAGGAGCAGGCTTAATGGCCTCATCCGATGCCTGACCGTCATCGGTCAAATCTGCAGATCGTGCCGCCTTGCATCCCATGTAATGCCATTGCGCCGATAAACCAAGCAATTTTCGCGATCAGGCAGCGAATTTGCCCGCATTGCAACCTGCATTAACCCGGAGTCGCGATCAGGCAGCGGTCATGCCCGGCCAAATCCTGCCGCACCGCAACATTCATGCCTGCCCGACGCAACAGCGCGGATACCGGATCGCGCTGGTCGAAACCGATCTCGATCGCCGCCATGCCGCCAGCCGCCAGCAACGGCGAGAGTTGTGGCGCGATCCGACGATAATCGTCGAGACCATCGGTTCCGGCGAACAGCGCGCCATGCGGTTCATGGTCGCGCACGTCGCGCGGCAATTGCGCCTGGATGGCGATATAGGGCGGGTTGACGAGAATGAGGTCGAAAGGTTCGGCCAGCCCTTCGCCCCAATCCCCCGGCAGGAATGCCGCCCGACCCATCATGCCCAGCCGCGCCGCGTTGCCCGCGGCTATGGTGAGCGCATCGGGCGAGACGTCGATCCCCAGCCCGCGCGCGTCGCGCCATTGGTCGAGCGCGGCGAGCAGCAGCGCGCCCGACCCGGTGCCGAGGTCGAGGATGGTTTGCGGGGGGCGTGCGCGGAAATGATCGACCGCCGCTTCGATCAGGGTTTCGCTGTCCGGGCGCGGGATCAGCACGGCGGGCGTCACATGCAGCGTGAGCGTCCAGAAATCGCGCGAGCCGATGATATAGGCGACCGGCTCGCCAGACATGCGGCGCTCGACCAGCGCGGCGAAACCATCGGGCACGGTCAGGTCGCGCTGGCGCAACAGCATGTCCGCGCGATCAGTGCCCAGCGCATGGGCCATCAGCAGTTCGGCGTCGAGCCGCGCGGTGTCGCTGGTTGTGGCAAGGCGAGCGGCGGCATGCCCCAGCGCAGCCGCTATGCTCACCCCGCCCCGTCCAGTTGCGCCAGCCGGGCGATTTCGTCTTCGGCGACCAGCGCGTCGATGATTTCGGAAAGGCCGGGGCCTTCCAATATTTCGGGCAGGCGGTGCAGGGTCAGGTTGATGCGGTGGTCGGTGACGCGGCCTTGCGGGAAATTATAGGTGCGGATGCGTTCGGATCGGTCGCCCGATCCCACCATCGCCTTGCGCGCGCCGGCCTGTTCGTTCTGGGTGCGTTCCCGCTCGGCCTCATAGAGGCGCGTGCGCAGGATTTTCAGCGCCTTCGCCTTGTTCTTGTGCTGCGATTTTTCATCCTGCTGGGTGACCACGAAGCCGGAGGGCAGATGGGTGATCCGCACCGCGCTGTCCGTCGTATTGACATGCTGGCCGCCCGATCCCGACGCGCGATAAACGTCGATGCGCAGGTCGGTCGCTTCGTTGATCTGGATATCGACTTCTTCGGGTTCGGGCAAAACGGCCACGGTCGCGGCGGACGTATGGATGCGCCCGCCGCTTTCGGTGACTGGCACGCGCTGGACGCGATGGACGCCGCTTTCGAACTTGAGCTTGGCGAACACGCCGGTGCCGTTGATGCTGGCGACGACTTCCTTGAAGCCGCCGACATCGGGCGCATTGGCGGATATCAGTTCGACCTTCCACCCCTGTTCGTCGGCATATCTGCTGTACATGCGGAACAGGTCGCCCGCGAACAGGGCGGCTTCGTCGCCGCCGGTGCCGGCGCGGATTTCAAGCATGGCGGGGCGTGCATCGGCGGAATCGCGCGGCAGCAGTTGCAGCGCCAGCGCGCGTTCGGCGAGCGGCAACTGCGCGCGGATCAGCTGCATTTCCTCCTGGGCCATTTCGCGCATCATCGGGTCGGCGTCGGGATCGTCCCCGCCCGCCATATAGTCGAGCGCGGCCAGTTCCTGCCGCAGCCGGCGCACCTCATGCGCGGCGCGCGCGACCGGCTCCAGCTCGGCATATTCCTTGGACAGCCGCACGAATTCTTCCGGCGGCAGGTCCTCGCGCGTCATCCCCGCCTGCACCTCGTCCCGGCGCGCCTCGATCTGCGCGATGCGTTCGGCGGAGATGGACATTAGTTCGCAGGGTCTGCTTCGAGGATAACGGCCCAGACGTCATCAAGGATCGCGCTGTCCGACTTTGAAGACGGGGGCGAGAGAAACGGCTTCCCATCTTGCCACCGTATCGAAACAAGCACTGACGCTTTCAACTTCGCGGCTTTATCATAACGCTTACGTGGCGACCCGCTCGCGACCATGTCGGCCGAAATATTTCGGCGGCGAACCTTCGCCAAGAGCCGCTGAGCTTCGGGCAAGGCGAGATCGTCCTCGACGGCGAAAACGACGCTGATAGGCTCCTTCTCCGGCGCATCCACCAGCATCGCCAGCCGCTCGATCCCCGCGGCCCAGCCGACTGCAGGCGTCGCGGGGCCACCCAGATTCTCGATCAGCCCGTCATAGCGCCCGCCGCCCAGCACCGTGCCCTGTGCGCCCAGGCGATCGGTGACGAATTCGAACGCGGTGTGGCGATAATAATCAAGGCCGCGCACCAGCCGCGCATTGCGTTCCCACGCGACGCCGGCGGCGTCCAGCCCCGCCGTCACCTTTTCGAAGAAGCTGCGCCCCTCATCGGTCAGACAGGCGTCGATGTCGGGCGCGCTGTCGGCGACCGGGCGGTCGCGCGGGTCCTTGCTGTCGAGGATGCGCATGGGATTGCGCGTCAGCCGGTCGAGACTTTCGTCCGACAGCTGGTCGCGATGCGCTTCGAAATGCGCGACGAGCGCGGTGCGCCACGCATCGCGGCTGGCGGCATCGCCCAGCGTGTTGAGCGTCAGCGTCACGCCCTCGGCAATCCCCAGTTCCTTGAGCAGCTGGTCGGCGAACACCAGCAGTTCCACGTCCGCGCCCGGCTCGCCCGCGCCGATGATTTCGGCGTCGAGCTGGTGGAACTGGCGGAAGCGGCCCTTTTGCGGCCGTTCATAGCGGAACAAAGGCCCGTGGGTCGCCACCTTGAGCGGCGCATATTGCTGCCAGCCTTCGGTTATATAGGCGCGGCTGATTCCGGCGGTGAATTCCGGGCGCAGGGTGACGGAATCGCCGCCGCGATCCTCGAACGTGTACATTTCCTTGGACACGACGTCGGTGCTTTCGCCCAGCGAGCGCGCGAACACGGCGGTCTGTTCGAACACCGGCACTTCCACGCGCTGGAAGCCATAGAGCTTGCGAACGCGGTCGAACGTCGCGACGACATGCGCGAACCGCTCCGCAAAGGCGTCGGGGGTGCCCCCCAGCATGTCCTGCGTGCCCCGGATCGGGCGTGGTGTCTCGATTTTCGCCATGGGGAAGCGCCTTTAACCGTAATTCAACCCCAAGGAAACGCGCTTTTTGCGGCCATCGTTCAAGGGGGTGGACGAGGCACCGGCGCAACGCCATGCTGCGAGCATGAGGCCATCTGGCCAGTTTGCTTTCGGAGACCCGCCTATGTTCCGCAGCCTTGCTGTCGCGCTGTGCCTTTCCAGCGCGATCGCCACGCCTCTTTTCGCGCAGGATTCGATCCGCTCCAGGCCCACCGCCCTGCCGATAGTCGGCGCCATCCCCGCCCCGCGCGACACGCCCTATCCCGGCGGCACGATCAGGCTGGAGGTCGATGCCAGCGACACGACACAGCGCATCTTCCGCGTGCGCGAGACCATTCCGGTCGCGTCGGGCGGCCCGCTGACGCTGCTGATGCCCGAATGGCTGCCGGGCAATCACGCACCGCGCGGCCAGATCGAAAAGCTGAGCGGCCTGACCTTCACCGCCGATGGCAAGCCCGTCAGCTGGCGGCGCGATCCGCTCAACGTCTATGCCTTTCACATCGACGTGCCGCAGGGCGCGCACAGCGTGGTCGCGCAATTCCAGTTCCTGTCCGCGACCCAGCCCAATCAGGGCCGCGTCGTCGTGACGCCCAAGATGCTCAATATCCAGTGGGAATCGGTGTCGCTGTACCCGGCGGGCTATTATACCCGCCAGATCCCGGTACAGGCGAGCGTGACCTATCCCGCCGGCTGGCAGGCCGCGACCGCGCTGCGCGGACGCAGGACGGGCAATGTCGTTGCCTATGAGGTGATCGATTACGAAGCCTTGCAGGATTCGCCCGTCTTCGCCGGCACGCATTTCAAGGCGGTGGACCTGGGGCAGAATGTCACGCTCAACATCGTCGCCGACGAGGCCGACGAGCTGGAATTCAAGCCCGAACAGATGGCCAGGCACAGGAAACTGGTCGACGAGGCCAAGGCGCTGTTTGGCAGTTACCAGTTCGACCATTATGATTTCCTGCTGGCCATCACCGACGAGATGGGCGGCATCGGCCTGGAACATCATCGTTCGTCCGAGAATCAGGTCGAGCCGGGCTATTTCAAGAAGTGGGAGGATGGCGACGCGCTGCTCGACCGCAATCTGCTGCCGCACGAATTCACCCATAGCTGGGACGGCAAGTTCCGCCGGCCCGACCTGCTCTGGGCGCCCGATTTCGCAACGCCGATGCAGGATAACCTGCTGTGGGTCTATGAAGGGCAGACGCAATTCTGGGGCTATGTGCTGGGCGCGCGGTCGGGCCTGTTCACCAAGCAGGAAACGCTGGACGCCTATGCCCATATCGCCGCGCGGCTCGATACCGCCAAGGGGCGCGAATGGCGGGCGATGGAGGATACGACGCACGATCCCATCCTTTCGGCGCGCCGGCCCAAGGGCTGGGCCAGCTGGCAGCGGTCGGAGGACTATTATAATGAAGGGCTGATGATCTGGCTGGAGGTGGACGCGATCATCCGCAAGGGGACGAACGGCGCCAAGGGCCTCGATGATTTCGCCAAGGCGTTTTTCGGCGGCAAGCCGGGTGACTGGGGCACGATTGTCTACGACCGCAAGACCGTTATCGACACGCTGAACGCCGTCGCTCCCTATGACTGGGCCGGCTTGTTCGCCGAATATGTCGACAGCCCGACGCGCGAAACGCCCAAGGGCGGCTTCGCCATGGGCGGCTATCGCCTGATCTATGGCGACACGCCGGGGGCGATCACCAAAGCAGCCGAATCCTCCGGCAAATTCGTCGACCAGAGCTTCGGAGTTGGCCTGATCGTCAAGAATGATGGCGAGATTACGAGCGTGATCTGGGATAGCCCGGCGTTCAAGGCGGGCCTTGCCGTCGGCAGCAGGATCATCGCGATCAACGGCGACGAATATGCAGGCGAGGTGATGAAGGCCGCGCTCAAGCGGGGCAAGGACACCAAGACGCCGCTGCAAATCATCGTCAAACAGGATAAATATTACCGCACATTGAGTCTCGATTATTCGGGCGGGCTGCGCTATCCGCGCCTCGAAAAGACTGGAGAGGGTGAGGGCAGCCTCGATCGGCTGCTGAAACCGAAAACATAATCACCCGTAGCGCACCATGTAGCAAAAGGCGTTTTCATGAACATCGAACTCATTCCGGTCGGGGACGATCCGCCCAACAGCCTGAACGTCATCATCGAAGTGCCGGTCGGCGGCGAGCCGGTGAAATATGAATTCGACAAGGCATCGGGCGCATTGTTCGTGGACCGCATCCTGCACACGCCGATGCGTTATCCGGCCAATTACGGTTTCGTGCCCCACACCCTGTCGCCCGACGGCGATCCGCTCGATGCGCTGGTCATCGCCCGCTCGCCCTTCGTGCCCGGCTGCGTCGTGCGCGCCCGGCCGATCGCGGTGCTGAACCTGGAAGATGAAGCCGGCGGCGACGAAAAGCTGGTCTGCGTCCCGGACGACAAAACCTTCCCCTATTATTCCGATGTGCACCAGAAGGACGATCTGCCCGGCATCGTCATGGAGCAGATCGAGCATTTCTTCACCCATTACAAGGATCTGGAAAAGCAGAAGTGGGTGCGCATCGGCACCTGGGGCGGCGCCGAAGATGCGCGCCGCATCACTCTCGAAGCGATTGCCCGCTACAAGACGGACAAGAAGGCCGCCTGAGGCGGACGCGCCGTCATAGCGCATGAATACCGGCCCTGCGGACCATCCGCAGGGCCGGTATTGCTTTGGAGATGCCGTCATATTCAAATGAAGGCGGAAATGCTTTTCTGATGGACCGGCCGCACGGCCCATGGCGATTCGGACCCCGCAGAACCACGATGTTGCCGTTGCGCGATGCTATGCCGCGCCGCCGCGCTCCCCGAACAGCGCCGTTCCCACACGCACGTCCGTCGCGCCCAGCATGATCGCGGTTTCATAATCGCCCGACATGCCCATCGACAGCCGCTCCAGCCCCTCCTCGCGCGCGATCTTGGCGAGCAGCGCGAAATAGGGGGCCGCCTCGACCTCTGCCGGCGGCACGCACATCAGGCCGACAACGGGCACGTCCGCCGCGCGCGCATCGGCGATCAGCGCGGACGTTTGCGCAATCGCGCAGCCACCCTTTTGCGCTTCGTCACCGATATTGACCTGAATGTAGCAGGGCACCCGCCGCCCCGCAGCGTCCATGGCGCGGGCCAGCGCGGTCAGCAGCGAGGCGCGATCAAGCGAATGGATGGTGTCGAACAGCGCCACTGCATCGGCGGCCTTGTTCGACTGAAGCTGGCCGACGAGATGCAGTTCGATGTCGGGATGGGCCTCGCGCAGTGCTGGCCATTTGGCCTGCGCTTCCTGTACGCGGTTTTCGCCGAACGCTCTTTGCCCCACCGCGATCAGCGGCGCGATCGCGTCGGCCTCCTGCGTCTTGGAAATGGCGATGAGACGGACGTCCGCGCCCCGTCGGCCGGTCAGCCGGGCGCTGCGGTCGATCGCGTCTTGGATGGTCGCGAGCCGCTCGGTCGCGCGCTCGATGCTTTGGCTGTCGGTCGTCATGCAGCGCGCTATAAGCCAGGGGCATGACTCGCCGCCACCGCAAAAATCCGCCCGGCCTGTGGCTGATGACCGACGAGAGGGTGGATGAAGCCCGATTGCTGGCGGCGGTGGCGCGCTTGCCGCGCGGACGGGCGGGAATCGTCTTTCGCCACTATGCGACGCCGGCGCGGGAGCGGCGCGCGCTGTACGATAAGGTCGCAAGCCTGGCGCGGCGGCGGCGGCTGATACTGATGCTGGGCGGAAGCGCGCGCGATGCTGTGGCCTGGCGCGCGGATGGATGGCATGGGCGTGATCATCGGCGCGGCGCATGGCATCTTCTCTACAGTCGGGGCGTGCATGACGCGCGCGAACTGGTCGCGGCGCAGCGGTCGAACGCGATGATGATTTTCCTGTCGCCGCTATTTGCGACGCAATCCCATCCCGGCGCGGTTGCGCTCGGCCGGGTACGGTTTGCCGCCCTCGCCATTTCGGCGACGATGCCGGTCATGGCGCTGGGCGGCGTGAGCGGGCGGCATCGGCACAGGCTGAGCGGTATCGGCGCGGCGGGATGGGGCGCGATCGACGCGCTTACGGCTTAGACCATGCTCGGCATGGCGAAAGCATTCGAAACGATCCGAAAGCCGACATCGAATCAGATGCGCGTGCGGTCGGTGCGAGCCAAAAGCCCGCGCCAACGCAGTCTTCAGAATTTGAAGACGGTGCCGAGATAGAGTGCCTGGCTATCCTGACGATTGTCGGTCATCGGCGTCAGGCGGGCCTGGGCCGAGCCTTCGTAGCGGACGCCGGCGGTGACGTTCAGGTTGCGCGTCAGCGAATAGGAACTGGCGAGACCCAGCGTATAATCCTTCTCGCTCGACTTGCCACGCAGGACAGCACCCGGTTCGCGCTGGCTTTCGATCAGCATCTTGGTAGTGAACCGATCCTTGCGACCCTGATCAAGCGAGAAATTCTTCGCTTCCACAAGCGTTTCGACCGGCACCGGGGGCAATTCCTTGCGCCCGACCGATTCGGGCAGGGCGAACTTGCGCCAGCCGCGCTGGACATTCAGGCTGAAACTGACCGGGGCGATGTCGACCGGCGCCAGCGTCCGATTGACCGACACCGGATCAAGCGCGCCGGCGCGGACCATGACGGTTACCGAGCGCTGCCCGCTCAAAGACCCGCTGGTCGGCGTGAAACGGAAGCTCTTGCGGCTCGCCGACAAGGCGAGCTTGGCATAGGCGGCCGCCAGCCGGGGATCCTTGGTCGTGGGCGTGAAGGACGATATGCTGCCAAGCGCATTGAGCGACACCGGCGCTTCGTTACGGGCGACCGCGAGACTGCCGCCTGCGCCGATTGCGGGCGACAGCATCAGGCCGGCGACGGCTGTCGCCGCACCACACCAAAGCATATGTCCCCGTTTGACCCGCATGATACCGACTCTCATCCCCGACATTCTCTTATGCAAACGTTCTATACCTGCCAAGCCGCCATTGGCTAGTGCGCTCCGGGCATTTTGTCGGGTGGCTGTGGCATTCTTCACACAGGCTTGCTCCACGCCACCGGCACGGCGCCGCCGTCGCGCTTGCGCCACCCCTTGCCCATTGGCGCGGCTTCTCTATAGATGCGGCCTGAAATCCCGTTTCCGTCAAGGATCAGCGCATGTCCCGCCGCCTTCTCAGCTCCACGTTTTCCGCCGCCCTGATGTCGGCCGCGCTGTTGTCGCTTGCCGCCTGTGGCGGCGGTGCCAAGGACCGGCCCAAGGCGGATCTGGCAGCGTCGAAGATAACGACGATCGGCGTCAACAGCTATTTGTGGCGCGCGAGCCTCGACACGCTTTCGTTCATGCCGCTGGTGCAGACCGATTCGAACGGCGGCGTGATCGTGACCGACTGGTACGCCAATCCCAACAGCCCCAACGAACGGATGAAGCTGACCGTTTCGATCCTGGACCAGGATCTGCGCGCCGACGCACTGCGCGTCGCGGCCAGCCGTCAGGTGATGCAGGGCGGCCAGTGGCTCGATGCCCCGGTCCAGGCGGCCACCGTGCAGAAACTTGAGGAAATCATCCTCACCAAGGCGCGCGACCTGCGGCGCATGGCGATCGCCGACAGCTAAGGCCTGTCGCCGGCGCGCCCCGCGCCCCGCATCATCGATGGAGTAGACATGCAAAGGCGCTTCAACCCGCTTGAGGCCGATGCCCGCTGGCAGGCCGTGTGGGACGAGAGACAGAGCTTCAAGGCCTCCGACACCAGCGACCGCCCACGCTCCTATGTGCTGGAGATGTTTCCCTATCCATCGGGCCGCATCCATATCGGCCATGTCCGCAACTATTCCATGGGCGACGTGCTGGCGCGGTTCCGCCGGATGACGGGGCATGAGGTGCTGCATCCGATGGGCTGGGACGCCTTTGGCATGCCGGCCGAAAATGCCGCGATGGAGAAGAAGGTTCATCCGGGCAAATGGACCTATGAGAATATCGCCAACATGAAGGCGCAGCTCAAGAAATTGGGCTTTGCGCTGGACTGGAGCCGTGAACTGGCAACGTGCCATCCCGACTATTATGGCCATGAGCAGGCGCTGTTCCTGGACATGCTGGAGGCGGGCCTCGTCTATCGCAAGGAGTCGGCGGTCAATTGGGACCCGGTCGACATGACCGTGCTGGCCAATGAACAGGTGATCGACGGCAAGGGCTGGCGGTCGGGCGCGACGGTCGAGAAGCGCAAACTGTCCCAGTGGTTCCTGAAAATCACGCAATTTGCCGACGATCTGCTGGAAGGATTGGCAAGTCTGGACCAGTGGCCCGACAAGGTGCGCACGATGCAGGAAAACTGGATCGGCAAATCGGTCGGATTGCAATTCAAGTTTCAGCCGGTCGCGCCGTTCGACAGCGAGATCGAGGTTTATTCGACCCGGCCCGACACGATTTTCGGGGCGAGCTTCGTCGCGATCGCGGCGGACCATCCTGTCGCGCAAGCAGTAGCGGCGGACAATGCGCAGGCGCAGGCCTTTATCGATCTGTGCAAGGCGGGCGGCACCACCGCGGCGGAGCTGGAAACGGCGGAGAAGCTGGGTTTCGACACGGGCCTGACCGTCACCCATCCGTTCGATCCCGACTGGCAGCTGCCGGTGTTCATCGCCAATTTCGTGCTGATGGACTATGGCACCGGCGCGGTGATGGGCGTTCCCGCGCACGACCAGCGCGACCTCGACTTCGCGCGCAAATATATGCTGCCGGTCGAGCGCGTGGTGGCGGCGGAAGGTGATGAGACCGCGCCGATCCATGACGAAGCCTATGTCGGGCCGGGCAAGCTGGTGAACAGCCGCTTCCTCAATGGCATGGCGGTCGAGGAGGCCAAGGCCGCCGTCATCGCCCGCGCGCAAGGCGAAGGCTGGGGCGCGGGCAAGACCGTGTTTCGCCTGCGCGACTGGGGCGTGTCGCGCCAGCGTTACTGGGGCACGCCGATCCCGGTGATCCATTGCGATGCCTGCGGCGCGGTGCCGGTGCCCAAGGCGCAACTGCCGGTGGTGCTGCCGGATGATGTGACCTTCGACATTCCGGGCAATCCGCTCGATCGCCATCCGACCTGGAAGCATGTGGATTGCCCCGCGTGCGGCAAGGCGGCGGTGCGGGAAACCGACACGCTCGACACGTTCGCCGATTCAAGCTGGTATTTCATCCGCTTCGCCAGCCAGCCCAGAGACAAGCCGTTCGACCGGGAAACGGTGGAAAAATGGCTCCCGGTCGGCCAATATATCGGCGGGGTCGAACATGCGATCCTGCACCTGCTCTATGCGCGCTTCTGGACGCGCGCGTTGCAGCATATGGGGCAATTGGGCTTTGCCGAGCCGTTCACCGGCCTGTTCACGCAGGGGATGGTGACGCATGAGACTTATAGCCGCGAGCAGGGCGACGGTCTGCCGCCGGTCTATTTTGCACCGGGCGAGATTGAGCGCGCAGCCGATGGCGCGACCCTGATCGCGGACAAGGCACCGGTCGAGGTCGGCCGGGTCGTCAAAATGTCCAAGTCCAAGAAGAATGTCGTCGATCCCGATGACATCATCGCCCAATATGGCGCGGACGCGGTGCGCTGGTTCATGCTGTCGGACAGCCCGCCCGAACGCGACCTGCCCTGGACCGAAAGCGGGATTGAGGGATCGTGGCGCTTCGTCAACCGCCTGTGGCGGCTGTTCGGACAGATCGAGGCCGGGGCGGAAGGGACGGACAAGCCGCTCGACCGCAAGCTGCACCAGACGATCGACGGGATCGCCAGGGATATCGAGGCGCTGTCCTTCAACAAGGCGGTCGCCAAGATTTACGAACTGGCCAATGCGGTGGAAAAAGCCGCGCCGTCCGCGTCGCGCAATGCCGCGATCCGCGCGCTCGCCCTGCTGGTCGCGCCGATGACGCCGCATCTGGCGGAGGAAGCCTGGGCCGATATGGGCGAAACCGGCTTGATCGCCGATGCGGCCTGGCCCCAAGTCGATCCGGCGCTGCTGGTCGATGATGAAGTGACGATCGCCTGCCAGGTGATGGGCAAGCTGCGCGACACCATCACCGTGCCCAAGGGGACAGCGAAGGACGAGCTTGAGCGCCTCGCGCTGGCCGCGCCGAACGTGATCCGCATCCTCGACGGGGCGACGCCCAAGAAGATCATCGTCGTGCCCGACCGACTGGTCAATCTGGTCATCTAGAGATTTCTTCGTTCGGCCCTTGGCCTGTCAAAGTCCCTTCGACAGCCAACGGGCGAACGGATATGGAAGGCGTCATGAAATCCTGGCCATTGCTTTTTGTCGCCCTCCTCGCTCTTCCCGCCTGCGGCCTGCGCCCCGTCTATGGCGGCGGCGGTCAGGGGGCGGTGGCGCAGGCGATAGGCCATGTCGAGGTCGCCTCGATCGAGGGCAAGGCGGGCTGGCTGGTGCGCAATGCGCTCAACGACAGGCTGTCGGTATTTGGCGGCGCTGGCCCCCGCTATCGCCTCGTGGTGAAACTTGACGACCAGATCGACGGCTTTGGCGTGCGCGCCGACGCTGCGATAACGCGCGAACGCCGCACCTTGCGCGCGCGCTATCAGCTGATCGACGACGCAACCGGCGCGCAGATCATCGACGATACGGCCGGATCGGACGCCGGCATCGATGTCACGTCGAGCGAATATGCGACCATCGCGGCGGAAGACACAGCACTCGAAAGGCTGTCCCAGACCGTCGCCGATCAGATCGTCGCACGGCTCGCTTTGTTCGCGCGCCGGGAACAGAGCGGCAAGTGAAGGCCAATCGCGGCCAGATCGAAAAGGCGCTCGATGCGCCGCCTGCCGATCTCCGCTTCTTTCTGCTGTACGGCCCGGACGAATCGGGTAGCGCCGCGCTCGCGCGCCGCCTCGAACGCGCCATGGGCCAGGCCGCCGAGCGCATCGATCTCGATCCAGCCACGCTGCGCGAGGATCCTGCCCGCCTGTCCGACGAAGCGGCCGCCTTCTCTATGTTCGGCGACAAGCGCTGGATTCGCCTCAACGGCATCGGCGATGAATCGCTGCCCGCGCTCCAGGCGCTGCTGGAGGCCGAGGCGGCCGGAAATCCCGTCATCGCGCTCGCCGGCGCGCTCAGGGCGACGTCAAAGCTGGTGAAGCTGGCGATCGACCATCCCCGCGCGCTCGCCTTCATTTCCTACCAGCCGGATGCGCGCGAAGCCGAACAGATCGCCATCGGCATCGCGCGTCAGGCGGGGCTGCGGCTGCCGACCGATCTGGCGCGCCGAATCGCCAATATCGGCGGCGGCGACCGTGCGTTGATGACAGGCGAGATCGAAAAGCTCAGCCTCTATCTCGATGCTGCCCCCGACCGGCCAAGGGATGCGACCGCCGAGGCAATCGACGCCCTGTCGGCACAGAGCCTGGACGATGACGCCGCGCCGCTGGTCAACGCCGTGCTGGGGGGCGATCTGCCGGCGATGCATCGTGAGCTGGCGCGGCTGCGCATGATCGGCGCGCATATGGCGACGGTCATCCGTCCGCTCATTTCCCGCGCCATCCTGCTGGCCGGGCTGCGGGTTGAGGTCGAACGCGGCCAGCGGCCGGACGCAGTGGTCGAGGCGGCGGGCAAGTCGGTGTTCTGGAAGGACAAGCCGGTGGTCACGCGCCAGTTGCGGCTATGGGACGCAGCCGGGATCGCTCGTGTCATCCAGCGCCTGTCCACCGCCGAGCGGACAACGCGCGGCGGCCGCAATGCCGGCGAGGTGCTGGTTCATCACGAACTGCTTATGATCGCACGGCAGGCAGCGCGCGAGCGGTAGCCGCCGCTTGATCCCCGGCGGTCGCCAGCCCATATTGACGTCATGGACAAACTCAATCTGACCGACGCCGAGTGGCGCGCCCGCCTTTCACCCGACCGCTATCATATCCTGCGCGAAGCCGGGACAGAGCGCGCCTTTACCGGCGCGTACAACGCCAGCAAGGCTGACGGCGTCTATTATTGCGCCGGTTGCGGCGCTGAATTGTTCGACGCCCAGGAAAAATATGACAGCGGATCGGGCTGGCCCAGTTTCACCGCGCCGGTGGACACCGATGCGGTGGAGGAAATCCGCGACGTCAGCCATGGCATGGTACGCACCGAAGTCCGCTGCGCCAAGTGCGAAGGGCATCTGGGCCATGTCTTCCCCGATGGTCCGGGAGTGACGGGCCTGCGCTACTGCATGAACAGCGCCAGCCTGGACTTCAAGCCGCGCGACACCGACGCCTAACGCCGTTCAGCCCGGATACAGTCCCATTCCGCTTGGTGCGGGCCGGTTCCGCTTGTCGTAAGCGGACCGAGTGCGTATTCGGTACGGCACCACCATGGCGAAATCAGGCAAGAGCACAGCATCCTCCAGCAGACTGAAGCTCTGGCTGATACGAGGCGTCAAGTTCGGCGCGGTCGCCGCGATCGGTGCGCTGATCGCGGTCGTCATTGCCGTGGTCGTCGCCATGCAGTCGCTGCCCGATTATGGCAGCCTGAAATCATCCCCCAACGGCCAGATGATCCGGGTGCACGCCGCCGACGGCAGCGTCATCGTCTCGCTTGGCCCCAGCTTTGGCCGCTGGATGCCCTACAGCCAGATTCCCGACGTGATGATCGACGCGATGGTTTCGACAGAAGACAAGCGCTTCTATCATCATCCCGGTATCGATCCCGTCGGCATGGCGCGTGCCGCCTGGTTCGCGATCGAAAATCGCGGTACCGGACGACGGATGCAGGGTGCATCGACGATTACCCAGCAGCTCACGCGCAACATCTTCCTCAACAACAGCTACACTTTCGGCCGCAAGGCGCGCGAGATCATCCTGGCGATGGCGCTGGAGCGAAAATTCTCCAAGCAGCAGATTCTGGAACTCTATCTCAACAAGGTCTATTTCGGCGGCGGAGCCTATGGCATCGACGCGGCGAGCCGCAAATTCTTTGGCCACAGCGCGGCGACGCTGAACCTGCCCGAGGCGGCGATCATCGCCGGACTGGTCAAGGCGCCCTCCAGCTACTCCCCCACCGCCGATGCGGAAGCCGCGATCGGGCGCGCCGGCGTGGTCCTCGACCTGATGCGTGAAAATGACAAGATTTCCGCTTCCGAGCAAGCAGCGGCCGACATAGGGGCAGTGAAACTGGCGCCCGAGCCGCGCCAGAACAGCGTGCGCTATTTCACCGACTGGGCGCTGCCGCAGCTTGATGTGCTGATCGACGAGCCCAACGAACCGCTCGACGTCTACACGACCATCGACCTTGGCATGCAACGGGCGGCGACGACGGCGATCCAGGCCAATGTCCCGCGCGGGGCGCAGGGCGCTCTGGTCAGCCTGGACCGCGACGGCGCGGTTCGGGCGATGGTGGGCGGGCTGGATTATGTCAGCTCCAACTATAATCGCGCGACCACCGCGACCCGCCAGCCCGGATCGGCATGGAAGCTGTTCGTCTATATGGCGGCGCTGGAGGGCGGCTATACCCCCGACACCGGCGTCACCGACGAACCGGTCGACATCAACGGATGGAAGCCGCGCAACAGTTCGGGACGCTTTTCGGGCGACATCGATATCCGCACCGCGTTCGCCTATTCGATCAATACCGTGGCGGCGAAACTGGGGGTCGAGGTCGGCTTTGCCACCATCGCCGACATGGCCCGGCGCTTTGGCATCACAACGCCCATCAACACGCACCCGTCGATGGTGCTGGGCACATCGGACGTTCGGCTGATCGACATGACGCGCGCCTTCGCTTCGGTCGCGCGCAAGGGGGTGGCGGTGACGCCCTATGGCATCACCAAGGTGACGACGGCCGACGGACGGCTGCTCTACCAGCATGAGGACGATACCAGCCGCGTGCTCGTCGCACCCTGGGTTGCCGCCGGCATGACCGATTTGATGCAGACGGCTGTATCCACAGGAACGGGCAAGGCGGCACAGATCGGTCGACCGGTGGCAGGGAAGACCGGCACGACCAGCAGCAACAAGGATGGCTGGTTCATGGGCTTTTCGAGCGGTATCACCACCGGCGTGTGGATGGGCCGCGATGACGCCCGCGCCATCCCTGTGCTTCAGGGGGGCCGCGCGCCGGCCCGCGCCTTTGCCGATTATATGAAGGTCGCCGTGGCCAAACGGCCGATCGAACCGTTCGACACCGACGTCACCTTGCCGGAATGGCAGCTCGAACCGGACGAGGAAGCCTATTATGGCGCGGCCGACAATGGCGGCATGATGGTGGACGAAAATGGCCTGCCGATCGAAACGGGGCGTCGCCAACGGGCGATCGAGGACGATCCCGACCTATCGGGCGAATCCGACCATGAAGCGCCCGCGCGGATCGATCAACAGTGGATCGACAATGTGCTGGGCCGCGATCGACAGCGGGCGCCCCAACGGGGCGCGCCGGAATAAACACACCGCCGGGTCTTCTCGACGAAAAAAAGCCGCCCCGGAGGACGGCTTGTGAAGTTTTAGGAGAGGATGCCTGAAAGGCGAGTTTCTTCTGCAATGCAGCAGCCATTGTCGCAAATGCGAAAAGCGCCCTTGCGATTGCGAAAATTGCAATCTTTGCCTTTTGAAACGCTTTCCCTAGCGTAAACCATTGCGCAAAAATCTTGATGAGCGCGCGATCATGTCAGTGGGCGGCCTGCTCGCCGCGCCGCAACCCCGATTGAGCGAGCTGCGAATCGATCTGCGCCATCAGCCGGTCCAGCCCCGCCTGGTCCTTTGCCTCGGCCCGCGCAACCAGAACGTCCTGCGTGTTCGATGCACGTAGCAGCCACCAACCGTCAGGCGTATTGACGCGCGCGCCGTCGGTGTCGTTGACCTGCGCCCCCACAGCCTTCAACCGCGCGAGCACTTCGTCGATCACGGCGAACTTGCGGCTTTCATCGACCTGGAACCGCATTTCGGGGGTGTTGACCATGGCGGGCATGTCACCGCGCAGTTGTGTTATGCTCTTGCCCAGTGCGGTTGCGGCGCGAATCAGGCGGACGGCGGCATAGAGAGCATCGTCATAGCCATAATATTCATGCTTGAAGAAGACATGCCCGCTCATTTCGCCGGCGAGCGGACTGCCCGTTTCCTTCATTTTGGACTTGATCAGGCTGTGCCCGGTCTTCCACATCAGCGGCTTGCCGCCCAGTTTCGCCACCCGGTCGTAGAGCGCCTGACTGGCCTTCACATCGGCGATGATCGTGGCGCCCGGCAATTCGCGCAGCACCGGTTCTGCATAGATGGCCAGCAGTTGATCGCCCCAGATCACGCGCCCCTGCCCGTCGATCGCGCCGATCCGATCGCCGTCGCCATCGAAAGCCACGCCGAAATCGAGCTTCTTGTCAGCGACAAGCGCCTTGAGGTCGGCCAGATTCTTCTCGTCTGTGGGATCGGGATGATGATTGGGAAAATTGCCGTCTACATCGGTGAACAGCACATGATGCTCACCCGGGATCAGCTTGATCAGCTTTTCGACGATCGGCCCGGCGACGCCATTGCCCGCGTCCCAGCCGATGCGATAGGCGGCGCCGTCGAACCCTTCCATCAGGCGCGCGACATAGCGGTCCATGATGTCCACGCTTTCGCTGCCGGCAGAACCGCTGTCCCAGTCGCCCGCCGCCGCCATGCGGCCCAGCAACTGGATGTCCTGGCCGAAAAAGGGACGATGCTGAAGCACCATCTTGAAGCCATTATAATTGGCGGGATTATGGCTGCCGGTTATTTCGATACCGCCGTCCACATCCAGCACCGCTTCGGCATAATATAGCATCGGCGTCGGCCCTTCGCCGATCCGCGCTGCGTGAATGCCGGCGTCATTGAGGCCGCGCACCAGCTGCGCTTCCAGGATCGGCGAGCTGGTTCGTCCGTCATAACCGACCGCAACCCTGGTGCCGCCCGCCCGGCCGACAAGCGTTCCAAAGCCGCGCCCGATCGCATAGGCGTCCGCCTCTCCCAATGTCTCGCCAATGATGCCGCGTATGTCATATTCGCGCAGGGAGGTCGGGTGGAATGCGTGGGTCACGGGCGAAGATCCTGATCCTGAGTGAGAGGGCAGTCAATCCGGGCGAGGCGGTTCCTGTTCCGCCCGATGGCGCAGCAATATATCGCGCGCCGCGTTGATCTTTGCCGCCAGCGCCTCTGTGCCCCCGCGATCGGGATGGACCGAAGCGATCAGGCGGCGGTGCGCGCTGCGGATCGCGTCCGCATCGGCATCGATGGTGAGGCCCAGCAGGGCTCGGGCCTCGGCGAGGTCGGCGGCGGGGCCGGTCACCGGCGGCTTCGTTCGGTTGCGGGGCGGCGTGCCGCCGGCGCTCCTCCAGACGAAAAAGGCAGTGGATGCAAGCAGCGGCAACGCGCCGAGCAATGGCTTGCCCCTGGCGGCAAGCAGCGCGCCGACGATCGCGACGCCCAGCGCCATGCCGTCCCTGGCGGTCATCCGCTGCAAGCGCCCGGTCCAGATCAGCCAGCCGGCAAGGGCGACCACCAGTATCGCCATCCAACCCATCAGACCGCGCCCATCGCCTCCGGCATCGCGGCGGAATCGACGGTCGGCAACGCAAGGCCGGCCACCATTTCACGCAGTTCCTGCCGCGCGGCGATATGGCTGACGCCCAGTTCGCCCAGATGGCCCTTGTCGAGCAGGGTGAGGCCCGAGGGGAAGAGTTCGCGGAAGATCACCCGCTCCGACAAGCCGGGGATGACGCGGAAACCGACACGGCGGGACAATTCCATCAGCGCTTCGCCGACCCGTTTCTTGTTGCGTGCGTCGTGATGCTGGACACGGTTGCGCAGCACCACCCAGTCGATCGACACGCCATCGGCCTTGGCGCGGCTCTTGCGCGCGTCGAAGATCAGTTCGGAATAGAAGGACAGGCGGCGAACCTTGAAGGTTTCGCTGTCGACTTGGCCGATCAGGTCGAAATCGACGAAACTGTCGTTCATCGGCGTGACCAGCGTGTTGGCGCGCGCGGCCATGTGGCGCGCGAATTCGTCGTCGCGGCCTGGCGTATCGACGATCAGGAAATCCTTGTCCCGCGACACGGCGGCGGCTTCGTCCTCGAGCGCGTTCGTGCTGTCGCCGCGCAGCACCGCGAAATCGGGAGTGGGCAATGCGACGCCGCGGCGCTTGGCGGTTTCGGCGCGGTTTTCCATGTAGCGGGTGACGGTGCGCTGGCGCGGGTCGAGGTCGATCATGCCGACGCGATGGCCAAGCGCGGTCAGGGCGATGGCGGTGTGGACCGCCGTGGTCGACTTGCCGGTGCCGCCCTTTTCATTGGCGAAGACGATGATATGCGGTCGGCCGTTCCCCATTATGCTTGACTATCCTGTTAATGGCCCGTTGCTGGCCTTTTGCCGGTTGACCCGCGACCCTGCCGATGCCTAGCAGACGCCTTGCCTGTTCATGCCCTTATCGGAGCCATTCCTCCCGTGCAAACCCTCTATGACCTGCCCGGCCTGCGTGCCGCTCTTGAACCGATGCGCGGGGCTGGCAAGCTGGCGCTGGTGCCGACCATGGGGGCTTTGCATGACGGCCATATGGCGCTGGTCGAGGAGGCGCGGCGGCGGGTGGGGCCAGGGGGGCATGTCGCGGTGTCGATCTTCGTCAATCCCAGGCAGTTCGGGCCGAACGAGGATCTGGCGGCCTATCCGCGACGCGAGGCGGCGGATGCGCGGATGCTGTTGGCGGCGGGAGTGGACATTTTGTGGATGCCGACCGCCGCGGTGATGTATCCCGCCGGCTTTGCGACCAACATCGCGGTTGGCGGCATCAGCCAGGGGCTGGACGGGGCGGCGCGGCCGGGTCATTTCGACGGGGTGGCGACGGTCGTCACCAAGCTGTTGAACCAGGTGCGGCCCGACGTCGCCATCTTTGGCGAGAAGGATTATCAGCAGCTAGCGGTGATCCGGCGGCTGGTCGCGGACCTCGACATGGCCATAGAGATCGTCGGCATGCCGACGCAGCGGGCGCAGGACGGGTTGGCGCTGTCATCGCGCAACGCCTATCTGACCGACGAGGAGCGCAAGGCCGCGCTCGCCCTGCCCCGCGCGCTGGGTGAAGCGGCGCGGCAGATAGAAAAGGGCGCAAGCGTCGAGGCGGCGCTGGCCAAGGCGGTCGCGACGCTGGCGAACCATGGCTTTGGGCCGATCGACTATGTGACGCTGTGCGATGCCGCGACGCTGGAGCCGATGACCGTGCTGGATCGCCCGGCGCGGCTGCTGGGCGCGGCGAAGCTGGGGACCACGCGGCTGATCGACAATATCGCGGTCGACCCGGCTTAACTTCGCACTTTTCACGCCCGATCGGTTCTTTTGTTGCGCGGGAGCGATCCTATTCGTGCGTCGGGCGCGGACGGGAGCTGACGATGCGAAGGAGCCGGGCCGCATGTGTAGCAGGGGCGGGCCGTGTAGGACAGCCGGGGCGATGCAGCCCGATGCAGGGTGGCGAGGGGCGCAGGCCCGGTCCACCACCGCTTCGCGGCGGTCGGTTCCCACCTGCCGGGAAGCGTCAGAAGGGCTTTACGATCACCAGGATGACGATGACGGCGACGGCGATGCCGGGGATTTCGTTGATCAGGCGCAACTGGCGGTCGCCGAGCGGGCGCTGGCCCCGCGCCAGCTTTTTCGCATAGCCCACGATCCAGCCATGATAGCCCGACAGACCCAGCACCAGCAGCAGTTTCAGATGGAACCAGCCGAAATGCCAGGCGCCGATTTCCACCATCAGCATGAGGCCGAAAACCCAGACGAGGATCAGCGCGGGGTTGAGGATGATCTTGACGAGCTTGCGCTCGCGGTCGATCCATGTGCGGTCTTCGTCCGATCCGACCGGTGTTTCCTGATGATAGACGAAGAAGCGCGGCAGCATGAACAGCCCCGCCATCAGGAAGATGACGAAGATCAGGTGGGCGGCCTTGACCCACAGATAGGCAGCTCCAAGAAACGCCATCAGTCCGCCTTTCCGCGCAGATGGGCGAGCAGCGCGTCGACATGGGCGACAGGCGTATCGAGCACGATGCCATGGCCAAGGTTGAAGATATGCGGCCGGTCGGCGAAGGCGGCACGGATATTGTCGACCGCCTGTTCGACCGACTGCCCCCCCGCGATCAGCGCCAACGGATCGAGATTGCCCTGCACCGGCAGGCCCTTTGGCAGCGCGCGGTTCGCCCAGTGCGGATCGACGGTTTCATCAAGGCCGACCGCATCGACGCCGGTGCCGGCGGCATAGTCGGGCAGTTTCGCGCCCGCGCCCTTGGGAAAGCCGATGATCGGAATATCGGGGTGCAGCGCCTTCAGCTTCGCAACGATCCGCGCGTTGGGCTGTATCACCCAGCGGTCGAACTGGAGCGGGGCGAGGCTGCCCGCCCAGCTGTCAAACAATTGCACCGCATCCACCCCGGCGCGGATCTGGCCATCGAGATAGGTGACGGTCGCATCGACGATGGCGTCGATCAGCGCGGAAAAGCGTGCGGGATCGGCATAGGCCATGCGCCGCGCCGCGCTCTGATCCTTGCTGCCCTGGCCCGCGACCATATAGGTGGCGATGGTCCAGGGGCTGCCGGCAAAGCCCAGGAAGGTTACGTGGCGGTCGAGCGCGGCCCGCACCAGCCGCACGGTCTGGTACACCGCCTCATAGCGGCTCCAGTCGGGCGTGAGCGCATCCAGCGGGCTGTCGGCGAGGACAGGAGCAAGCCGTGGCCCCTCGCCTGCTTCGAACCACAGTTGCTGGCCCATGGCGTAGGGCACGATCAATATGTCGGAAAACAGGATCGCGCCGTCGAAGCCGAAGCGGCGCAGCGGCTGAAGCGTGACCTCGGCAGCGGCCTGGCTGTCATAGACCAGTTCGAGGAAGCCGCCCTTTTCGGCGCGCAGTGCGCGATATTCTGGTAAATAGCGTCCAGCCTGACGCATCAGCCAGACCGGCGGCACCGCCTGCGCCTCGCCGCGCAGGACGGCGAGCAACGGCTTGGCGCGGGTCAGAGTCTCAAAGTCAGGTCTGTTCATCTCTACTCTTATATAAATGAATCTTAAGCTGATGGAGATAGATGGTCGGTTGGCAGCGGGGTTTATGCGCTGCGCCCGGTTTTGCCAACAGCTTGACTCCCTTTTGGGCGGCATGACCGACACGAGTCACCATGGTCGTCCACGCTATCCACAGGCTGTGGATGAAAATCGGGGCCTGTTGAGGCCCTGTGGATGGAATCCCGGCGAGCGTGGACAGATCAGGACGGGCGATTTTATCCCCGGCCGATCCCTTGCTTTATCCACAGCAGTCCAACACAGATATACAGGTGACGCGCATCCACCTTCATCTGTTGTCGGACTCGACCGGCGAGACGCTGGAAGGCGTTGCCAAGGCGGCGATCGGCCTGTTCGAGAATGTGGAGGCGGTGCGCCATTTCTGGCCGATGGTCCGGTCCGAAATCCATCTCGACCGCATCATGGAAGAAATCGGCGTCAACCCCGGCCTCGTCCTGTTCACGCTGACCAATCATCAGTTGCGCCGCAAGCTGGAGGGCCGATGCCGCGCGCTCGGCCTGCCCCATGTCGCCCCGCTCGATGCGGTCACTGATGCGCTGTCCAACATATTGGGGCAGGAAACGCGCAACCGGCCGGGGCGCAAGCACATCCTGGACGAAGCCTATTTCGCGCGGATCGAGGCGA
This sequence comes from Sphingobium anseongense, assembly GCF_037725245.1. Lineage (NCBI taxonomy): Bacteria > Pseudomonadati > Pseudomonadota > Alphaproteobacteria > Sphingomonadales > Sphingobiaceae > Sphingobium > Sphingobium anseongense. Next base: position 287,351 of record NZ_JBBJUL010000005.1, on the reverse strand, counting down.
TCCAGTTCACCATCGCCCATGACGATGGCGTGGGCCATGAAAATTGGGAGGAAGCCGACATATTGCTGGCGGGGGTTTCGCGGGCGTCCAAGACGCCGACGTCCATCTACCTTGCCAATCGCGGCTACAAGACCGCCAATATCCCGCTGGTGCCCGAATCCCCGCCGCCGCGCAGCCTGTTCAGCCTCAAACATCCGCTGGTCGTGGGCCTGACCGTCAGCCCCGAACGGCTGATGCAGATTCGCCGCAACCGCTTGCTGTCGCTCAACCAGGCGCCCGAAACCGCCTATGTCGACATGGACAAGATTCAGGAAGAGCTGGCCTTTGCCCGGCGCATGTATGCCGACAATGGCTGGCCGGTGATCGACATGACGCGCCGGTCGATCGAGGAAGCGGCGGCCGCGATCATCAATCTGTTCAACGACCGGGAACTGACCGAATGACGATTGTGCTGGCGTCGCAAAGCGCGAGCCGCCGGGCGATGCTGACCGCGGCGGGAGTGCCGTTCGAAGCATTGTCGCCCGGCGTCGACGAGGAAGCGGCGAAGGAAGCGCTGCGCGCCGACGGGCTGGACGCGCGCGGGCTGGCCGATGCGCTGGCGGAGCTGAAGGCGCTCAAGGTGTCGCGCCGGGTCGCAGGCGCGCTGGTGCTGGGGTGCGACCAGACATTGAGCCTGGACGATGGCGGCATGATCGACAAGGCGGTCGATCGCGAGGATGCGGCGCGCATCCTGCGGCTGTTGTCGGGGCGGGTGCATCATCTCCACAGCGCGGCGGTGATCGTGCTGGGCGGCCAGCCGATCTGGCGCCATGTCGAGCGGGTGCGGATGACGGTGCGCGCGCTGTCGGACGCTTTCATCGCCGATTATCTGGAGCGGGAATGGGACGAATGCCGCTGGTGCGTGGGCTGTTACAGGATCGAGGGGCCGGGCGCGCAGCTGTTCAGCAGGATCGAGGGCAGTCAGTTCGCGATCCAGGGCCTGCCGCTGCTGCCGCTGCTTGACTTTCTGCGCGTCCGCGGCGTTTTGGCGGCATGAGCAACAGCCTTCCCTATGCCGAGGTGATCGGCGATCCGATCGCGCACAGCAAATCGCCGATCATCCACAATTTCTGGCTCCAGGCGCTGGGCATCGAAGCGGAATATCGCAAGACACATGTAACGCCGCAGGGGCTGGCCGCCTATTTCCTGGAGCGGCGCGCCGATCCCGACTGGCTGGGCTGCAACGTCACCATCCCGCACAAGATCGCGGTGATGGACTATACCGACGATCCGGGCGGGGTGCGCGAGCGGATCGGCGCGATGAATACCATCGCCTGCGAAACCGGCGGGCCGCTGGTGGGCACCAATACCGATGCCGGGGGCTTTTTGCAGCCGCTGTTGCGCGACAAGTGGAGCGGCGGGAGCGCGGTGATCGTCGGCGCGGGCGGGGCGGCGCGCGCGATCCTGTTCGCGCTGGCGAGCCTGGGCGTGGCCGACATCGCCGTGATGGCGCGCGATCCGGCCAAGGCGCAGGCGCTGCTCGACCGCGCCGGGGTGGCGGGCCGGGCGCTGGCGCCGGACGCGCCGTTGCCGGCTTGCGACCTGCTGGTCAATGCCAGCCCGCTCGGCATGACCGGGCAACCGCCATTGACGCTCGACCTGTCGCCGCTGCCCGCCGGGGCGAGCGTGTACGACATCGTCTATGCGCCGTTGGAAACGCCGTTGCTGGCGGCGGCACGGGCGCGGGGCCTCAAAGCCATCGACGGCCTCGAAATGCTGATCGGCCAAGCGGCGCTGGCCTTCGACATCTTCTTCGACGCGCAGCCGCCGCGGGGACGCGACGCCGAGCTGCGCGCGCTGCTGCTCGCTGCGGGCTGAATCGGGCGGGGCGATGAAAATCTATGGACTGACCGGGTCGATCGGCATGGGGAAGTCGGCGGTGGCGGCGATGTTCCGGCGCTGTGGCGTGCCGCTGTTCGACGCCGACGCGACCGTGCATGCGTTGCAGGGACCGGGCGGCGCGATCCTGCCCGCCATCGAAGCGCGCTTTCCCGGCACGACCGGGCCGCAGGGGGTCGATCGGGCGAAGCTGGGCGCGGCGGTGTTTGGTCATCCCCATGAATTGCGGGCGCTCGAAGCGATCGTCCATCCCGCCGTGCAGGCGGCGCGGCGGATGTTCCTGCGCCGCCATCGCGCCCGTGGCTTCGTCATCCTCGATATTCCGCTGCTGTTCGAAAAGCATGGGGAACGGCGGCTGGACGGGGTGATCGTGGTGACCGCGCCGGCATGGAAACAGCGCAAGCGGGTGCTGGCGCGTCCCGGCATGAGCGCGGCGAAATTCCGCCGGATCGTGCGGTTGCAGACGCCCGATGCGCAAAAACGCCGCCGCGCCGACCATATCATCCATACCGGCACCACATTCACCCGCACGCGGGCGCAGGTCAGGGCGCTGGTCGCTTGCCTTGGCCGCAAAGCAGGCAGATAAGGGTGGTTCAGGAGTCGGTCGGAAGGGCGATGCGCGAAATCATATTCGACACCGAAACCACGGGTTTCGACCCGGCATCCGGCGACCGCATGGTCGAAATTGGCTGCATAGAATTGTTCAATCGTGTGCCTACTGGTCGCACGTTCCATGCCTATTATCATCCCCAGCGGGCGATGCCGGCCGCCGCCGAAGCGATCCACGGGCTGTCGGACATGTTCCTGTCCGACAAGCCGATTTTCGGCCATGGCGCCGACGAGCTGCTCGACTTTCTGGAGGACAGCCCGCTGGTCGCGCACAATGCGCGGTTCGATTTCGGCTTTTTGAACCACGAGCTGCGGCTGTGCGGCCGGCCCGAAGTGGCGATGGAGCGGATGATCGACACCGTCGCGATCGCGCGCACGATGCATCCGGGCGCCAAGCACAGCCTGGACGCGCTGTGCACCCGCTATGGCATCGATCGCAGCCATCGCGTCAAACATGGTGCGCTGCTCGATGCGGAATTGCTGGCGCAGCTCTATATCGAACTGACCGGAGGCCGTCAGATCGGCCTGGGTCTTGCACAGGAGGAAGCATCGGAGCATTTCCGGGCGGAACCGGCGTTCTTCAGCGCCGTTCGCCCGGTTAGACCCGCGCGGGTCTTCATGGCCAGCGCGGCGGAGCTGGAACGGCATGCAGCGTTCGTCGCGACGCTCGACAAGCCGCTCTGGCTCGACGGGTCGCCCCCGGCCTGACCACAGGCAAGGCGACTCCCGCTATCCGGCGCGTTCCCCGCACGCCGGCAAGAACAAGGAGAAAGCTTATGGATATTCGTGTTTCCGGGCATCAGGTCGATACGGGCGACGCGCTCAAGCAGCATGTCTGGACGCGGTTGGAAGCGGTGGCGGAAAAATATTTCGCCCGCGCCATTTCCGCCCAGGTCACGTTTCGTCCCGCGCCGCACGGCGCATTCCATTGCGACATCGTCTGTCATGTGATGACCGGACTGATCCTGAAAGGTGCGGGCGAGGCGCAGGACGCGCACGTCGCGTTCGACCAGGCCGCCGACAAGATCGAAAAGCAGCTGCGCCGCTACATGCGCCGGTTGAAGGACCGCCATGCCCAGGCGGCGGCGGCCGAGGCGCAGCGCGCCAACGGCTATAGCATCGACGATATCGATGGCGCGGGCTACACCGTCTTTGCGACCGCCAGCGACGAGGAGGAAGTGGACGAAGCGCCGCTGATCGTGGCGGAAACGCGGGTCGATATTCCAGAAGCCAGCGTGTCCGACGCGGTGATGATGCTCGATCTGCGCAACACCAATGCACTTTTGTTCCTTAACGCCGGAACGTCAGCCTACAACATGGTCTATCGCCGCCATGACGGGACGATCGGCTGGGTCGAGCCGCGTCCGCAGCCGGCGGCGCAGCAGCGCGCCTGAACGCCCCGGCCAAAGGGTTCCGGTTGACCTGCGGGTGCCGGAGCCCTATTGGCCGGGCCTTTGGCGCCCGAGCGGAGGACCATTGCCTGCCATCGCGGGAAATCGGCGCTCGGCGACAGCTTTCCAGGTTTGGTCATGACGCATTTCGACGACATCGTTTCATCCAGCGCGCTGGCGACCGGCCTGTCGGTCAATGGCAAGAAGCACCTGTTCCTGAAAATCGCCGATATTGCCGGTGAAGCCTATGGCCTTGACCCCGCGCGCGTCAACGAAGCGCTGACCGAACGTGAGCGGTTGGGGTCGACCGGCTTTGGCGGCGGCGTCGCCATTCCCCATGCCAAGATGGAAGGGCTGGACCGGATGCGCGGCATCGTCGTCCTGCTCGATCCGCCCGTCGCCTTCGATGCGATCGACGAAGCGCCGGTCGACATCGTCTTTGCCCTGCTGTCGCCGACCGACAGCGGCGCGGAACATTTGAAGACGCTTGCGCGCGTTTCGCGCTACCTGCGCGACGAGGCGCAGATCGCCCGGCTGCGCGGGGCGCGGTCGGACGCTGCGCTTCATGCGATGCTGGCGGGCAACGAGGCGCGTGACGCAGCCTGAGCCGGACGGCCCGCCAAGCGGCGAAAGCGCGCATTTCCGCGCGCTGGAACATTTGTACCGGTCGGCGCCGATCAACCAGATGTTCCGGTCGGACCTGATGATTCCCGCCGCCGGCCATTCGGTGATCGATTTCGAGGTGGACGAAGGCGCGTTTCATGCCGCCGGCGCGGTGCATGGCACGGTCTATTTCAAGATGCTGGACGATGCGGCCTTCTATGCCGCCAACAGCCTGGTCAGCGACCGGTTCCTGCTGACCACATCGTTCAACCTGCTGTTCACCCGGCCGATCGGCCCAGGCCGGATTCGCGCCGAAGGGCGGTGGATCAGCGGCAAGCGCCGAGTCTATGTCGCCGAAGCCAGCCTGATCGATTCGGACGGCGAAGAGGTCGGTCGCGGCACCGGCACCTTCATGCGATCGCAATTTCCGCTGTCATCGCTGGCCGGCTATCGATTCGGCGATGACTGAGGCGCGGCTGACCAGCGCGATGCTGGCCAGCGCGCTGATCCGACGCGCGAACGGCGCGGGCGGCGTTGCCACGGTGGTGGTGAAGGGCGATCCGACAAGCGGCGTCATCCTGGTCCAGACGCTTGAAAAGGGGCGGGAAATCGGGCTGTTCGAGCGGGTGTCGGACTATCGCGGCGGGTGGCGACTCATGGCATGCGGCGCGGGCGCGGACGACATGCCCCAATATATTGAGCGTCGTCGCCGCGCAGACCCCGACCTGTGGATAATCGAACTCGACATCCCGGAAGCGGAACGGTTCGCCGCTGAAACGATCTGCTGATCGTTGACAGGCGGATACGCGGCGGACATAGGCGCGCAACGCTACAACGCGCAGGTTGCCGTGACGGTCCAGGGGGGCCCGGCCCGGTAAACACGCAGACGGGGGGCGGCCCGACGCTGGCAAGGGGTTTGTGTAACGCCGGCGTTCATGGCCAAGAACCGCATATTTTTGAGATATAATGAGTTTTCGTCTGAAAGCCGCGACCTTCGCGGCACTGGCTCTGTCCGCCGCAGCGGCGACAGCGGCAACCGACATGTCGATCGCGAGCGAGGCATCGCTCACCGGGTCCATGTCCACCGGCACTGTCCCGGTAACAATTCCCGAACCTGTCACAGGTTCCCCGGCGCAGAGCGTGAAGCCCGCCGTCATTTTCGCAAGTCCGCGCGAAGTCGCCCAGCCGATCGAATCGCAAACCGTGCCAGCCAGCCCGCCGGAGGCCGACAGCCTGATCGAACTGGTTGCCGCCCATGGCGCGCCCGAAGAGGTCGATGGCGACATGCGCTGCCTGGCCGGTGCGGTCTATTTCGAATCGAAGGGCGAGAGCCTGGAAGGCCAGCTCGCGGTTGCGCGGGTCGTGATCAACCGCGCCCGTTCGGGCCGGTTCGCCAGCAGCCTGTGCGGCGTCGTGTTGCAGCGCGGCCAGTTCAGCTTCGTGCGCGGCAATGCCATTCCGTCGGTGCGGGCCGACAGCCGCGCCTGGCGCGAAGCGGTCGCCATCGCCCAGATCGCATCGCAAGACCGTTGGGACAGCCAGGCCGAAGGCGCGCTGTTCTTCCACGCCCGCCGCGTGTCGCCGGGCTGGGGCAAGAAGCAGCTGGCGTCGATCGACAACCACATCTTCTATCGCTGATCGAAATTCGGCCCATATGGGCCGAATCCTCCGGCCAGGACGATCATCAGGACCGGCCCGGCGGCGCGGATGCGCTGACCGGGCTTTTCTTTTGTTCCCGACCCGTTCTATATCGGGTCATGGCCGACAGCGACCCCGCCCCTTCCTGCTCGCCGCTGATGGACGGCACCGCGCTGGCGGTGGCGCGGGGCACGTTGCGGCTGTTCTTTCGCCATGACATGAGCGGGATGTTGGAAGTGCCCCTGCCCAACGGCCGGCGCGCCGACATCATGGCCATCGACGCCGCCGGGCAATTGACCATCGTCGAAATCAAATGTTCGCGTGGCGACCTGCTGGGCGATGGCAAATGGCCCGATTATTTCGACTATTGCGACCGGTTCTACTGGGCGGTGCCGAGCGGGTTCGATTTGCGCCCGTTCGACAGCGAGGCGCTGTGGCCCGAGCGCACCGGGTTGATCGTGGCCGATCAATATGACGCCGAGCTGGTGCGGCCCGCGCCGGTCGAACCGCTGGCGGCGGCGCGGCGCAAGGCGCAGACGCTGCGCTTTGCCCGGCGCGCCGCGCGCCGCCTGACCGCGCTTGCCGACCCCGACCATGTCGCCGAGATCGGCTGGAACGCCTGATCGCCGGCGCGGCCGGCGTCAAATCGCGATCATTGTCCCGTCGAAAGCCCGTGGCCCTAATGCGTGCGGCCGAAATCGGGGGCGGGGTCGTCCTGCCCCTGTTCGATGATCGACCGGCGGATATCGCGGGTGCGGGTGAACAGGTTGAACAGCGCGTCGCCGTCATTCCAGCGAATGGCGCGCTGGAGCACCGACAGATCTTCCGAAAAGCGCTGGAGCATTTCGAGCACCGCATCCTTGTTCGCCAGGAATACGTCGCGCCACATGGTCGGGTCGGACGCGGCGATGCGGGTGAAATCGCGAAAGCCGCCGGCGGAATATTTGATGACTTCGGACTGGGTGACATTTTCCATGTCGCTGGCCGTGCCGACGATGGTGTAGGCGATGAGGTGGGGCAGGTGGCTGGTCACCGCCAGCACCAGGTCGTGATGCGCCGGGTCCATCAGCTCGACATTCGCGCCGACGCGCCGCCACAGTTCGGCCACGCGCTCGACCGCGGCGGGATCGGCATCGGCGGGCGGGGTGACGATGCACCAGCGGCCCTTGAACAGGGTGGCGAAGCCCGCTCGCGGGCCGCTGTTTTCGGTTCCGGCGACGGGATGGGCGGGAATGATGACGCGGCCGGGCAGCGCGGCGGTCAATTGCGCCAGCACGTCGGCCTTGCAGGAGCCGACATCGCTGACGATCGCGTCCGCAGGCAGATCGTCGGCGATTTCCGCTGCGGCCGCGCCCATTGCGCGCACCGGCACGCACAGGATCACCAGGTCCGCGTCGGTCACGCTGGCGCCGGCGGTGTCGGTGATGTCGTCGCACAGGTCGAGCGCGCGCGCGATTTCGCGCACCTGCGGATCGGCATCGTGGCCGGTGACGCGCACCGTCGGCATCGCCTGGCGGATGGCGTGGGCGAGCGAGGAACCGATGAGGCCGAGGCCGATGATAGTGATGCGGGAAAAGGGCAGCATTCAGGCCGCTTCCGCCATCGCGCGCAGCTTGGCTGCAACGGCGCGGGTCTGCTCCTTGGTGCCGATGGTGATGCGCAGGCCGTTGGGCAGACCCTGCCCCGGCAGCCAGCGTGTCGCAAATCCTTCGTCCCACAGCCCCTTCATCGCCGCTTCCGCCGTCAGCTTGCCGTCGAACAGGACCAGCAGGAAATTCGCCTTGCTGGGCACCGCGCGCAGGCCATGGTTGGACAGCGCGGCGATTTCCCCCGCCAGCCAGTCGCGCCAGCGGGCATTGTGGGCGCGGCTCAGATCGGTCCAGTCGGTATCGCCGATCGCCGCGACCGCAGCCGCCTGGCCCATGGTGGTGACGTTGAACGGCGCACGGATGCGATGCAGCGCGTCGATCACATCGGCACTGGCATAGCCCCAGCCGATCCGTTCGGCGGCGAGGCCGAAAATCTTGGAAAAGGTGCGCGTCACCAGCACGTTGGACGCGGTGCGCGCCAGGTCCAGCCCGCCGTCATCCTCGTTCGCGTCGAGATATTCGGCATAGGCCTGATCGAGCACGAACAGGATGTCCGGGCGCAGGCCCGCGTGCAGCCGGGCGATGTCAGCCCGCGGCGTCATCGTGCCGGTCGGGTTGTTGGGATTGGCGAGGAAAACCACCTTCGTCCGGTCGGTCACGCAGGCCAGCAGCGCGTCGACATCGGTCGCATAGTCGGCGTCGGGCGCGATCACCGGGGTCGCGCCCACCCGCCGCGCGGCGATATCATAGACCGAAAAGCCGTAGCGGACATAGAGGATCTCGTCCCCCGGCCCGGCATAGGCGCTGGCGGCGATGTGCAGCAGTTCGTCCGATCCGGTGCCATAGATGATGCGCGCGGGATCGAGGCCATGGGCCTGGCCGATAGCCTCGCGCAGCAGGTTCGCGCCGGGATCGGGATAGGTGGCGAGGTCGGCGGACGCCGCCATCACCGCCGCCCGCGCGGCCGGGCTGGTCCCCAGCGGATTTTCATTGGCCGACAGCTTGATCAGCGGGCGGCCGTCATCGGCGGCGGACTTGCCGGGAACATAGGGCGATATTCCCAGAATCCAGTCTTTGGGCACAGGCTTTGTCATCGCCGCGCTGTAGCGCCATCGGCCGCAAAGGCAAAGTCCCAGGCGCCGGTCCTGTCACCAACTATCCCCATTCCCTTGCCCGCTCGGCCGCCCTACATGAACGCTATGCCTCCTTCTTCCGTCGATGACGGTCCCATCCCGCCGATCTGGGCGACGCTGCGCCGGTTTCTGCCCTATTTGTGGCCGGCCGATGCGCCCGCGCTGCGGCTGCGGGTGGTGCTGGCGATGGTCTGCGTGCTGCTGGGGAAGGCGGTCGGCCTGATCATGCCGTTCGCCTACAAGGCGGCGATCGACCGGATGGCGCCGGGGATGGAAGCGGCGGCCGGCCTGGCCATCGCCATGGTCGCTGCCTATGCCGGCGCGCGCTTTTCCGCCGTGTTGTTCGACAATCTGCGCAATTCGGTGTTCGAGCGGGTGGGGCAGGAAGCGACGCGGCGCTTGTCCGACCATGTGTTCACGCATCTCCACCGCCTGTCGCTGCGCTTCCACCTCGACCGGCGGACGGGGGCCGTCACCCGGATCGTCGAGCGCGGGACCAAGAGCATCGACACGATGCTGTATTTCCTGCTGTTCAACGTCGCGCCAACGGTGCTGGAGCTGGCGGCGGTATGCGTCATATTCCATGTCAAGTTCGGCAGCGGGCTGGTGGGGGCGACGCTGGCGATGGTGGCGCTGTACATCTGGTTCACGCGGACCGTCACCGAATGGCGCAACCAGCTGCGCCGCGACATGGTCAATATGGACACCAACGCGGTCGCGCACGCGGTCGACAGCCTGCTCAATTTCGAAACGGTCAAATATTTCGGCGCCGAACAGCGCGAGGGCGACCGTTACGGCGCGGCGATGCGCCGCTATGCGCAGGCCGCGGTCAAGAGCGAGAACAGCCTGGCCTGGCTCAATGTCGGCCAGTCGCTGATCACCAACCTGATGATGGCCGGCGCGATGGCCTATACCATCTGGGGGTGGAGCCGGGGCCAGTTCACCACCGGCGACGTGGTGCTGGTCAACACGCTGCTGGCCCAGCTTTTCCGCCCGCTCGACATGCTGGGCATGGTCTATCGCACCATTCGACAGGGGCTGATCGACATGGAGGCGATGTACAAGCTGATCGACACGCCGGCCGAGATCGTCGATGCGCCGGGGGCGCCGGCGCTGCATGTCGCCCATGGCGAGGTGCGGTTCGACAATGTGGTGTTCGGCTATGACGACGACCGGCCGATCCTGAAAGGGGTGAACTTTACCGTGCCCGCCGGCCGGACGCTGGCGATTGTCGGGCCTTCGGGCGCGGGCAAGTCGACCATCGCCCGGCTGTTGTTTCGGTTCTACGACGTGCAGGCCGGACGCATCCTGATCGACGGCCAGGATATCGGCGGGGTGACGCAAGGCTCGCTGCGTGCGGCGATCGGCATCGTGCCGCAGGACATGGTGCTGTTCAACGACACGATAGGCTACAACATCGGCTATGGCCGCGAACATGCGACCCGCGCGGCGATCGAGGATGCGGCGCGCAGCGCGTCGATCCATGATTTCATCACGTCCCTGCCGCAGGGCTATGACACCCGCGTCGGCGAGCGCGGACTGAAGCTGTCGGGTGGGGAAAAGCAGCGGGTGGCGATTGCCCGCACGCTGTTGAAGGATCCGCCGGTGCTGGTGCTGGACGAAGCGACCAGCGCGCTCGACAGCCGCACGGAAAACGAGATTCAGGACGTGCTGCGACGGATCACCCGCCGTCGCACGACGCTGATCGTCGCGCATCGCCTGTCCACCGTGGTCGATGCCGACGAGATCATCGTGCTGGATCGCGGGGAAGTGGTCGAGCGGGGGTCGCATGCCGCGCTGGTCCGCGCCGGCGGCCTTTACGCGCTGATGTGGAACCGCCAGGCCGCCGAACGCGAAGCGCAGGACACCATCCTCACCGCCTGAGCAGGAAGACCGCATGTTCGGCGAACAGGTTGGCGTTCGCATGGGTGGTTTCGCGGTCCCCTTTGAGGAACCATTGCCCGTCGATCGACCAGCCCCGTTCCTTCACCAGCGCGCGGAAATCATCGACCGTCACATGATGGATGTTGAGCGTGTCATACCAGGTGTCGGGCAACAGCCGCGTCACCGGCATGCGCCCGCCCCACAGCAGCGACAGCCGCCCGCGCCAGTGCGCGAAATTGGGGAAGCTGACGAAGGCCTGCGCGCCGATCCGCAACAGTTCGTCGACCACCATGTCGGGACGGCGGGTGGTCTGGAGCGTCTGGCTGAGGATCGCATAATCGAAGCTGGCGTCGGGATAATAGGCAAGGTCGGTGTCGGCATCGCCCTGCACCACCGACAGGCCGCGCCCGACCGCCTGCGCGACGTTGGCGCCGTCGATTTCCAGCCCGCGCGCATCCACCCCCTTGGTATCGCGCAGCGCCGCCATCAGCGCGCCGTCGCCGCAGCCGACGTCGAGCACGCGCGCATTGGGCTTTACCATGCGCGCGATCAGCGCAAGATCGGGGCGCAGCGCCTGCCCGGTCATGCCCGGCCGCCGTTGAGGAAGCCGTGCACCACCCGGTCGAGTTCGGGGCATTCGAGCAGGAAGGCGTCATGGCCAAAGGGGCTGGACAGTTCGACAAAGCTCGCCTGCGCGCCGGCGGCATTGAGCGCATGGACGATGATGCGCGATTCCGCCGTGGGATAGAGCCAGTCGGTATCGAAGCTGATGAGGCAGAACCGCGCCTTGCTGGGGCCAAAGGCGCGCGCGAGGCTGCCGCCATGATCATCGGCGATGTCGTAATAATCCATCGCGCGGGTGATATAGAGATAGCTGTTGGCGTCGAACCGTTCGACGAAACTGAGCCCCTGGTGGCGCAGATAGCTTTCCACCTGGAAATCGGCGTCGAAGCCGAATGTCTTGGTGGCGCGCCCCTGGAGCCGCCGGCCGAATTTTTCGGTCAGGCCCGCTTCGGACAGATAGGTGATGTGCGCGGCCATGCGCGCGACCGCGAGGCCGGCGCTCGGCACCTTGCCATCGGCGTAATAATCGCCGCCGCGCCAGTTCGGATCGGCCATGATCGCTTGCCGTCCGACTTCATGGAAGGCGATGTTCTGGGCGCTGTGCCGCGCGGTCGAGGCGATGACGATGCAGGATTCGACCCGGTCGGGGAACAGCGTCGGCCAGGTCAGCGCCTGCATCCCGCCCATCGACCCGCCGATCACCGCGCGCAGCCGATCCACGCCCAGATGATCGAGCAGCAGCGCCTGCGCCCGCACCATGTCGGCGATGGTGATGACCGGAAAGCGCATCGCATGGACTTCGCCGGAGGCCGGATCGATGCTGGCCGGGCCGCTCGATCCCATGCAGCTGCCCAGCACATTGGCGCAGACGATGAAATGCTGCGTCGGATCGACCGGCTTGCCGGCCCCCACCATGCGCCACCACCAGCCCGGCTTGCCGGTCAGCGGATGATCCGACGCGACATATTGGTCGCCGGTCAGCGCATGGCAGATCAGGATGACGTTGGAGCGATCGGCATTGAGCGTGCCATAGGTTTCATAGGCGATATCGACCGGGCCGAGCGCCGCGCCGCTATCGAGCGGGAGCGGTCCGGCCAGGCGAACCTGCCGGCGGGGGCCATAACGGCTGTCATCGCTGGGTTGCGCAGTGGCCATGGTGCTGGTCGCGCTAGGCGGGGGGGGCAGCCCTGTCAAATGCAAAGCCGCCGTTCCGGGGAGCGACATGGCCAAGCGCCCGTCGCTGCGACACTATTGCATGATGATCGCCGCGGGGCGGCACTGGGCCTGCATCGCACGAACGACATGACCATCGACCCCCGCTTTGCTGGAGGCGCAAAGGACCGCGCCGTCATCGGTCATGATGCTGAACGGCAGGCCGGTGGTGCGGCGGGCCAAATCCGTCGTGATCGCCAAGAGCTGACCGGGCGTGGGTCGCCACAGCACAGCGGTCGGCACGCGCCGGAGCATCGCTTCGCCGCGCCGCCCGCTGTCCATCGGCACGACCTTGACGCCGTAGGGCTGCGCCACCCGCATGATTTCGTCGATCCGCGCGATTTCGGCATGGCAGGGTGCGCACCATGCCGCGACGAACAGGATCAGCGTCCGGCGGGGATAGGGCGATGGTTCGGCCGCGGGCGCGGCAGGGGCTGGCGCGACCAAAAGGAAGATGGCCATCGCCATCGCCATCGCCGCCCCCATATTTCGAAATTGGCTCGACACAGGCATCGCGACTTGCTTTCCTGCCGACCGGCACTGGGGGATGACGACTATATGCTTATGCTTATCGCGGCGATGCTGGCAAGTCAGGTGGCGGGCAGTCAGGGAACGGCGGCCCCGCCAGCCAGCCCCGCCCGGTCCACGCAGCAGATATTCGACGCGGCGACGCGCGCGGGCGAAGAGGGGCGGTGCGCCGATGCGATCAACGATTTCACGGCGATCGAAAACAGGCCGGTGATCGCGAAGAACGCGATGGCGAGCGCAGCGGTGTCGGTGCGCAAGGGTGTGTGCCTGGTGCGGATGGACCGCGCGGACGAAGCCGAGGCGGCGATCCGCGCCGGCGCGGCGACGTTGGCGACCAAGGGCACGGACTTTACCGTGGATGTTCGCTCCGCGCATGTCGTCCTTGGCCGGTTGGCCATGCTCCGGTTCGACTATGTCGCCGCCGCGCAGGATTTTCGCGCCGCACTGGCGAATTCTTCCGGCTCTTCGCGGTTCGAGCCACTGGCGCTGTTGGCGCAGGTCACGGCATTCGACAAGAGTCCAGAGCCGCTGACGCTGGCGACGCAGGCACTGGACCTGATCCGGGACGACCCCAAGGTGACGAAAGATCAGATCGCCACGATGATGGCCCTTCGCGCCCGCATCATGACGATCCAGGGACAGCATGCGCAGGCCTATGCCGAATTGAAGAGCGCGCTCGCCCTTCAGGGCGGGCTGGGCCTCAAGGTCAATATCTCGGACGTGCTCACCCGGTCCGACCTGGCGGTGGCGGCGATGTTGCTCGACAAGCCGGACGAAGCGCGCAAATATCTGGCCTATACCGGCGCGGGGCGGATGAAGGATGCGCCTTTCGCCAAGGCCACCGCCATGGATTCGCCGCCCTGCGGCGCAGCCGGGATGACGCGCGACGATTTTGCCATTGTCGAATTCAGCCTGAGGGACGATGGGTCCGTCGGCGGTGTCGCGCCCATCTATGCCACCGGGGGACGCGAGGTGGCGCTGGAATTTGCGCGTGCCGTTTCGACATGGGCCTGGCGACCGGAAGATGCCCAGGCAGTGCCCTTGCTGTTTCGCGCCGCTACGCGCGTGGAAATGCGCTGCACCACCGCCGGCGATGCGGCTTCGGTGATGTCGCCCATCGAAGCTGCGTTCCGGCAATGGGCAGGCACGTCCACCGATTTCTGGTCGGAAACCGGCAGCGCGGCGCGACGGCTGCCGCTCGTGCTGGATGCCGTGCGGAAAGCCGAGGCAGGTGGCGACACGCATTCGCTGATAGGGTTGCTGGCATGGCTTGGCATGGAAGATATTGTTCCCGCCAAGCAGCGGTCCGCCCATCTGGCGCGGGCAAGCGAACTGGCGGTCGCGGCGCGTGCGCCCACGCCGGTCACGACCTTCCTGCGCCTGGGCCAGATCATGGCCGATTTCCCGACGGACGGTCGGCGTGCGCAGGCCGCGCGCCGCGCGCTGCTGGCGACGCCCGCAGTCGCTGCCAATCCGTTGAGCGTCGCGACATTGCGCTTGATACTCGCCATGCCCGGCTATCGCATGGCCGCGCCGCCCGACGCCGCCGCCTTGCTGGACGCGCTTTTGGCGGACCCGCAAATGCCCCCGACTCATCCGCTACGGGTGAATGCGCTGCTCCAGCGCGCGACGCTGGCGGCCGCCAGCGGGCAGATCGACGCTGCCCAGAATTATTTCGCGCAAACCGGCCTGACCGAACAGCAATGCGCCCTGATCGGCGTTCAGCCCGCCCTGAAAAGCACCGGGATTTCAGGCGCGCAATTCCCGCGAGAGGCGCAGGTGATGGGATTTGAAGGGTGGGTCAAACTGGAGTTCGACATCAATGCCAATGGATCGACCGCTACCCCTCGACCGGTCATCGCCTACCCGCCGATGATATTCAACAAGGCGGCCAAGGAGATATCGAAGGGCGTGCGCTATCGGAGCAGTTACCGCCCGGAGGGCGGGGCGGCGTGCACCGGAAAGCAGGAAAATATCGTCTTCCGGCTGCCGTGATGAAGCCGATGATGAGCGTTCAGAAAACCGGGCCTTGCACCGGCCCCTTGGGCGCGGCCGGTTTGGCGGTGTTCAGCGCGTCGGCGAGGCCCGGCGTGCGGTTGTCGCGGGCGGCATAGTCGCGCGCCGACATGCCGGCGATGTTGTCGCGCTTGTCGGGGTTTGCGCCTTGCGCCACCAGCAGCCGCACCAGCGCAAGGTCGCGCAACTGTACCGCGCGGATCAGCGGCGTTTCGCCATTGTCATTGGCGAGGTCCACCTGCGCCCCGTTGGCGATCAGCAGGCGAACGCCGTCTTCGAACCGGGCCTGTACCGCGTCCATCAGCGGCGAGTCGCCGCTATTGTCGGTCAGATTGGGATTGGCGCCCTTGGCGATCAGGAAGTTGAGCCATGTCGAATCGCGGCGGGCGATGACGAGGTGAAGTGCGTTTTCGCCGCTGTTGACGTCGCGGCTGTTGATGACGGTCGATCCGGGCTTGCCGAGCAGGTCGGTCGCCTTTTGCCCGTCGCGATCCTTGACCGCCTTGAGGAAATTGTAGCCGTTGGAAAATTGCGCCTGCGCGGCTGCGGGCACCAGCATCGATGCCAGCAACGCCGCGCGCGCCGCCTGTGCCAAGCCCGAAAAGCGTCGCGTCATTTGTCCATGCCCCGTTGCGATTGCAAATGCGCGTCTAGCAGGGCATGGCTGGACGCGCCATGAACAAAGCGCTGTTTTCCTTCATCATGCCGCCCGCTATATTGGCCGCCGCCTTGCTCGCCGGATGCAGCGGGGGCGGTTCCCCCAGCGGCGACAGCGTGGCGGGCGAGTTGACCGGCGCGCGGATCGGCGCGCCCTTCACGCTGACCGACCAGGATGGCAAGCAGGTGCGCTGGGACGATTTTCGCGGCCAGTATCGGCTCGTCTATTTCGGCTATACCTATTGCCCCGATGTCTGCCCGGTCGACCTGCAACGGATCATGCAGGCGTTCGCGCAGTTCGAGAAGGAGGAACCGGCGCTGGCGGCCAGGGTGCAGCCGATGCTGATCAGCCTGGACCCCAAGCGCGATACGCCCGCCGTGCTAAAATCCTATGTCGCGGCGTTCCACCCGCGCCTCGTCGGCCTGACCGGAACGCCCGAACAGATCGCCAGGGTCGCCAAGGACTTCGTCGTCATCTACAATGAGGAGACGGTGAAGGGCGCGAGCGAGTATCTGGTCAGCCACAGCCGCACCCCCTATCTGTTCGGACCGGACGGCAAGCCGATCGCGCTGGTGCCGGTGGACGATCCGGGCACGCCGGAGGATGAGGGCGCGCCCGAAAAGGTGCTCGCCGCCCTGCGCCAATGGGTGAAGTGAAGTTCTGGGAACAGCCGCTGGCGTCGCTCGACCGCGCGCAGTGGGAAGCGCTTTGCGACGGATGCGGCAAATGCTGCCTGCACAAGGCGGAGGATGAGGATACAGGGCGGATCTATCCGACCAACGTCGCCTGCCGGCTGCTCGACCGGGTCAGCGGCCAGTGCACCAATTACAGGCATCGGCGGCAGTTCGTGCCCGATTGCGTGCGGCTGACGCCCAGGCTGGTGAACGAGATCGGCTGGTTGCCGCGCACCTGCGCCTATCGGCTGCGCGGCGAGGGCAAGCCGCTGCCCGAGTGGCATTATCTGGTTAGCGGCGATCGCGAGGCGGTGCATCGCGCGGGCGAATCGGTGCGCGGCTGGACCGTGGCCGAGGTGGACGCGGGCGACCTGGAAAATCATCTTGTCGACCGGGACATCTGATTCAGGGGCGATCATCGTCGACGGCATCGCCGTGCCGGTGCGGGTGCGGCGGTCGGCGCGGGCGAGGCGCTATCGCCTGACGATAGATGCGGCGCGGGGCGAGGTGCGGCTGTCGCTGCCGGCGCGCGCGAGCCTCAAGCGGGCGCTCGGCTGGGCGCAGGAGCATGGGCCATGGGTGCGCGACCAGATGGCGGCGCGGCCCGACGGCGTGCCGCTGGGCGATGGCGCGCTGTTCGCGCTGGAGGGGCATGAGGTCGAGATCCGCTGGCGCGCCGATGCCGGGCGGCGGATCGTGCTGGCGGAGGGCGTGCTGATCGTCGGCGGGGCGGCGGAGTCGGTCGGCGCGCGGGTGTTGCGCTGGCTCAAGGCGCGGGCAAGAGCGGTGCTGGAGGCCGAAACGCGCGCGCTGGCGGCGACGCACGGGCTGAACGTGGCGTCGGTGGCGGTGGGCGATCCGCGATCCCGCTGGGGCAGCTGTTCGTCGACGGGCGCGATCCGCTATAGCTGGCGGCTGATCCTGGCGCCGGCATGGGTGCGGCAGGCGACGGTCGCGCATGAAGTGGCGCACCTGCTCCACATGGATCATAGCGCGGCGTTTCATGCGGCGCATGCGCGGATATTGGGCCGCGACCCGGCACCGGCGCGGGCGTGGCTCAAGGCGCATGGGGCGGGGCTGCACCGGGTGGGGTGACGTCGACCATGCCGCTTCCTAAGTAGGTCCGGTGCCGCCAGACCTTCCCCCCGCCCTGACCGACTGGTTCGCCGCGCGTGGGTGGGCGCCGCGGCGGCATCAGCTGGAGATGCTGGCGGCGGGGCGGGCGGGGGATCACGCGCTGCTGGTCGCGCCGACGGGGGCCGGCAAGACGCTGGCCGGTTTCCTGCCGACGCTGGCGCAGCTTATCGACGATCCGGGTGAGGGGCTGCACACCCTCTATGTCTCGCCGTTGAAGGCGCTGGCGGTGGATGTGCAGCGCAATTTGCTGACCCCGATCGCGGACATGGGCCTGTCGATCCGGGTGGAGACGCGGACCGGGGATACGCCGTCCGATCGCAAGGCGCGGCAGCGGGCGCGGCCGCCGCAGATATTGCTGACGACGCCCGAATCGCTGTCGCTGCTATTGTCCTATCCCGACAGTTTCCTGCTGTTCGCGCGCCTCAGGACCGTGATCGTCGACGAGGTGCACGCCTTTGCCACGCAGAAGCGCGGCGACCTGCTGGCGCTGTCGATGGCGCGGTTGCAGGCGATCAACCCCGCGCTGCGGCGCGTGGCGCTGTCGGCGACGGTGGCCGATGTCGACGGCTATCGCGCCTGGCTGGCGCCCGATGGCGATATCGACACGGTAAGCGCGGTGATCGGCGAGGCGGGGGCCGAGCCCCATGTCGCGATCCTGATTCCCGATGGGCGCGTTCCCTGGTCCGGCCATTCGGGCAAATATGCGATTGCCCAGGTGATGGAAGAGATCGGGCGGCGGCGCACGACGCTGGTGTTCTGCAATACGCGGGGCCTGGCGGAACTGATATTTCAGGAATTATGGTCGGCGAACGAGGACAATCTGCCGATTGCGATCCATCATGGCAGCCTGTCCATCGAGGCGCGGCGCAAGGTGGAAGGGGCGATGGCGGCGGGCAGGCTGCGCGCGCTGGTGGCGACGGCGTCGCTCGATCTGGGGGTCGATTGGGGCGATGTCGATTGCGTGATCCAGATGGGCGCGCCCAAGGGCAGCTCGCGCCTGCTGCAACGGATCGGGCGGGCCAACCACCGGCTGGATACGCCCAGCGAAGCCATATTGATCCCCGGCAACCGGTTCGAATATCTGGAGGCGCGGGCGGCGCTGGACGCGGTCGAGGCGGGCGAGCGCGACAGCGACGATTTCCGCGCCGGTGGCCTCGACGTGCTGGCGCAGCATGTCATGGGCCTCGCCTGCGCCGCGCCGTTTCGCGAAGAAGCGATGCTGGCGGAGATACGCTCGGCGCTGCCCTACAGCGCGCTGACCGACGAGGCCTTTACCAATGTGCTGCACTTCATCGAAGGCGGCGGCTATGCGCTCAGGGCCTATGACCGGTTCAAGCGGCTGACGCGCGATGCGGACGGGACCTGGCGGGTGAGCCATCCCAGGTTCGTCACCCAGCATCGGATGAACGCCGGGATCATCGTCGATCAGCCGGCGCTGGCGGTGCGGTTCGCCAATGGTCGCAAGCTGGGCACGGTGGAGGAGGGGTTTGCGGCGCAGCTTGCGCCGGGCGACTGTTTTTTCTTCGCCGGGATCGCGCTGGAAGTGGTGAAGATGGACAGCGCCGACCTGACCGTGCGCGGCACCAGCAAGTCGGCGCGGATGCCCGCCTGGGGCGGCACGCGCATGGCGATGTCGACCCGGCTGGCCGACCGGGTGCGGCATTTCCTGGCCGAACCCGACCAGTGGCACCGCTTTCCCGACGATGTGCGCGAATGGCTGGAGATGCAGCGCCACCGTTCGGCGCTGCCCGAACCGGGGCAACTGCTGGTGGAGACATTCCCGCATGAGGGGCGGCATTATATGGTGTGCTACAGTTTCGAGGGATGGAACGCGCATCAGTCGCTGGGCATGCTGTTGACCCGGCGGATGGACGCCCAGGGGCTGTTGCCGATCGGTTTCGTGTCGAACGACTATGCGCTGGCGGTGTCGAGCCTGAAGCCGGTGACCGATCCCCAAAGCCTGTTCACGGCCGACATATTGGACCATGAATTTATCGACTGGGTCGAACAGTCGAGCCTGCTCAAGCGCGCATTCCGCGATGTCGCGGTGATTGCCGGCCTCATCGAGCGGCAGCATCCGGGCAAGCGCAAGACCGGGCGGCAGGTGACCTTTTCCACTGACCTGATCTATGACGTGTTGCGCAAATATGAGCCGGGGCACATGCTGCTCAAGGCCGCCTGGGCCGATGCGCGGGCGCGGATGACCGATGTCGGGCGGCTGGGCGACCTGATCGACCGGGCGGCGGGGACGATGCTGCACAAGGCGCTGGACAGGGTCAGCCCGCTGGCGGTGCCGGTGCTGATCATGATCGGCCGCGAGCAGGTGGCGCAGCATGCGGTCGAGGACGCGCTGCTGATCGAGGCCGAGGCGCTGGTGGCGACGGCGATGCGCGCGGACTGAGCCGCGCGCATCGCCAATGCCGCATCAGAACTGGCCGCGCAGCGTCACGCCCCAGGTGCGCGGTTCGGCGAGATAGGCGGAGATGAGCTGGTTGGCCATCACATTACGTGGCCTGCCGAACTGGCCGATTGTCGATTGATCGGGGCCGCTCGACTGGAGCGGGGTGGAAAAGGCGACCTGGGTATAATCCTGGTTGAAGATATTCTGGCCCCACAATTCGATGGCCCAGCGTTGACCGGGTCCGCGCAGGCCGATGCGGGCATTGGCCACGGCATAGCCGTCCTGATATTTTTCGGGGAACAGGTCAGACCCGGTATTGTAGCCGCTGGTCATGCGGCCATCGATATAGAAGAGTGCCGACAGGCCGGTGGACCCGATGTCCGGGGTCCAGGCGGCGCTGGCGGTGACCACGCTCTGCGGCGCGTTGCTGTTGATCGATCCGGGCAGCAGGAACAGGGCCGGATCGAGCGGGACGCGGCCATCGTCGCTGCCGACCAGCCGGTTGGCGAATTTGGCGCGGGCGTAGGTGAATCCGCCCGAAAGGCGGACGTTGCGCGCGGGACTGGCGGTCAGTTCCAGCTCGACGCCCTGGCTGACGAGACCGGGGCCGACATCGTCCTTGGCGCAGCTGCGGTTGGCGGCAAGCTGGCCGCCGCAGCCGTTGATATTCTGGACGACGAAGCTGGTGCCGTTGAAGGTGTTGAGCTGGAAATTGCTGAATTCCTGGCGGAAGGCAGCGATGTTCACGCTCCATTTGGGCTGGCTGTATTTCAGCCCGACTTCGAACGCATCGACCGTTTCGGCGGCAAAGCGCAGCGACGTGACATCGGCATTGGTGCGCGGAGCGAACACGGCGGGAATGACGTTGAGACCCGTGGTGCCGAGCTGGAAGCGATCGAGATTGTAGCCGCCCGCCTTATAGCCGCGCGAATAGCTGCCATAGAGCAGCAGGTCGTCGATCGGCTTCCACGAAGCGACCGCGGTGCCCGAAAATTCGCCGTCGCTGATCTTGTCGTTCAGGTCGAGCGCATTGAGCGTGGTCGAACCGTTGCCAAGGCATCCCAGTGTCAATATGCCGCCTGCCAGATTGGCCGGGTTCGACCCCGCCGGGACGCCGGTTATCTGACCGGTCGCCAGCTCGAACAGGTCTGGCCCGGTCGCGCGCGTCTGGAGCAGAGGGCAGGTGGCGTTGTCATTGTTCAGATCGGATGAAAATCGCTTGCTCTCGCGTGTGTAGCGCAAGCCGAGAGTCACGTCGAAGCGATCTGTGATGTGGACGATATTATGCGTGAATAGCGCCCAGTTCCGGCTTTTCTGGCTATAGCGCGAGTTTACGTCGCCGGTGCTGCCATTGGTATTGTTGCTGATGTTATAGAGGGCGTCGAGCGCGCCGTTGAGCAGTGGCGCCAGCGCCCCAAACGAGGCGGTAGCTAAATTGCGACCGACGGGCGTCAGGCAACGCTGCTGCGACGGATCAATGAATGCCGCGAGCGGACTGGGATTTACGCCCGCCCCGATCAGCAAACGGCATGTTGCGAATGCGCCATAGTCGACACCGAAGCGAATATTGTCGACCAGCGCGAGCTTTTCATTGGCGTAATAGCCGCCGACCAGCCAGTCGAGCTTGTCGCCGAACGCCGACCCTTGCAGCCGCAATTCCTGGGTAAAGGTCTTGAACTGGCGGAAGGTGCCGGGATCGCGATAGAGGAGATCGGCGGCATTATAATCATAATCGCCGTAATCGCGCGATTTATAGTCGCGATAGGCGGTGATGCTGGTCAGCTTCGCGCCGCCGAAATCATAGTTGATTTCGCCCGACACGCCCCAGTCCTTCAGCTTGCTGACATATTCGCGCCCCTGCGTGATCCGCAGGTTGCGGTCATAGGGGTCGGACGGGATCGGCCCGCCCTGCGCTTCCAGGATAGACACGATGCGGTTGAAGGGCGCGTCGGCATAGGTGCCGCCGCCGGTCGGCCGGCGTTCGCGCGTTTCGATATAGGCCGCGCCGCAGCAGCTTTCGTCGCGATTGGTATAGTCGCCGATCAGGCGGATGGAGAGCGCGTCGCTGGGTTCGATCAACGCCTGGCCGCGCACGAAATAGCGGTCGCGATCATTGGTGTCGCCGATTTTCGCGCCCGCCCGGTCAACCACATCGTAAAAGCCGTCGCGCCTGGACCAGACGCCGTCGAGGCTGAGCGCGATCTGTTCGCTGATCGGGCCGGTGATGCGGCCCGCGAGCCGCCAATAGTCGTAATTGCCATAGGTCGCCTCGGCCTTGCCGCTGAGCTTGAATTCGGGCGCCTTGCTGACGATGTTGAGGAGGCCGGCCGAAGCGTTGCGGCCGAACAGCGTGCCTTGCGGGCCGCGCAGCACCTCGACCCGTTCGATCTCGCCCAGTTCGTTGAGGCCAGCGCCGGTGCGCGAGCGATAGACGCCGTCGATGAATACCGCGACCGAGCTTTCCAGGCCCGGATTGTCGCCGACGGTGCCGATGCCGCGAATGCGCGCCGCGCCGTTGGCTTCGGTGCCGCTGGAGGAGACCAGCAGCGAGGGCGCCAGCTGATTGAGCGTGCGGATATCGCTCGCGCCGCTGTTCTGCATCGACTGGGCGGTCACGGCGGACACGGCGATGGGCACGTCGGACAGGGGACTGGCGCGTCGCGTCGCGGTGACGATGATCGGGCCATAGTCGCCGGCGGCGGCCTGATCGACACTTTGCGGGTCCTGCGCGTGCGCCGGTGCGTTCGCCATGGCGAGAGCCACGACGCCAACCGATACCAGCCAAAGGCGTTTGCTGTTCATGAAGCTGTCCTCTCCTGCCGCATGGATTTTTCCATGTCGGATTATCGTATGTAGTTTATGCTGCCACACCTTGTTCATGGCAAGAGATGCTAGGAATTCTGCGGTTTTTTGCATGGTGCGCCCTAAGTTTTTCTACAATAGTGATATCAGGGCAACGCTTAAAACCTGGTTTACGTAAGGTTAGTCATATCAGCGGAAAACGCAGCAGCCGGTCGGCGACAGGGACCAGGGCATGCGCGCCCGCCCCCACCGCGCGGCGGATTTCGCCATGGCCGGCGTCCAGGCCCCCGGTGAGCGCCCCCAACGCCGGCATGATCAGCTTGTGCGCGCTGCCCACGAAGCAACGACGCGCGACATGGCGCCCGCGCATCGACAGCCGGATTTTGGGATGAAAATGCCCGGATATTTCGGGGCGGGGATCGTGCGGGTCGGCCTGATGCCGCAGCATGACGCCGTCGACCAGCGCCTCGCCCAGCACGCGGCCGCCCGGATGGTCGGGAAGCAGGGCGTCGTGATTGCCGGTGATCCAGGTCCAGTCGAGCCGGGCCGTCAGCCGATCGAGGCGCGCGCGCGCGCGGTCGGTCAGGCGGTGCGCGCCGTCGGCATCGTGAAAGGCGTCGCCCAGCGACCATAGCGCGGTCGCGCCCGTGCGCGCGACCAAGGCTTCGATCATGTCGAGCGTGGCTTCGCTGTCGTGGGGCGGCAGGAACTGGCCGAAGCGGGCGAACCAGCTGGCCTTTTCGAAATGCAGGTCAGCGACCAGCAGCGCGCGCCGCGCCGGCCAGAAGAGCGCGGCTTCGGGCAGGGCAAGGAAGTCGTGACCCGCGAACGAAAGGGGAACCATGGCTTTGCCTATGCGCTTCGCGGGCGTCGCTGGCAAGGGCGCGCAAAGCGCAGTATAGGCGCGGCCATGTCGTCAGCCACGCCGTCTGTTCCCCTGCCCGTTCTGGTCGCCGCCCTGTACCGCTTCGCGCCGTTCGATGCGCCCGATGTCATCGCCGCCGGGCTGCGCCGCCTGTGTGCCGACCTTGGCGTGCGCGGTACGCTGATCCTGGCGGGCGAAGGGGTCAACGGCACGGTCGCGGGATCAGATCCGGCGATCCGCGACCTGATCGCGCATCTGCGCGCGCTGCCGGGGTGCGTGGACCTCGACGTCAAATATTCGACGGCGGCGACGATGCCGTTCGGGCGGATGAAGGTGAAGGTCAAGCGGGAGATCGTGACGCTGGGTGCAGGCGATCTCGATCCGGCGAGGGACGCGGGGTTCCACGTGGAACCATCGGCATGGAACGCATTGATCGCCGATCCCGATACGATCGTGATCGACACGCGCAACGCTTATGAGGTGGCGATCGGCAGCTTCGCGGGGGCTGTCGACCCCGGAACGCGGTCGTTCCGCGAATTTCCCGGCTGGTTCGACGCGCTGGCCGATGACATCCGGGCGCAGGGGCGCACGCCCCGGATCGCCATGTTCTGCACCGGCGGCATACGGTGCGAAAAGTCGACCGCGCTGGCGCGGGCGCGGGGGTTTGAGGATGTCTATCATCTCAAGGGCGGCATATTGCGCTATCTGGAAGAGGTGCCGGAAGGGGAGAGCCTGTGGTCGGGCGACTGTTTCGTCTTTGACGAGCGGGTGGCGGTAACCCACGGGCTGGCGCCGGGCAGCCATGGCCTGTGCCGGGCGTGCGGCCTGCCCTATCGCCAGGATGCCGCGCCGGGCTGCGGCTGCCGTCAGGGCTGAGCTGGCGCACCCAGCGCGGCGAGTTGCGGGGCGATCAGCGCGCCCTGATCTGGCAGCAGGAAATCGACCTTGCCCCGGCCAAAGTCGATCGCCACCCGATCGAAACCGCGCAGCGCGTTGATCCCGAGCAACAGGGCCGGCTTGCGATCGAGCCTGAGTTCGGCAAAGGGGCTGGCGTCGGCGAACAGCACCGGCAGGTCCTTGAGCGTGACAGCGCCCATCCGCATGGTGCCGATCACCCCCACCAGCCCTGTCAACGTGCCGCCCGTTACGCTGGTCAGCGTGGCCCGCGTGACCGCAGGCGCGCGGCGACGCTTCGCCAGCCGGTCGTACAAAGCGAGATTGCCGACGCTGATATTGGTGCCGGTGTCGAGGATGACGCTGACGCTGCTGCCTTCCACCTGCGAATCGAGCAGGATCAACTGGCCGTCGCGGCGGCGCGCCTCGACGATGATCGCATCGGGATCGCGCGGCTGGCGACGGCCGCTGGCGCTGATTTCGATCATGCCGCGACGAAAATCGAGCAGCAGCCGCTTGGCGCGCAAGCCGTCGAGGCCAAGCAGGCCCGGCGCGCCCAGATGATCGCCGTCCAGCACCGGGGCCTGGATGTCGTGGACCGTGGTGGCGCCAAAGGCGAGCGGGGGCAGCGCGACGCTCGCCACCTGCGTGCGCCCCGTCATGCTGATGATCGTCACGCTGGCGGCATTGGCCAGGCCAAGCCGGTCGGCGAGCGCGCGCGACACGACGGTGCGCTGCGACCCGGTATCGACCACAAAATGCCAGGGGCCTTGCCGGCCGATGCGGATCGGGATGGTCATCCGGTCGTCGGCCGGCGAACCGCTGCGCACCGATGCCGGGGGATCGTCGGGGTCGAGCGGAACGGCCAGCGAAGGTGCGGCGGCGGACGGCATCTGCGCGGCGAGGTGCGCCGGGATCACCAGCGCCAGCAGCGGGGCAAGGGCAGCGGCACGGCGCATGGCATCTCTCCCGGATTTGTCGCGCGCCATGCTATCATGACGTGGGGCGCGCGGTCCACCGATGTCACGGCTCATGCGGTCGTTTCGGAGCGCTAAAAGCTGCGTCCGGCTTGACTTGGACGCGGTCCGCGCTAAGGGAGGATTTCCCCATGCCGCCCGGCGCGGGAATTCCCCATTCCATCGACGGCCGGGCCATATCCCCTTATATTCCAGCTCACCGGACATAGGCGCATGCACCTCAAGGACCTCAAGAAAAAAGCGCCGGCCGATCTGGTCACCATGGCCGAAGAACTCGGCGTCGAGGGTGCTTCGACCCTGCGAAAGCAGGACCTGATGTTCGCCATCCTCAAGGCCGAGGCCGAAAATGGCGAACAGATCATGGGCGAGGGCACGATCGAGGTGCTCCAGGACGGCTTCGGCTTCCTGCGCAGC
Organism: Sphingobium anseongense; assembly: GCF_037725245.1. Lineage (NCBI taxonomy): Bacteria > Pseudomonadati > Pseudomonadota > Alphaproteobacteria > Sphingomonadales > Sphingobiaceae > Sphingobium > Sphingobium anseongense. The sequence goes on along the minus strand of NZ_JBBJUL010000005.1, from coordinate 261,484 downwards.
CCCCAGGCCAATTATCTGGCCGGGCCCGACGACATCTATGTATCGCCCAACCAGGTCCGCAAATTCGGGCTGCGCACCGGCGATACGGTGGAAGGCGAAATCCGCGCGCCCAAGGATGGCGAGCGCTATTTCGCGCTGACCCGGCTGATTTCGGTCAATTTCGACGATCCCGATGTGGTCCGCCATCGCGTCAATTTCGACAATCTGACGCCGCTCTACCCCGAAAGCAAGCTGACGCTCGACCCGCAGGACCCGACCGTCAAGGACAAATCGGCGCGGGTCATCGACATCATTTCGCCGCAGGGCAAGGGCCAGCGCACGCTGATCGTCGCGCCGCCGCGCGTCGGCAAGACCGTGATGTTGCAGAACATGGCCAAGGCCATCACCGACAATCATCCAGAAGTCTTCCTGATCGTCCTGCTGATCGACGAGCGGCCGGAAGAAGTCACCGACATGCAGCGCAGCGTGAAGGGCGAGGTCGTGTCCTCCACCTTCGACGAGCCGGCGACGCGCCACGTCCAGGTCGCCGAAATGGTGATCGAAAAGGCCAAGCGCCTGGTCGAGCACAAAAAGGATGTGGTGATCCTGCTCGATTCGATCACGCGCCTTGGCCGCGCCTACAACACCGTCGTGCCGTCTTCGGGCAAGGTGCTGACCGGCGGCGTCGACGCCAACGCGCTCCAGCGCCCCAAGCGCTTCTTCGGCGCGGCGCGCAATATCGAAGAGGGCGGTTCGCTCTCGATCATCGCCACCGCGCTGATCGACACCGGCAGCCGTATGGACGAAGTGATCTTCGAAGAGTTCAAGGGCACCGGCAATTCGGAAATCGTGCTGGACCGCAAGGTCGCCGACAAGCGCATCTTCCCCGCGCTGGATGTCGGCAAGTCGGGCACCCGCAAGGAAGAGTTGCTGGTCGACAAGGCCAAGCTGTCCAAGATGTGGGTGCTGCGTCGCATCCTGATGCAGATGGGGACGATCGACGCGATGGAATTCCTGCTCGACAAGATGAAGGATTCCAAGACCAACGAAGATTTCTTCGATTCGATGAACCAGTGACCGCCAAAGGGATTAGACGGCCATGAACGACATCTGGGGCCATATCGCCACTGATTTTGCGGGACTATTTTCCGGCGACGGTTCGGCCTGGCTGGCCTTTGGTCAGGTGATCCTGATCGACATCGTTTTGGCGGGCGACAATGCCATCGTCATCGGCGCATTGGCGGCGGGATTGCCCGCCGACCAGCGCAAGAAGGTGATCCTGATCGGCATCATCGCCGCGCTGGTGCTGCGCATCGGCTTTGCGCTGGTGGTGACGCAATTGCTGCAACTGATCGGCCTGGTCTTTGCCGGCGGCGTCCTGCTTTTGTGGGTCGCGTGGAAAATGTACCGCGAGATCGGCCATGGCGGCGAAAGCGGCGGATCGCCCGAAGTCACCGGCGACGAACATTCGGGGCTGAAGCCGGCCAAGAGTTTCGCGGCTGCCGCCTGGGCGGTCGCGGTCGCCGACGTGTCGATGAGCCTCGACAATGTGCTGGCTGTCGCGGGCGCCGCGCGCGATCACCCCGGCATTTTGATGGTGGGCCTGGTTATCGCGGTCGCTCTGATGGGTGTCGCCGCCAACATCATCGCCAAATATATCGAGCGCTATCGCTGGATCGCGTGGATCGGCCTGCTGGTGATCCTGTATGTGGCGGGATCGATGATCTATACCGGTATCACCGATCACGAAGTGGGGTTGCTCCAGCTTTTCCGTTAACCTACTGAAAGATAATGAAAAGGGCGGTCCCGGTGAGGGGCCGCCCTTTTCATTTGGAAGGATGCACGCCGGCAATCGGCGCGCTGCGCCATCACGCCAGATGTTGGGCGAAGAATTCGGCGGTGCGCCTGTCCGCCAGTTCCGCCGCCGCCGGATCACGACGCGCGCCCATTTCGGCGGCAAAGCCATGGTCGAGCCCGTCATAATCATGGATCGTCACATGGCGATTGGCTGCTAGCCCGTCATGCATCGCCTTTTGCGCTTCTGGCGGAACGAAGCCGTCCGCGGTGGGCACATGCAGCAGGACGGGCTTGCCGATCGCATGCTGTTCGCCCAGCAGGCCGTCGATGCCGACACCATAATAAGCGACGAAAGCATCGCCATCGGTTCGGCAGGCGGCCATGAAGCTGAGGCGGCCGCCCAGGCAATAACCGACGACACCGACCTTGCCATTGCCGCCCATGGCCGCGCGCGCCGCCCTGATCGTCGCTTCGATGTCGCGGATCGCCTGATCCTGGTTCAGCCTTTGCATATGGCCGAGCGCCGCATCGAAATCCGCGGGCACGTCGGCGTCCAGTTCGACATGGGGCTGTTCGCGCCAGAACAGGTCGGGCGCATAGGCGAGATACCCCGCCCTGGCCCAGCTGTCGCACTTGCGGCGGATGCCTTCGTTGACGCCGAAAATCTCCTGTATGACGATGATCGCGGCGCTCGCGGTCGCGTCGGGCTTTGCGACATAGGCGTCGAAACTGGCATCGCCCTCCAATGTGGCGACAGGCGCGAAATCGGCCATGATGATCATCCTTTCCTGCTGTTCTGATTCGCATCATGGCGCGCTCGTCGTCCAGCGCAAGTCACCTGTGGGCCGCAAAACAAATGGCAATCGCACCGTGATTGCGGCATCAGGAGCGTTCAAGCTTTGTGAAAGGACGCGGCGCGATGAAAGTTACCGTGGATTTGGATTGCACGCCGGCCGAGGCACGTCATTTTCTGGGCCTGCCGGATCTGACGCCGCTGCATGATAAATATATGAAAACGATGCTCGACGCTTTCGAAGGCAACAGCATCGACCAGATCGAAACGGTGTTGAAATCCATGTCACCGCTGGGCGATGCGAGCATGCGGATGTTCAAGGGGATAATGGACCTGGGGCTGGCGAGCGGCGGGCTGGGCGGTTCCAAAAAGGACAAGTAGCGGCGGGTTGCGGCCGGACATGGCCGACACGATTTTCGCCCTGTCGAGCGGCGCGCCCCCCGCCGGCATCGCGATCATCCGCGTGAGCGGGCCGGAAGCAGGGTCGGCGATGGCCGCGATTGCGGGGGGATTGCCATCGCCGCGCCGCGCGACGCTCCGATTGCTGCGCGATCCCGCCGATGGCGCACCGCTCGACCGCGCACTGCTGCTGTGGTTGCCCGGTCCCGACAATGCGACCGGCGAAGATCTGGCCGAGCTTCACTGCCACGGAGGGCGGGCGGTCATCCAGGCGGTACAGGGCGTGCTGGCGCGGTTGCCCGGACTGCGCGCGGCGATGCCGGGCGAGTTCACGCGCCGGGCGTTCGATAACGGGCGGATCGACCTTAACGGTGTCGAAGGCTTGAGCGACCTGCTTGGCGCGGAGACCGAGCAGCAGCGCCGCGCCGCGCTCGCCATGGCCGAGGGCCATTTTTCCCAACGGATCGCGCGCTGGCGCTTGGAACTGCTGACGCTGTCGGCGATGGCCGAGGCTGCGCTCGATTTTTCCGACGAGGATGACGTGCCCGACGCCGATATCGAACGGCGGATCGGCGCGACCGTCCGGGCGCTGGTCGACGACGTCCGCCGCGATCTTGCCGCGCCCAGCGCCGAACGGCTGCGCGACGGTGTACGGGTCGTGCTCGCCGGGCCGCCCAATGCCGGCAAGTCGACCTTGCTCAATGCGTTGGTGGGGCGCGAAGCGGCGATAGTGTCGGACATCGCCGGCACCACTCGCGACCGGATCGAGGTGCCCGCGTCGATCGCTGGCGTGCCGTTCCTGTTCACCGATACCGCCGGCCTGCGTGACGAAGGGACCGATCGGGTCGAGGCGATCGGCATCGATCGCGCCCGTGCGGCGCTGGCGGCGGCGGACCTGATCCTGTGGCTGGGCGCGGCATCGGACGCCCCCCGCGCCGACGCGATCCTGATCGCCGCGCAATGCGACCGGCGGGAAAGCGATGCCGCAGATGGGATGCGGCTTTCGGCGGTGACCGGCGAGGGGATGGCGGAACTGGCGGAGATGCTGCTCGATCGCGCGCGAGCCTTGCTGCCCGGCGAAAGCGAATATGCACTGCATGAGCGCCAGCGCATCGCGGTAGCGGCGATTGCCGACCACCTCGATGCCGCAGCCGGGGCCGACGACATGCTGATTGTCGCAGAAGAGTTGCGCGGTGCGCGGGCGGCCATCGACCGGCTGACCGGGCAGGCCGGCACCGAAGACATGCTCGACCAGTTGTTTTCGGGCTTTTGCATCGGCAAATAGCGTTTGTCGTTTCACGTGGAACATGTGGACCGCCTATCGCAAAAACGATATGGGCGGCGGATGCAGACTATCTATGACGTGATCGTGGTCGGCGGCGGGCATGCCGGATGCGAGGCGGCGGCGGCGGCGGCGCGCAAGGGCGCGTCGGTCGCGCTGCTCACCTTCGATCGCGCAACCGTTGGGGCGATGTCGTGCAATCCGGCGATCGGTGGTCTGGGCAAGGGGCATCTGGTGCGCGAGGTGGATGCGCTCGACGGGTTGATTGCCCGCGCGGCTGACCAGGCGGCGATCCATTATCGCATGCTCAACAGCAGCAAGGGTGCCGCAGTGCAGGGGCCGCGCGTGCAGGCCGACCGCAAACGCTATAAGGCGGCGATCCAGGCCATGCTGGATGCGCAGGCGGGTCTGGAGATTATCGAGGGCGAAGCGATCGGGCTGCGGCTGGACGGTGGCAGGATCGATGGGCTGGATCTGGCCGATGGCCGAACCGTCGCCGCGCGCACCATCGTGCTGGCGACGGGCACCTTTCTGGGCGGACGATTGTTTCGCGGCGAGGAGAGTAGCATCGGCGGGCGGACCGGAGAGCGGGCGGCGACCGCGCTGGGACTGCAACTGCGCGCGCTCGACCTGCCGATTGCGCGGTTGAAGACGGGCACGCCACCGCGCATCGACGGGCGCACGATCGATTGGGCGGCGCTGGCCGAACAGCCCTCCGATGCCGATGGCTGGATGATGTCACCGCTGACGGCGGGGCGTCCATTGCCGCAACTGGCCTGCGCCATTACCCGCACCAACGACCGGACGCATGCGATCATCCGCGACGGGCTGCACCGCTCGCCGCTGTTCAGCGGCGCGATCGAAGGACGGGGACCGCGCTACTGTCCGTCGATCGAGGACAAGGTCGTCCGCTTTGGCGATCGCGATGGCCATCAGGTCTTTCTGGAGCCGGAGGGGCTGGACGATCATCTGGTCTATCCCAACGGGATCAGCACGTCGCTTCCTGCCGACGTGCAGTTGGCGATGGTGCGGTCGATGGCGGGGCTGGAGAGGGCGGAGATCGTCGTACCCGGCTATGCCGTCGAATATGATCATGTCGATCCGCGCGCGCTGACACCCGCGCTGGAAGTGCGCGCCATCGCCGGGCTGTTTTGCGCCGGACAGATCAACGGCACCACCGGTTATGAGGAAGCGGCGGCGCAGGGGCTGGTCGCGGGCGCAAATGCCGCCGCCCTGGCGGTGGGCGAGCCGCCGATGATCCTCGATCGGGCGAGCAGCTATATCGGCGTGATGATCGACGATCTGGTATTGCAGGGCGTGACCGAGCCGTATCGGATGCTGACTGCGCGAGCGGAATATCGGCTGCGACTGCGGGCCGACAATGCCGCCACCCGACTGACGCCGGTGGGACTGGAACATGGGCTGATCGGTCCGGGCCGGGCCGCCGCCTTTGCCGATCGACAGGCGCAGCGGGCGACGGTGGAACAGGCATTGGCGGTGGAGTGGACGTCAAGCGCGATGGCGCGGGCCGGCGCGGCCGTGCGGCAGGACGGCGCGCGGCACAGCCTGTTTGGCTGGGCGCGTTTCCCCGAAGTCGATGCCGCGATGCTGACGAAGCTGGTGCCGTCGCTGGCGGATATATCAGCTTCGTTGCGCAGTGAGATATTGGAGGATGCGCATTACGCGCCCTATCTCGAACGGCAGGATGCCGAGATCGCCGAACTGCGCCGCAACGAACGGGTGATCATTCCCCTTGATTTCGACTTCGCGGATATAGGGGGACTGTCGACCGAGATGCGCGAGCGGCTGGAAGCGGCGCGGCCCGAGACGCTGGCGGCGGCGAGCCGGGTGCGCGGTATCACGCCGGCGGCGCTGGCGGCGATATTGGTGCACAGCCGGCGGCTGGCGGCGTGACCGAAGAAGAGGCGCGAGCCTGGCTGGACACGCACTTTGCCGTTTCACGTGAAACATCGGCGCAACTGGAGGGCTATATCGCCCTGCTGTTCGCGGGTATGGCCGAACAGAATCTGATCGCGCAATCGACACGCGATCATGTCTGGGCGCGGCATATCGTCGATTCCGCGCAGCTGCTGCCGCTCGCCGCCGGCGCCGGGGCAGGGCCATGGATCGACCTTGGCGCGGGGGCGGGGTTGCCCGGCATCGTGATCGCCATATTGGCATCGCGCCCCGTGCTGCTGATCGAATCGCGCCGCAAGCGGATCGCGTTTCTCCAGAATGTCGTCGACGAACTGGGCCTGCGCCATGTCAGCATAATCGGCGGGCGGGTGGAGACGGCAGTGACGCCGGCGGCTGCCGTCATCAGCGCGCGCGCCTATGCACCTTTGCCCAAATTGCTGGAATCCGCATGTCATCTGGCGGATAAAAATACGCTCTGGTTGCTGCCCAAGGGTCGAAACGCGCAGATAGAACTGGAGACTGTCCGTCCGACATGGCAGGGTGCGTTTCACGTGGAACGCAGCGTCACCGATCCCGAAAGCGCGATCGTCGTGGCGCAATCCGTCAGCAGGAAGGGCCGCACCCGATGATTCGTATCGCCATTGCCAATCAGAAAGGCGGAGTGGGCAAGACCACGACCGCGATCAATCTGGCGACGGGTCTGGCGGCGACGGGCCTGCGCGTGTTGCTGGTGGATCTCGACCCGCAGGGCAATGCATCGACGGGCCTTGGCATCAATCGCGCCGAGCGTATCCATTCCAGCTATGACCTGCTGGTGGGCAACTGCGCGCTGGAAGATGCGGTGGTCAAGACGCGCGTGCCCAAGCTTGACCTCATTCCCGCGACGCAGGACCTGTCCGGTGCGGAGATCGAACTGATCGAATATGAGGAACGCACCCACCGGCTCGACCGGGTGCTGGCGGAGGCCCCCGCCGGGCGCTGGGACATCTGCCTGATCGATTGTCCGCCCTCGCTGGGCCTGTTGACGATCAACGCTCTGGTCGGCGCGAATTCGCTATTGGTGCCGCTCCAGTGCGAATTTTTCGCGCTGGAGGGGCTGTCGCAATTGCTCCAGACCGTCGATCGCATCCGGGGCCGGTTCAACCCCGATCTGTCGATCATGGGCGTGGCGCTGACCATGTATGACCGGCGCAACCGCCTGACCGACCAGGTTGCCGACGATGTCCGGGCGTGCCTGGGCGACCTGGTGTTCACGACCGTCATTCCGCGCAACGTGCGGCTGTCGGAGGCGCCAAGCCACGGCATGCCGGCGCTGATCTATGATTTCCGCTGTTCAGGTTCGGAAGCCTATATGCGGCTCGCGCGCGAGCTGATCGCGCGGTTGCCGCGTCAGGAGGTGGCGGCATGAGCGAGGCGACGAAGGCGACCAAGCGGCCGCATGGGCTGGGCCGGGGACTGTCGGCGTTGCTGGGCGACGCCAGCCATGAAGCGCCGGTGTCGTCCGGGTCATCGACGTCGGCAGCGGCCAATGGTCGCGCGGTGCAGAGCATCGAGATCGCGCTCATTCATCCTCATCCCGAACAGCCGCGCCGCCATTTCGATGATGGCGCGTTGCAGGAACTGGCCGACAGTATCGCCCAGCGTGGCGTTATCCAGCCGATCATCGTTCGCGCCCATGGCGGCGGCTTTCAGATCGTCGCGGGCGAGCGCCGCTGGCGTGCGGCCCAACGGGCACAGCTGCACCGTATTCCCGCCATCGTCCGCGATTTCAACGAAGCCGAAACGCTCGAAATCGCGCTGGTTGAAAATATCCAGCGCGAGGACCTCAACCCGATCGAGGAAGCCGAAGCCTATCGCAAGCTGATCGGCGAGTTCGGCCACAGCCAGGAAGCGCTGGGCCGCATCGTCGGCAAGTCGCGCAGCCATATCGCCAACCTGATCCGCCTGCTCGACCTGCCAATGGGCGTGCAGCAGGCGGTCATGGAGCAACGCATTTCGATGGGCCATGCCCGCGCGCTGATCGGCGTGCCCGATTGCGAGGCGCTGGCGCGGCAGGTCGAGGCCAAGGGCCTGTCGGTGCGCGATACCGAGAAACTGGTACGCAAGATGCGCAAGGGTGGCGGCGACAGCGAGACGGCGGCGGCCCCCCGCAGCGGCGGCGGCGGCAAGGATGCTGATATTGCCGCGCTGGAACAGCATCTCGCCGATATCCTGGGACTGAAGGTCGAGATCGGCCATGGCGAGGCAGGGACCGCCGCAGGCACGCTGACGCTGCGCTATTCGACGCTCGACCAGCTCGACATGCTCTGCCAGCGGCTGTCGGGGGAACGAATCTAGCAAAAGCGGACGGGTCCGTCGCCCGTGCTACTGGCCTTTTGCCTGCCCGATGCCTAGGTTGCTGGCATGGCCGACATGCATAACTCCGACGTCCCCACTCCCGCCCCTATCCGCCGCGTCGATTATCGCCCGCCCGACTGGCTGGTGCCCGATATCGCGCTGGATTTCGATCTTGATCCGGCGGCGACGCAGGTTCGCGCGTCGCTGAGCGTCACGCGCAACGGCGTGCATGACCGGCCCTTGCGGCTGGATGGCGACGGGCTGGTGCCGCTTCGCGTCAGTGTCGACGGCCGCGAACTGACGCAGGCGGAATGGACGATGGAAGCGGGGACGCTGGTCATCCCGCTGACGGGCGAAGCGCATGAGATCGACACGCTGGTCGAGATCGCGCCCGAGGGCAACAGCAAGCTGATGGGCCTGTATGCCAGTGGCGGCCTGCTCTGCACCCAGTGCGAGGCCGAGGGCTTTCGGCGCATCACTTTCTTCCCCGATCGGCCCGACATCTTGTCGCGCTATCGCGTGCGGATGACGGCGGACAAGGCGCGCTTGCCGATATTGCTGTCCAACGGCGATCCGGTCGCTGCGGGCGACCTGCCCGGTGGCCGCCACTGGGCGGAGTGGCGCGATCCCTTTCCAAAGCCCTGCTATCTGTTCGCGCTGGTCGCGGGCGACCTTGCCTGCAACGCCGACCGCTTCGTCACGATGAGCGGGCGAGAGGTAGCGCTGGGGATCTGGGTCAAGGCATCGGACCTGCCCCGCACCGCACATGCGATGAAGGCGCTCAAGGCTGCGATGGCCTGGGACGAGCGTGTCTATGGCCGCGAATATGACCTTGATGTGTTCAACATCGTCGCGGTCGCCGACTTCAACTTCGGCGCGATGGAGAATAAAGGCCTCAACATATTCAATTCGCGCTATATTCTGGCCGATCCCGAAACCGCGACCGACATCGATTATGATGGCGTCGAGGGGGTTGTGGCGCATGAATATTTTCACAATTGGTCGGGCAACCGCGTCACTTGCCGCGACTGGTTCCAGCTGAGCCTCAAGGAAGGCTTCACCGTTTTTCGCGATCAGAATTTTTCGGCCGACATGGGCAGCCATGCGGTCAAGCGGATCGAGGATGTGCGCATCCTGCGAGCGGGCCAGTTCCAGGAGGATTCCGGCCCGCTCGCGCACCCGGTGCGACCGGAATCCTATATGGAAATCAGTAACTTCTACACCGCGACGATCTATAACAAAGGCGCCGAGCTGATCCGCATGATGGCGCTGATGCTGGGGCCGGAACGCTTCCGCGCCGGCACCGACCTCTATTTCGAGCGGCATGATGGCGATGCCGCGACTTGCGAGGACTTTGTGGCGTGCATGGAGGAGGGCGGGGACATCGACCTCACCCAATTCCGCCTTTGGTATGCACAGGCGGGCACACCGCATGTCAAAGCGACGCTGGCGCATGATGGGACCACGGGCATTGCCGAACTGACGCTGGAACAGAGCCTGGCGGCGACGCCGGGGCAGCCCGACAAGGCGCCGATGGCGATCCCGCTGCGCGTCGCGCTGTTCGATCCGGTGCGTCGCAGCCACGGCGGCGACACGATGCTGATGCTGACCGAGCCGGTCCAGACCTTCGCCTTCGAAGGCTTTGCCGCGCCGCCGATCCTGTCGATCAATCGCGGCTTTTCCGCCCCCGTGATCGTCGATACCGATCGCAGCCAGGGCGACCTGGCGTTCCTGTCGGCCCATGATGACGATCCGTTCGCCCGCTATGAAGCGATGCAGCAGCTGATGGTGCACATGCTGGTCGGCGCGGTCGCCGGGCAGGCGGGGGACGAAGCGGCGGTGATCGCCGCGATCCGCCATGTCGCCACCGATCCGATGCTCGATCCCGCCTTTGTCGCCGAAGCGATCCGGTTGCCGAGCGAAGCCTATCTGGGCGACCAGATGCCGGTCGTCGATCCCGATGCCATCCATGCCGCGCGCGAAGGATTGCAGGCGCGGATCGGCGCGGCGCTGGAACCGCTGTGGCGGGATATCCATGCGCGCACGCGGGCTGGCAGCTTTGCGCTGACGCCCGCGGCCAAGGGCGCGCGCAAGCTGCGCAACACCGCGCTCGCCTATCTGGTCGCGTCGGGTGCTACAGATGGCGATGCGATCGCCTTTGCCCAGTTCGACCGGGCCGACAATATGACCGAGCGGCAGGCGGCGCTGGCCATCCTTGCCAATGGCGACAGCGACGAGCGGGTGGCGGCGCTCGACATCTTCTACAATCGCTATGCCAACGATCCGCTGGTGCTCGACAAATGGTTCCAGACGCAGGCGCTGGCCGGCCATCCCGACACGGTGGCGCAGGTCGAGGAACTGGCGCGGCACAAGGATTTCACCCTGGCCAATCCCAATCGGGCGCGCGCGCTCTACAGCGCCTTCGCGGCCAACCAATGGGCATTTCACCACGCATCGGGCGAGGGATATCGCCTGGTTGCCGACGCGATCATCGCGCTCGACCGGCTGAATCCGCAAACCGCGGCGCGGCTGGTGCCGCCGCTCGGTCGGTGGCAGCGGTTCGACGCGATGCGCGCGGAAAAGATGCGCACGCAATTGGCGCGAATCCTGGCGCAGCCCGGCCTGTCGCGCGACGTCACCGAACAGGCGGGCAAGAGCCTGGAGTGATCGCGCGCGCTTTTCCGTTGGGTCTGGCGCGGCACCACCCTATATCGGGGGCATGACCGATCTGTCCTCGCACTTCACCGACGCCCGTGGCCTGCTCTATCGTGCGGGCCTGCTCGATCCCGACGGCGCGCGCCGCCTGACGGCCCAGGCGCTGTCGGCTTGCGACGATGGCGAGCTGTACCTGCAATATCGCGCCAGCGAGAGCTTCGGCTTCGATGACGGGCGGCTCAAGACCGCCGACTATTCGACCGATGCGGGGTTCGGCCTGCGCGGGGTGTCGGGCGAAATGACCGGCTTTGCCCATGCCAACGACATCAGCGAAGCGGCAATCCGCCGCGCGGCGGAAACGCTGACCTTGCTGGATCCGGCCAAGAGGGCGCCAGCGCCGCCGCCGCAGCGCACGAATCGCCACCTCTATACCGACGTCAACCCGATGGAACTGGTTCCGTTCGCGGAAAAGGTCGCGCTTTGCGCGCAGATCGACGCCGCCGCGCGGGCGCGCGACCCGCGTGTCGCGCAATGTTCGGTCAGCCTGTCGGCGAGCTGGTCCGTGGTCGAGATCGTCCGGGCAGACGGCTTCACCGCCACCGACATTCGTCCGCTGGTACGGCTGAACGTGTCGGTGATCCTGGAAGAAAACGGCCGCCGCGAAACCGGCAGCTTCGGCATCGGCGGCCGCTATCTGTACGACCGGGTCATGGAACAGGCGGTGTGGGACCGCGCCATCGACGAAGCGCTGGCGCAGGCGCGCGTCAATTTGCGATCGGTCGCCGCGCCGGCGGGGGAAATGACCGTGTTGTTGGGCCCCGGCTGGCCGGGCGTGCTGGTGCATGAAGCGATCGGTCACGGGCTGGAGGGCGATTTCAATCGCAAGGGCACCAGCGCCTTTTCCGGGCGCATCGGCGAGCGCGTCGCCGCGCCCGGCGTGACCGTGGTGGACGATGGCAGCATCGCCGACCGGCGCGGCTCGCTCAGCATCGACGATGAAGGCACGCCGACGCGCGAAACCGTGCTGATAGAGGATGGTATCCTCAAGGGCTATATGCAGGACCGGCTGAACGCCCGGCTGATGGGCGTGGAACCCACCGGCAACGGGCGGCGTGAAAGCTATGCCCACGCGCCGATGCCGCGCATGACCAACACCTTCATCAAGGGTGGCAATGACGATCCCGCCGCGCTGCTCGCCGGCATGAAATCGGGAATTTTCGCCAAGAGCTTTGGCGGCGGCCAGGTCGACATCGTATCGGGCAAGTTCGTGTTCACCTGTACCGAAGCCTATAAGGTCGAAAATGGCCGGCTGGGCGACCCGATCAAGGGCGCGACGCTGATCGGCGATGGTCCCACCGCGCTGACCAAGGTGATCGGCGTCGGCAATGACTGGGCGCTGGACGAAGGCGTCGGCATGTGCGGCAAGGGCGGGCAAAGCGTGCCGGCGGGCGTCGGCCAGCCAACCTTGCTGATGGCCGGACTGACGGTGGGCGGCACCGCGACCTGATTCGCCCGAACGCTCCGCAGCCGCTTCACGCGAGGATGCCGTAGCGGCAAGGGGATGGAGGCGGCGGCGGCGGTCCGCCTGCCTAAAAATGAGGCAGCCGGACGCATCTGCCCAAAATTTCGGCGCATGAATTCGGCTCGCCGGTCCAGATGCCCGCGTTAACGCCCGTTTAATGAATTGGCACGCCTCTTGCTGGTTAAGCGTTGCACACCAGTAATAGGGGGCGACATGAAACTAGTGATGGCTATCATCAAGCCGTTCAAGCTTGACGATGTCCGCGAGGCTCTTTCCTCGCTCGGCATTGCCGGTATGACGGTCAGCGAGGTCAAGGGATTCGGGCGGCAGAAGGGCCAGACCGAAATCTATCGCGGCGCCGAATATTCCACCAACATGGTTCCCAAGATCAAGATCGAGGTCGTTTGCGACGACGATCTGGCACCGCGCGTGGTCGAAGCCGCGCAGGCGGCCGCCAATTCGGGTGCCATCGGCGATGGCAAGATCTTCGTCCTCGATGTCGGTCAGGCCGTGCGTATCCGCACCGGCGAGACCGGTGAAACCGCGCTGTAAGGGGGGAATGATGAAAATTTCCAAAGCAGTCTGCGGCCTGATGGGGGCGCTTGCCGTATCCCTGTTGGCCGCCGCGCCGGCACTTGCCGGCCCAATCAAGGCGCCCGACGCCGCCGCCATGGCGGGCATGGTCAACAAGGGCGACGTCGCCTGGATGCTGATCTCGGCCGCCCTCGTGCTCATGATGTCGATTCCGGGCCTGGCCCTCTTCTACGGTGGCCTGGTGCGCACCAAGAACATGCTGAGCGTGCTCATGCAGGTGTTCATGATCGTTTCCGTCGCCGGCCTCGTCTGGGTCAGCTGGGGCTACAGCCTCGCCTTCACCAGCAACTCGCCCTTCATCGGCAACTTCTCCAAGGCGTTCCTAATGGGCGTCGACGCAACCACTTATGCAGCGACGTTCAGCAACAACGTCTATCTGCCTGAACTGGTGTTCGTCGTCTTCCAGATGACCTTCGCCATGATCACGCCTGCTCTCATCGTCGGCGCCTTTGCCGAACGCGTGAAGTTTTCGGCGCTGATCGTGTTCGTGGTCGCGTGGCTGACGGTAGTCTACTTCCCGATCGCCCACATGGTCTGGTACTGGGCCGGCCCGGACTTCCTGCCGGATGCGCCGACCGACACCGGCTTCCTGTGGGGCATGGGCGCGCTCGACTTCGCTGGCGGCACCGTCGTTCACATCAACGCGGGCATCGCAGGACTCGTCGGCTGCATCATGATCGGCAAGCGCGTCGGCTTCCCCAAGGAACCCATGCCGCCACACTCGCTCGTCATGACCATGATCGGCGCCTCGCTGCTGTGGGTCGGCTGGTTCGGTTTCAACGCCGGTTCCAACCTTGAAGCCAATGCCGTCACCGGCGTCGCCTTCATCAACACCATGGTCGCGACGTGCGCGGCGGCGGTGAGCTGGGCGCTGATCGAACAGTTCCACCACGGCAAGCCTTCGCTGCTGGGCGCAGTGACCGGTGCTGTCGCCGGCCTGGTCGCGATCACCCCGGCGGCGGGCCTTGGCGCGCCGATGACCTCGATCGTCCTGGGCTTCGTCGTGTCGCCGATCTGCTACCTGTTCGTGGCGTTCGTGAAGGGCAAGCTGGGCTATGACGACAGCCTCGACGTGTTCGGCGTCCACTGCGTCGGCGGCATCGTCGGCGCGATCGGCACCGGCATCGTCGCTTCGCCCGCGCTGGGCGGCCAGGGCTATTTCGACTACACCGTCTTCCCGGCGGGTTTCGATGCCGCGGCCTACAGCATCTCTGGCCAGGTGATCACCCAGATCAAGGCGGTGCTTCTGACCCTCGTCTGGTCGGGCGTCGGCAGCGCGATCCTCTACTTCGTCATCGACAAGACCATCGGTCTGCGTCCGAGCGCCGAAGCGGAGCAGGAAGGTCTCGACCTCGCGAGCCACGGCGAACGCGCCTACAACTATTGAGTTAGAGCAGGGCGGGCCGCCCGTTGAGGCAAGGCCCGCCCGCCTCCCGATGTTCCTCCTGCGAACATGCCTGGGCCGATGCGAAAGCATCGGCCTTTTTTTTGGTGCGGGTGATGGGCCGGATCCCCTTTCCCGGCACGGGGACCGGTGCGAAAGTTCCGCCGCCTTTTTTCCGCGACGGCGCGGCCGACCGCGCCGATCCGCTTGCCCTGCGGCCGTTGCCGGACTAGGCCGCGCCCATGCTGCACACGCTTGCCCATGTCGATTGCTGGATTTTCGATCTGGACAATACGCTCTATCCGGCAAAGGCGGACCTGTTCGCGCTGATCGACGTCAAGATGGGCGAATTCATCCAGGGACTGTTGGGGTGCGACCCGGACGTCGCGCGCGCCACGCAAAAGCGCTATTTTATGGAGCATGGCACCACCCTGGCGGGGCTGATGCGGCATCATGCGATCGATCCGCGCGCGTTTCTCGACTATGTGCACGATATCTCGATGGACCGCCTGGAAGTGGACGAGGCGCTCAATGCGCATATCGCGGCGCTGCCGGGCCGTCGGCTGATCTTCACCAATGGCGATGCCGCCTATGCCGGGCGGGTGCTCGACCGGCTGGGCCTGGGCGACGCGTTCGAACTGATCCACGACATCCACGCCTGCGAATATGTGCCCAAGCCCGATCCGTCGGGCTATGCCGCGCTATGCCGGACGCACGGCATCGACCCGGCGCGCGCCGCCTTTTTCGAGGACATGGCGCGCAACCTCAAGCCCGCCAAGGCCATCGGCATGACGACGATCTGGGTCAACAACGGCTCCGAAGCGGGCAGCCATCAGCATCATCCCGACTATATCGATTTCGAAACCGACCATCTGCGGCCCTTTCTGGCCGACATTCTTGGGGAGCATCCATGAGCACCGACCTGCAAGCCACGATCGACGCCGCCTGGGAGGACCGCGCGAACATCAGCCTGACCACGCAAGGCCCGGTGCGGCAGGCGGTGGTCGAGGCGCTGAACCTGCTCGACAGCGGCCAGGCGCGCGTCGCCGAACCGGTCCAGGACGGCTGGCAGGTGAACCAGTGGCTCAAGAAGGCGGTGCTGCTGTCGTTCCGCCTCAACGACAACGCCATGATCGCGGGCAGTCCCGGCGAGGGCCATTGGTGGGACAAGGTGCCAAGCAAGTTTGCCGGTTGGGACGAAGCGGCGTTCCGCGCCGCCGGCTTCCGCGCGGTGCCCGGCGCTTTCGCGCGCGCGGGCAGCCATGTCGCGAAGAATGTCATCCTGATGCCCAGCTTCGTCAACATCGGCGCATTCGTCGACGAAGGCACGATGGTCGACACCTGGGTCACGGTCGGCAGCTGCGCCCAGATCGGCAAAAACGTCCATCTTTCGGGCGGCGTGGGCATCGGCGGCGTGCTGGAGCCGCTTCAGGCGGACCCGGTGATCATCGAGGATGATTGCTTCATCGGCGCGCGATCCGAAGTGGTGGAAGGCGTCCGCATCGGCAAGGGCGCGGTGCTGTCGATGGGCGTGTTCATCGGCCAGTCGACCAAGATCGTCGACCGCACGACCGGCGAAATCTTCATGGGGTCGGTGCCGCCCTATTCGGTCGTGGTTCCCGGCAGCCTGCCCGGCAAGCCACTGCCCGACGGCACCTCCGGTCCCAGCCTTTATTGCGCGGTCATCGTCAAGCGGGTCGATGCCCAGACCCGGTCAAAGACCGCGATCAACGACCTGCTGCGCGACTAGAGCGCGCTGCATTAAATCAGACGCAGGACGCGCGCTCTAGTTTTTGTTTTCGCATCCTTTTATGCGCAAAACCGGTTCCCACTTTTGCGCACGATGCTCTAGGCCAGCGCGGCCCAAAGGCCGTCATCGGTTGAGCGCGTTGATGGCGGCGTGGACGCGGGCTTCGGCGTCGCGGCGATCAAGGCCGGGGGGAATGATGTCGCCGACCTTGTAGGTGATGATGCCGGACCGCTTGAGGAAAGCGCCGCGCGGCGACACCTGGCCGCTGTCGATCGCGATCGGCACCACCGGCAGGCCGAGCAGGGCGTACAGCCCGGCGAATCCCGCGCGCAGCGGCGGCGATTGCCCGTGGGGCACGCGGGTGCCTTCGGGAAAAAGCGCGATCGGCCGGCCCTGCGCGATCGTCGCCCGTGCCGCCGTGCGCAGGGCGCGCAGCGCGCTCGCGCCGGCGGTCCGCTCGATCGGGATCAGCCCATAGCGTTTGGCGATGCCGCCCCAGAGCGGTATGTCGAAAAGCTCGCGCTTGGCGCCGATTGCAGGCCGGTCGAGCAGGCAGAGCAGGTCGATCGTTTCGAACATCGATTCATGTTTGACGATATAGAGATAGGGGCCGCGCGGCAGATCGCCCTCCACCCGGATCTTCTGCCCCAGGATGATCGTCACGCACCAGCGGTGAAAGCGGCTCCATATGTCGGCGAGCCGGAGCGTGCCGCCCCGCCCGAACGGAATCGCGACGATCGCGGCCAGTACGATCAGCAGCGATCCCAGGTAGAACAGCAACGAGAACAACAGGGAGCGCAGCGCGGTGATGACGACCATAAACCCTCAGATACCGATAAGCGCGGCGGCGCGGCGCAGCAGATATTTATTATATTCGCGTACCAGCATGGTGAGGCTGGGCCGGCTGGCGACGGCGTCATAGACCAGCGTCACTTCGCCGGGCAGCGCCTGGCGCAGTTCCAGCGCGGCGCGGCGCATATGCCAGTCGGTGGTGATCAGGCGTACGGTCGCATAGTCGCGCCGTTCCAGCCAGCGCGCGGTTTCGATCGCGTTCGACCGTGTGTCGATCGCTTCGCGCCCAAGCGTGATACAACAGGCGAACAGCCGTTCGGGCGCGCCATATTCGGCGGCCAGTTCGACCGGGCGCACCGAGCGGTCGACCCCGGAGATCAGCATCCGCTTGGCCGCGCCGACTTCCAGCAGGGCGATCCCCCGGTCGATCCGGCCCGCGCCGCCGGTCAACACCACGATCGCATCGGTCTGGCGCCCGTCCAGCGGCTGGGGCAGCAGCATCGCGAACCAGGCAAAGCCCAGCAGCCAGCACAGCAGCATGGTCGATGCGATGCGAACGATCACAGCGACCGGCCCAGCGCCCGCAGCACGGTCAGCCGCGCGGTCAGCGTCGCGAGCAGCACCCCGCCCACCGGCAGCGCCAGCAGCAGCAGCCAACTGGTCCACGGCAGGCGCACCCCGGCGAGAAGATCGCTGCCGGTGGCGGCCAGCCGCCCGCCGATCGTCACCAGCACCAAAAGCGCGACCACGAAGCCGAGCGCGCCGCCAAAGGCGGCATCGAGCGCGATGCGCCGCTGGAACAGGCGCGCGATCTGGACGTCGGTGGCGCCCATCAGGTGAAGGATGTCGATTGTGCCCTTGTGACTGTCATGCGCGCCGCGGGCCGCCAGCATCACCACCGCGCCAGTGGCGATAGCCATCAGCGCGACCAGCCCGATGGCGAGCCAGCCGAGCGCCGAAAGCAGGCCGGCGAGCGGCAACAGGAAGGCGGCATGCGGTTCGATCCGCGCCTTGGCGCTGATCCCGGCGAGCAGGCGGCGCACCCGTTCGATCCTGGCGTCGGCGTCCCCCGGCCTCAGTTCGATGTCGATCAGCGCGGGGATAGGCAGGTCGCCGTCCACGGCCTCTTCGCCCAGCCAGGGGCGCAATTGTTCGACCAGCCGCGCCTGCTCCACAGGTTGGGCGCTGCGCACGTCGCTCGTCCCGCGCAGGGCGGCCAGGACCCGTTGCGACGCGGCTGCCCGCGCTTCCCCATCGGCCTCGACGATCTGTACCGTGGCGCGGCCGGCCAGGTCCGATCCCATCGCGCGAACGCCCGCATCCAGCGCCAGGCCGGCGGCGGCGGCCAGGATGGTCAGGAACATCATGACCGCGATGATCCAGGGCATGGGGCCGGCAACGCGACCTTCGGGGAGCAGCCGGCTGCGCGCCGCGAGCGCCTGGCGATCGGCCCGCGCCATCAGTGCGCGTCCGGCCCGCGCGGCGGATAGCGCAGCGATCCGGTGGGATCGGCGAGCCGGCCCTTGTCGAGCCGCATCATCTGGGCATCGGCGACCTGGGCGATCAGCGGCAGGTCGTGGGTGGCGACGACGATGGTGGTGCCGAGGCGATTGAGCGCTTCGAACAGGGTGATGAGCCGTCGCGCCATGTCGGCATCGACATTGCCCGTCGGTTCGTCCGCGATCAGGATTTCGGGGCGGCCGATGACCGCGCGGGCGATGGCGACCCGCTGCTGTTCGCCGCCCGACAGCGTGGCGGGGCGGGCCTGAGCGCGGTCGGCAAGCCCGACCCAGCCCAGCATTTCGGCAACGGGCGCGTCGACCTCGCTTTCCTCCATGCCGGCGAGGCGCAGCGGCAGCGCGATATTATCATAGGCGGACAGGTGCGGCACGAGGCGGAAATCCTGAAACACCACGCCGATGCGGCGGCGAAAGCCGGGCAGGCGCTTGCGGGGGAGAGTGACGACATCCTCGCCGAACAGGCGGATCACCCCCCGGCTGGGCCGCTGCGCCAGATAGAGCAATTTGAGCAGCGACGTCTTGCCGGCGCCCGACGCCCCGGTCAGGAAATAAAAGCCGCCCCCGTGCAGCGAAAAACTGACGTCGGACAGCGTTTCGCTGTCCAGCCCATAGCGCAGGCCGACATTTTCGAACTGGACGATGGTGGACATTGTCGTGCCGCCGCGCTCCTGCTTCCCCGACCTCCAGCCATGGCACAGCGGGCAGGCAGGCGTAAAGCCCGACGCCTTCCATGCCGCGCTCTCTTGCCCTTGCGGCAATGGCGTGACAAGGAAGCGAAATGATCCTAGTGTGCCCGAACTGCGCGACGCGCTACATCGTCCCGGACAGCGCCGTCGGACCGACGGGCAGGCAGGTGCGATGCGCCGCGTGCAAGCATAGCTGGTTCCAGGACGGCGCCGCGCCGCCCGAGCGCGATGACGCCATGGCTGCGTCACCACCCGTCGTCCCCGCACCCGCACCCGCACCCGCCGACATCGATGCTGCACCGATTGCTGCGCAGCAAAATGGCGATGCCGATCCCCCGGTCGCGGTCCGGGGCGAGCAGGCTGATCCGGCGCCGCTGCGCCCGTTCGCTGCCCCCGTCGCCGATGCCGCGTCGGCCCTGCCCGCAACCGATGGTCCCGGCGAGGATGACAGTTTCGCGCCGGCCGAGGTGGTTCGTCCCCGGCGCAATCCGGCGCGGCTATGGACCTATGCCGCGATCGCCTTTTTCCTGATAGTCAGCGCGCTGGGCGGGGCGCTCTATTATTTCGGCCCGCCGGGATGGGCGGTCAGCATGGGCCTGGTCGCCGACGAGGGGGACCCCGATCTGCTGTTCTACCTGTCCAAGCCCGCCGAACGGCGCAAGCTGCCCACCGGTGAGGAATATTTCGCCTTCGGCGCGCGCATCGTCAACAGCGGCCAGCAATCCTTGCCCGTGCCGCCGGTCCTGGTGCAGCTGCGCGACCGGCAGAACCGGCTGGTATTCAGCTGGACCACCAGGGCCGACCGCGCCCGGCTCAAGCCCGGCGAGGAAGCGAGCATCAACGAAAGCCGCATCGACATTCCCAAAAATGCCGAAAATCTGTCGCTGACGTTCGTCGAGTAGGACGGGGCACAGGCCCACACGTTGCGAATTATGACATTTTCATTACAAGCGGCTTATGCAACAGGTCGCCGCCCTACCCTATAGCACCACCGCCGACGGAGCGATGCGGATCCTGCTGATCACATCGCGCGACACCCGGCGCTGGGTCATCCCCAAGGGCAACCGGATCAAGGGGCTGCCGGGCCATCGTGCCGCCGAACTGGAAGCCTATGAGGAAGCGGGCATCCACGGCATCGCCTGCCCCGCGTCGCTTGGCCGCTATCGCTACGACAAGCGGCGGCGCAGCGGCGACGCGCGCGAAGCGACGGTGGAGGTATTTCCGCTAGCGGTGACCGGACAATTGAAGCAGTGGCCCGAACAGGGCCAGCGCGAATTGCGCTGGTTCCCGGTCGCCGAAGCCGCCCGCGCGGTTCAGGAACCCGACCTGCAGTCGATCATTGCCGCCTTTCGCCATCCGCCGCAGGAGCCGGGCCGGCTGGCGCGGATGCTGTTATGGTTGGAGGAGGTTGGACGCGGAAGGATGCCGACGCTGCGCTGGTTTCAAACGCTGCCGCCCGCGCAGGGCCGCTTTTTCGACCAGTTCGATGATCTTGCCGCGTTGCTGATCGCCGGCGCGGATGCGCTTGCCAAACTGTTCAAGGGCGGGCCCGACGTGGCCGCGCACATCCAGGAGATTGCCGACCGGGCCGATGAGGCCGGCGCCATCATCCGCGACCTGTTGCAGGATGCCCGCTGCCTCGCTGCCCCGTTCGATCGCAGCCTGATCGTCAGCCTCATCAGGGCGATCGACGATGCCGTCGACCGGATGCACCGGACCGCCAAGGCGATCGCGCTGTTCGAGATCACCGAATTCGCGCCGCAGATGCAGGATATGAGCGCGCTGATCCTCGAGTCCGCGCGGATCACCGCCCAAGCGGTGCCGCTGCTGCGTTCGCTCAACGTCAACGGCGCGCGGCTCTATGCCCTGACCGAGCGGCTGGCGACGCTGGAATCCCACGCCGACAGCCTGTACGAAGCGGGGCGCAAGGCGCTCTATGAACGGGCGCGGCAGGGCGACCCGATGGATTTTGTCGCAGGCAACGAAATCTACGGGCATCTCGAAAAGGTGACGGGACGTTTCAAGGATGTCGCCAACGAAATTTCGGGGCTGGTCATCGACCAAGCCTGAACCTTCCGCAGGGCCTGTGCGCCGAAACGGGCGGACGGCTGCGCGGGTTGCGCGTATCCGGCCGTCCCCGCGCGGGCGGGAACGGCGGCGATGTTCATGCCGGCTGGCTTATGCGACGCGCCCCAGCCGGTGATAGAGATTGGCATATTTCACCGATTCCGGCTGATCCTGAACCTCGCGCAGATAATGCGCGATGGCGGTGCGGATGAGGCCGAAATCCTCCTGCGAGAAAACCGCGCGCGAACGGGCGGGCTGGGGCTGTTCGGGGGTATCCTGTGTCATCGCTTGGTCCTTTTGATGCGGTCTTCCCTATATGCGACATTGTGAGGCGAAGCGGAAGGCCATGCGTCACCAATTGTCAGGCCGGATGACGGTTTTGGCGCGCTATGCCGCGCGCAGCTCCACCCAGGTCGGCGCATGGTCGCTGGCCCTTTCCCGGCCGCGAAAGTCCTTGTCGACCTGCGCGTCGATCATCCGGTCGGCCGCCGCCGGGCTGAGCAGCAGATGGTCGATGCGAAAACCGGCGTCGCGCGGCCAGCTGTTCGCCTGATAGTCCCAGAAGGTCCACACGCCGCCATTGGGATGGCGGCTGAGGATCGCGTCGGTCCAGCCGTCGCCCAGCAACCGGCGATAGGCGGCGCGGCTTTCTGGCTGCATCAGCGCGTCGTCCTGCATCGCCGTGACCGAGAAGGTGTCGGCGTCGCGCGGAATGACATTATAGTCGCCCGCCAGCACCGCGGGCACTTCCTCCGCCCAGATTTCCGCCGCGCGGTCACGCAGCCGCTTCATCCAGCGCAGCTTATAGTCGAATTTCGGTCCGGGCTGCGGATTGCCGTTGGGCAGATAGATGCTGGCGACGCGCACGCCCTTCACGTCGGCTTCGATATAGCGGCTATGCTCGTCCTCCGGCTCGCCTTCCAGCCCGCGGCGCACTTCCACCGGGGTTTCACCGCGCGCCAGGATGGCGACGCCGTTGAACCCCTTTTGCCCGTGCCAGATCACGCCATAGCCGGCCGCCTCGATATCCTTGACCGGAAAGCTTTCGTCCGAGGTCTTGATTTCCTGGAGACAGGCGACGTCGGGCCGGGTTTCGCCCAGCCATTCGACCAGGCGGGGCAGCCGCGCCTTGATGCCGTTGATGTTGAAGGTGGCGACGCGCATCCGGGACAAGGATCAGACCGAAAAGCTGGTGCCGCAACCGCACCCGGCGGTCGCGTTGGGATTGGTCACCTTGAACGCCGCCCCGCCCAGATCCGACACATAATCGACCGCCGATCCGCGCACCAGATCCAGGCTGACATCATCGACCACCAGCGTCACGCCGTCCCGTTCGACCGCCAGATCGTCGCTTTCGATCGCGTCGGCCAGTCCAAATCGATATTGAAAGCCCGAACAGCCCCCGCCTTCGACCGCCAGCCGCAGGATCGCGGGCTTGCCCTGCTTGGCGGCGATTGCGGCGACGCGCGCGGCGGCGGAGGGCGTCAGGTCGATGTCTGTCATGCCCCCTAGATAGGGACAAGCAAAAGGCCCGGCAAGCCATGCGCTGCCGGGCCTTTGCAAAAGCCGGGGGGAGATGGTCCGGTCGGCTGGGGCGTCAGTCGGCCTTGCGCTCGTCGGCCTTCGTGGGACCGCCCATGGCAACCGGCGGCTTGGTGTTCATCGCGATCAGATAATCGGGGCCGGCGACGAAGGGCAGCGGGTTGATCGCCGCGCCGTCGACACGCACTTCATAATGAAGGTGGCTGCCGGTCGAACGGCCGGTCGACCCCATCAGGCCGATGATCTGGCCGCGCCGCACGAAGCTGTTGGCCGCCACGATCAGCTTGGACATATGGCCATAGCGCGTTTCCATCCCGTTGCCGTGCGAGATCTGGACGAGGTTGCCATAGCCGCTGGCCCAGCCGGCGCGGCTGACGATGCCGTCGGCGGTCGCATAGATGGGCGTGCCGATACGGCCGGGAATGTCGATGCCCTTGTGCATCCGCGCGCCGCCGTTGAACGGGTCGGAACGGACGCCGAAATTGGAGGTCAGCACCAGCTTGGCGACCGGGCGGCCCGACGGGATATAGGCGGTCGAGCGGGTCACGCCATCAAGGCGGCGAAGGCTGCTGAAAAGATTGGCAAAGCCGGCGTCGGCCTGGCCCAGCGTGCTGGCGCTGGCTTCGGTCACATCGCCATAGGGATCATCGTCGTCGGTGGCATGAGCGGGTGCCGCGGCGCACAACAGGCTGATCGCGCCGGCGGCTGCGAAAAGCTGAACCCTTTTTGAAAACCCCCGGAACCAATGAGAAATGCGCGTGTTGAACTTGAGAGAAGTAACCATGCAGACCCCGACTAATCCACCCGGCGCTTGTCCGCCGTGGTGTGCTTCCCCGTTTATCAAAGCAGTGTGAACTGCCCCCGTGCGATGCAGAGTGCAAATCCGCACTCATTGCGCAAGCGCGGCATAGAATTCCCGCGTTAAACCGGCCTCATCGCGCGCTGAGTCGTTGAACGGAGGCTTAATCATTCCGCGAAAATGCTGTTTTACAAGCAATTGGTAGGATTTGGTCGGCTCCAGCCCCAATCTGTTCGTCTCTGCATGGAACCATTTCGTCCCTACCGCGACATGGCGAATTTCGTCGCGCAGGATGCGCCCGAGCATCCGCGCGGAAACCGCGTCCCCCGCCTGCTGGAAGCGCAGGATCGTCGCCGGCGTGATGTCGAGCGCGCGCGCTTCCAGCACCATCGGCACGATCGCCAGCCGCGCGAGCGCGTCGCCGGCGGTCGCCCGCGCCGCTTCCCACAGGCCGTCATGCGCGGGCAACGCGCCATAGCGGCTGCCCATGGCATGCAGGCGCCGGTCGATCAGCGCGAAATGCATCGCTTCGTCCGCGCCGACGCGCATCCAGTCATCGACAAAGGCCGCCGGAAAGACCGCGCCGAACCGCCCGATCAGGTCGAAGGCGAGGTCGATGGCAACGAATTCGATATGGGCGAGCGCATGAAGCATGGCGATCCGCGCGCGGACCGATCCGCCCTTGCCGCGCCGGGGCATTCTGGATGGCGGCAACAGTTCGGGCCGTTCGGGTCGCGCCGGCCGGTCGGGCATGGCGATGTCGAACCGGTGCGCCAACCGTCCCAGTCGCCAGTCGCCAGTCGCGCGCCGCTGCCCGCGCCGCCATCGCCTTGCCGCGCGGATCGGCGGTCAGCATGACCGTGCGGCACGCTTCGCTGACGCTGGCCGCCGAAAGCGCCGCCGTCAAAGCGCCTGCACCGCCTCCAGCACCGCCTGCGCATGGCCCTTGACCTTCACCTTTGGCCACACTGTTTGAACGACGCCGTCCGCGCCGACCAGGAAGGTCGCGCGCTCGACCCCCATATATTTGCGGCCATAGAGCGACTTTTCGACCCAGGTGCCGAACGCCTCGCAAAATTCCCCGCCCTCGTCCGACGCCAATATGACCGCAAGGCCGTATTTTGCCGCGAATTTTTTCAGCTTGGCGGGCGTGTCGCGCGATACCCCGATCACGGGCACGCCGGCGCTGGCGAAGGCATCGGCCAGCGTCGTGAAATCCTTGGCTTCATTGGTGCAGCCCGGCGTATCGGCCTTGGGATAGAAATAGACGACCAGCGGCTTGCCGCGATAGCGTTCGAGGGTGAAATCACCGCCATCGCTGTCCTTGAGCGTCACGTTCGGCGCATTGTCGCCCTTCGTCAGCATCATGCCGTCTCCCCGCAGGCGGCCACCACGGCCTGCCATTGCGCGCCGATGCTTTGCCGCGCCTGTCGATAGCTTGCAAGCAATGCGTCCCAGTCGGCCGCGCCGCATGCCTGCGCCACCAATGCCTGCGTCGCCTGTGGCGGTTCGGTCGATCCTGGCGACACCAGACGGGACACGACCAGAAAACGCGTGCACAGGTCATGGGCGGGCACCAGATCGGCCGGCAGATGCCCGGCAGCGACCAGCATGCGCAGCGCCACGCCGAGATCCGGGTCGAATGCCATGTCGTGCCGGAACTGGGCGACGTGGATCAGGAATTCCAGGTCGACCAGCCCGCCGGGAACCAGCTTGACGTCCAGTTCGGATGCCGGCGGCTTGTGGGTGGCGATGTCGCCGCGCATCTTGACCGCCTGCCGCGCCAGATCGGCACTGTCGCGCGAGCGATGGAATGTGTCGTCCAGCACCGCCTGCAGGCGCGCGCGCGCTTCGGGCGATCCGAACACCGGTCGCGCGCGGGTCAGCGCCAGATGCTCCCATGCCCACGCCTCTTCCCGCTGGTAGCGGTCGAAACTGTCCAGGCTGGCGGCCAGCAGCCCCTGCGCCCCCGAAGGCCGCAGCCGGGTATCGACTTCGTACAACGGTCCCGCCGCGGTCGCGACCGACAGGGCGTTGGTGATGCGCTGGGCGAGCCGGTTGAAATATTGGGTTGCGCCAAGCGGCTTGGCGCCATCGGACTCGGATTCGAAGCTGCCCGTGAACAGGAAGATCAGGTCCAGGTCGGATGCATGGGTCAGCACCCCGCCTCCCAGGCGGCCAAGCGCCAGGACGAGCAGTTCGCCGCCCGGCACCTTGCCATGCGCGCTTTCGAACTGGGCGACCGTTGCTTCGCTAAGCGCCGCGATCGCAGCTTCCGCCACCCGGCCATAGCCGCGCCCGGCCTCCAGCGGATCGCCGCCGCGCACGATCTGCGCGCCCAGGGCAAAGCGGCGGTCGCCGACGCGTTGGCGCACCCGGTCGAGCAGCGCCTGATAATCCTCGCCCGCTTCGAGCATCGCGAATTGCGCGGCAAGCCGTTCGACCGGCGGCGGTGGATCGAAGGCGCTGGCGTCGATCAGCCCGTCGAGCAGTTCGGCCCTGCGGCCCAGCGCATCGGCCAGCGTCGGCGCATGGCTCAGCAACTGCGCCAGCAGCGCGACCAGCGCGGGACGGGCGGCGAGCAGCTTGAAGAAATTGATCGCGCTCGGCAGCCGCCCGATCATCGCATCCAGCCGGTTGAGCGCGCGATCGGGATCGGGCGCGGCGGCCAGGCCCCGCATCAGGCCGGGCAGCAGCTGTTCCAGCGCATCGCGCGCCGCGCCGCTGCGCAAGGCCCGCACCTTGCCGCCGCGCCACTCGTTTATGCGCGCGAGCGGCGTTGCCGGATCGGCGAAACCGATCGCGATGAGCTGGTCGCGCAGCCTGTCCTCGTCGGGCGACAGCGTATCGTTCGGTTCGGCGGGGGTCAGCCGGTCGTAATTGCGCCCGACCCATTCGACATGGGGGCGCAGCAGGTCGATCAGACTGGCGCCATCCGTCAGCCCATGCAGCCGCGCGACATTGTCGAGCGCGGCGGGCTGCGCGGGCAGCGCATGGGTTTGAAGGTCGTCGACCATCTGCAAGCGATGCTCGATGGTGCGCAACAGGACATAGGCCTCGTCCAGCCGGGCGGCGACATCGGCCTCGATCACGCCGGCGGCCGCCAACGCCGCCACCGCCTCGCGTGTCGCGCCCGCGCGCAACGACGGATCGCGCCCGCCATGGATCAGTTGATGGATTTGGGCGAAGAATTCCACCTCGCGGATGCCGCCGCGCCCGCGCTTGAGGTCATAGCCCGGACCCAGCGCCTGCCCCTGCGCATAATGGTCGCGGATCCGCCGGCTGATGTCGGTGATCGCGTCGATGGCACCGAAATCGAGGCTCCGCCGCCACACGAAGGGCCGGATCGAACGCAGGAAATAGTCGCCCAGCGCCTTGTCGCCGGCGGCGGCGCGGGCACGGATGAAGGCGGCCTGTTCCCATCCCATCGCAGTCGATTCATAATAGCCGATTGCCGCTTCCACCGGCAGCGCGATCGGCGTCGCTTCGGGCGTGGGCCGCAGCCGCAGGTCGACGCGAAACACATAGCCATCGCCATCGCGCGCGCTCAGCAATTCGCTCGCGCGCCGGGCGATCCGCACGGCGGCGTCGGCCACATCCTCGCGCGGGCCATGGGGCAGGACGTGCGGGTCGTAGAGCAGGATCGGGTCGATGTCGGAGCTGTAATTGAGTTCGCGGCTGCCATGCTTGCCCAGCGCCAGCGCGGCAAAGCCGCCGGGCGGCGCGTCGGGATAGCGTTCGGCGATGGCGGTGGCGATCGCTTCGTCCAGCGCCGCATCGGCAAAATCGGACAGGGTCGCAGTCACCCGGTCCAGGTCCCACGCGCCCGACAGGTCGGCGACCGCGGTTACGAGCGCCAGCGCGCCCCTGCGCCGCCGCAGCGACTGCGCGAGATTTGCCGCGTCGTCGCCCGCACGCAACGCCTGGTCGAGCGCCTGTTCATAGTCTCCCAGCGCCAGCGTTGCGGCGATGGCCGCGAAACGATCCAGCTGTCGCGCCAGAAATGGCGAATGGCCGCGTATCCGCGCTTCCAGTCGCGTCCATTCCGTCATGCCTCGCCTTCCCTTTTTACTGTCGTTATCGGGCCATGCCCCGGCAATAAACCGAAACTTTTGTCTGGTCCGGCCGTTCAGGATATCATGGAGTTTCAGCGCATGAACGATGGTCGGACAGGTGGAGAGCGAAGCGATGCCGCTCGGCGCGTCGTCAATGTCGCCGTCCCCTCGCCCCATGACGGGGTCGGCAGCGCGCTCCGCCGCAGCTTTGGCGCGGTGCGGCCCGATGTGCCGTGCGACATGGTCGATCTCCTGCGCCGGCTGGATCGCATCTAGCCCCCTACCCTTCGGCCTGCCCTAGGAAAATGTATCGCACTGGGCCGGATCGCCCGTCTCCAGACCTTTACGCAACCATTCCATCCGCTGTGCCGCCGTGCCGTGGGTGAAACTTTCGGGCACCGGCCGCTGGCCGGCGGACTTTTGCAGCGTATCGTCGCCGATAGCCTGGGCCGCGCGCATCCCCTCTTCCAGGTCGCCCGGTTCCATCAGGTTGGTGTCCCGCGCCGCCCATACGCCGGCATAGCAGTCCGCCTGCAATTCCATCTTCACCTGAAGCGCGTTGCCCTGCGCCTCGGTCACGCGCCGCTGCGCATTGCGGACCTTGTCGGCTGTCCCGTCGATGGTCTGGATATGGTGACCCACCTCGTGCGCGATGATGTAGCCGATCGGAAAATCCCCCGGCGCGTTGAAGCGTTGCTCCATTTCCCGGGAAAAGTCGGTGTCGATATAGATGCGCTGGTCCGCCGGGCAGTAAAACGGCCCCATCGCCGATTGCGCCGCGCCGCAGCCCGACTGTCCCGACTGGCTGTAGAAGACCAGCGTAGGCGGCGGATATTGCTGCCCGTGCGCCTGGAAAATATCCGCCCAGCGCCGCTCGGTCGACCCCAGCACCTGAAGCGACGTGCGCTGTATGGCGCTTAGTTCCTGCGGGCCGGGACGGCTGGTTTCCACAGGCTGGCCGCCGCCGCCCAGCAGGGTGAGCGGATTCATGCCCATGACCGCCATGACGATCAGGACGACGACGATGCCGCCACAACCAAAACGGCTGCCCACCAGAGGCAGCAGCATGCCCAGGCCGCCGCCAAAGCCGCCGCCGCCGCCACGACCGTCCTGAACCTCGAAATGGCTGCTTTCCTGTTCGTCGTCCAGCCGCATGGCATTCTCCTCGATCGTGCCCCTGCCTACGCGATTCGAACGGGCGTGCAAACAACCCCGCCGCGGCCTCATGGTTTCGCGCGTTGAAAAGGCTGACTATTTCCATTCCATAACTTCGGTTGGATTGTGCGCTGCAAACACTATATTGCGCGGCAGCATGGCTGATAGCGAACCTCAAAATCCGACAAGGCCAAACCGCGCGCGCGCGACTATGCCTCTTCCCCTCCCCCGTCAGGTGGCCTTGCTGCTCCAAGGCGGCGGCGCGCTGGGCTCGTTCCAGGCGGGCGTGTTCGAACGGCTGGACGAACTGGGGATCGACGTCACCTGGGTGGCCGGGATTTCGATCGGCGCCGTCAATGCGGCGATCATCGCCGGTAACCCGCCGCACAGGCGGCTTGGCCGGCTCAAGAAATTCTGGCGGACCGTATCGGGCGGGATGCCCAACATCCTGTTGCCCGAAATCAACCAGGTGCGCGAAATCATGCATCTCGCCGCTGCCGGCACGGTCGCCACCTTCGGCGTGCCCGGCATGTTCCGCCCCCGCCTGTGGCCGGCCCTGCTGATGCCGGCGGGAACGTCGGGCGCGATCAGTTTCTACGACAGCGCGCCGTTGCTGGACACGCTCAACGCCTGTGTGGACTGGGACCTGCTGAACGACGGACCGGTGCGCCTGTCGGTGGGCGCGGTCGATGTGGAAAGCGGCAATTTCGCCTATTGGGATACGCGGGGACCGGGCGGAAACACGCGGATCGACGCGCGGCACATCATGGCATCCGGTGCGCTGCCGCCCGGCCTGCCGCCGGTGGAGATCGACGGGCGCTGGTATTGGGACGGCGGCATCGTATCCAACACGCCGCTTGCCCATGTGCTCGATCATCAGGCGGAAGACATGCTGATCTTTCAGGTCGACCTGTTTCCCGCCGAAGGGCCGATGCCGCGACAGATGACCGACGTCTATTCGCGCGCGAAGGACATCCAATATTCCAGCCGCACCCGGCAGGTGACCGACCAGTATCTGCGCCTGCGGCGCGAGCACAAGGCGATCGAGCGGCTGCTCGACAAGCTGCCGCCGGAATTCAGGGACGATCCCGATGCGCGGCGTCTGCGCGGCATGCTCGACCGTTCGTCCGTCAACATCGTCCATCTCATCTACCGCAGCCGCGCCTGGGAAAGCGGAGCGCGCGATTTCGAATTTTCCCGTTCGACCGCGCTCGACCACTGGGCGCAGGGCCGCGACGCGGTGGAGGAAGTGATGCACAAGGGCGACCTGATCGCCCGCAACATCCTGAACGGCAAAAGCGCGACATTCGACATCGACGCGCCCGATCACATGAAGGAGAAAGAGGCATGAGCGCGACGCTGGCGGGCAAGACCGCGCTGATCACCGGATCGACCTCGGGCATTGGCCTTGCCTATGCCAAGGCGCTGGCCGGCGAGGGCGCGAATATCGTCATCAACGGTTTCGGCGACCCGGCGGCGATCGAGGCCGAGCGGATCGCGCTGGAGGCGTTGAGCGGCGCGAAGGCGCTGTATTCCGGCCATGACCTGACCAAGGTGGCCGAGATCGAGGCGATGATGGGGCAGGCCGCCGAAGCGTTCGGCGGGGTCGATATCCTCATCAACAATGCGGGAATGCAGCATGTCGCCCCGGTCGAGGAGTTCCCGGTCGAGAAATGGGACCTGATCATCGCGCTCAACCTGAACAGCGCGTTCCACACGACCCGGCTGGCGCTGCCCTATATGAAGCAGAAAAGATGGGGCCGGCTGATCCAGACGGCGTCCGCCCATTCGCTCACCGCGTCGCCCTTCAAAAGCGCCTATGTGACGGCCAAGCATGGCCTCGCCGGCTTTACCAAGACGGTGGCGCTGGAAGCGGCGACCTTTGGCATCACCGCCAACTGCATTTCGCCCGGCTATGTCTGGACCCCGCTGGTCGAAAACCAGATCCCCGACACGATGAAGGCGCGGGGCATGACCCGCGAGCAGGTGATGAACGACGTTTTGCTGGCGGGACAGCCGACCAAGCAGTTCGTGACCGTCGAGCAGGTTGCGGCGACCGCCCTGTTCCTGTGCAGCGACGCTGCGGCCAACATCACCGGTTCCAATATCACCGTCGATGGCGGGTGGACGGCGCAATAAGTCGCCCTATGCTGGCAACAGCAAGGGAGATGCGATGATGCGTGACCTGTTGAGCGCGCTGCTGGCCGCCACCGTCCTGTTGCCGGCGGCGGCCCTGGCGCAGGCCGATCCGTCGCCACCGCCGCCGCCGGTCGTCGCGGCGCCAGCCGCTGTGCCCTCGCCTGCGCCATCGCCTATCGCAGCGGCCATCGCCAGCGACCTGCCGGACCTGATGGCGCTTTATCGCGACCTGCACGCCAACCCCGAACTGTCCGAGCAGGAGGTCGCCACCGCCGCCAGGCTGGCGAGGCGGCTCAAGGCGCTGAAATTCGATGTCACCGAAAAGGTCGGCGGCACCGGTGTCGTGGCGGTGATGAAGAATGGCTCCGGCCCGGTTTTGCTGATCCGCGCCGATATGGACGGGCTGCCGGTGGTCGAACAGACCGGCCTGCCCTTTGCATCGAAGGTGCGAACGCGCACGGCCGAAGGGGTCGAAACCGGGGTGATGCACGCCTGCGGCCATGACACGCACATGACCGCCTTCATCGGCACCGCCAGGCTGCTCGCTTCAATGAAGGACCGGTGGAAAGGGACGCTGGTCATGATCCTGCAACCGGCGGAGGAGGTCGGCAAGGGTGCGCGCGCGATGCTGGAGGACGGGCTCTATACTCGCTTTCCGCGCCCCACCCATGCCATCGCCTTCCACGACGCGGCCAATCTGGAAGCCGGGACGATCGGCTACACCCCCGGCTATGCGCTCGCCAATGTCGACAGTATCGATGTGCTGGTGA
This sequence comes from Sphingobium anseongense, assembly GCF_037725245.1. NCBI lineage: Bacteria > Pseudomonadati > Pseudomonadota > Alphaproteobacteria > Sphingomonadales > Sphingobiaceae > Sphingobium > Sphingobium anseongense. The sequence continues at coordinate 229,550 of NZ_JBBJUL010000005.1, read as the reverse complement.
AGGGCGTGGGTGGCCATGGCGCCTATCCGCAGACGACGCGCGACCCGATCGTGCTGGGATCGCGCATCGTCACCACGCTCCAGACGCTGGTCAGCCGCGAGCAGGAACCGCAGGACCCGGCGGTCGTGACCGTGGGCAGCTTCCAGGGCGGGGCCAAGCATAATATCGTGCCCGACGAGGCGAAATTGCTGCTGACCGTGCGCAGCTATTCGGACGAGACGCGCGCCAGGCTGATCGAGGGGATCAGGCGCATCGCGCGGGGCGAGGCGATCGCGGCGGGGATGCCGGAGGACAAGATGCCGGTCGTCACCGTCAAGGACGAATTCACCCCGTCGACCTACAATCCGCCCGCATTCGCCGCGCAAATGGCGGGCGTGCTGAGGGCGCATTTCCCGCAAGGGCGGGTGGTGCAAAAGCCGCCGGTGATGGGGGGCGAGGATTTCGGCCGGTTCTATCGCGCCGACAAGGCGATCAACAGCTTCATCTTCTGGGTCGGCGGCGTGCCCGCGGACCAGATGGCAAAGGCCGCGACCGGCGCGATCAGCCTGCCCTCGCTGCATAGCCCCTTCTGGGCGCCGGACGCGCAGGCGGTCATCGCGACGGCAAGCGAGGCGATGACGGTGCTGGCGCTGGACATATTGAAGCGCGATTGAGCGGCGGTCAGGGCAGCAGCAGCCACCCTGCCACCCCGCCGGCGGCAACGATCAGCGGCGTTACCCATGCGCCCCTGACCCGCCAGGCCACCGCCAGCGCGACAGCGAAAAAGGCGAGCGCGATCGCCGGGCTGTCCAGCCCCCGCGCCATCGCAGCGCCAAGCTGGACGAAGGTGGCGGCGATGATGCCGACAACGGCCGCCGCCACGCCCGCCAGCATCCGGTGCAGCGCGGGATTTTCGATGATCGCTTCCAGCCGTTCGTAGAAGATCAGCGAAAAGGCGAAGGCAGGCAGGAACATGCCGGCGGTGATGACCAGCGCGCCGTTCAGTCCGCCGGCCAGATAGCCGATAAATGTCACGAATATGACCAGCGGCGCGGGCAGCACGCCGGCGAACGCGACGCCGTCGAGGAAATTCGCGTCGCTGATCCACCCGCGACCGACGGTATCGGCGCGCACATAGGGGATCGCGGTGTAAGCGCCGCCAAATGTCAGCAACCCGCCCTTCAATCCGGCAAAGAACAATGCGGCCAGCGTCACCGGCGCGGCGCGATCCACCGGCGCAACCGACAGGGTGCCGGTGGCGATCGCGTAAATGGCAACCCCGGCGCCGAGGATGACCGCCAGGGCGAGCGCCGCGATGACGGGCCGCTGCGACAGCCCATAGCCCGCCGCCGCCGCCGCCAGCGCGATCCAGAAGGGCGCGCCCGCCAGCGTCGCCGCCAGGCTGGCCAGCGCGATCGCGGCCAGCAGCCTGTCCTCGATCACATGCTGGCCGATGCGGACCACCGCGCGCAGGATGATGGGCAGCACGACGATCTGGATGCCCAGCAGCGCGCCGGCGAACAGCGCATTGTTGGCGATCCAGCCGGCATAGAGCCAGCCGACCGCCAGCATCAGCGCAAATCCCGGCAGCATGAAGCCCAGCCCCGCCAGCAGTCCGCCCAGCCGGCCGCGAGCGATCATCCCCAGATGGACGCACAGTTCATGCGCTTCGGGTCCCGGCAACACCTGCAACACGGCGAGAAGGCGATTGAATCGCGCCGGATCGATCCACCGTTCGTCGTCGACCAGCGCCTTGCGCAGCATGGCGATCTGCGCCACCGGCCCGCCAAAGGCGAGAGCGCCAAAGCCTAGGAATTTCAGGAACAATGCGGTCAGCGTCAGCCGAGGGGGCGACAGGGTCGCGATGGAAGAAGTCATGGAAACGCTCCGAATGTCGCAGCCGCGACGAAGGGAGCGGACTTGGACGGCAACCGTCTGACCGGGCGCCCGCAATTGCCCGGTGGCGATCATTCCTATCGAGAGCATCGGCCGTGTCAATATCGGCCTTGCATCCCGCTATCGCGGTCGATGGCCCTTGCGCCACTTCGTCCACAGGTGGCGGGCCAGCATCAGCGGGGGCATGCGCAGCCAGTGCGAGCGGAGGAAAAAGGCAAAGCGCAGCAATTTGCGCGTTTCCCGGCCCCAGCCGTCGCGGGCGAGCAGGCGGCGCAGGACGATCCGATCCCATGAGGTGAGGCGCAGGCGGCGCTGACCATAGAGGGCGTCGGCCAGCCGCCTTGCCTGCCGAACATGGGACAGCAGGCCGTGGCGCCGGGCGCGCGCTTCGAGCGGGACGGGGTCGGGCAGGTCCGCGATCAGGCAATATATGTCCCATATATTGCGTAGCCCGCCGGCCAGATCGCCATCGGCAAGCAGGTGCGCGACCGCGTGACAGACGCGATCTTCGGGCGAGAGGATATGCAGGTCATCGTCCAGCGGCACCGCCTGCGCGATCATGGCCGTCGCGTCGGGCGTTTGCCGCGCCGTCAGCGGCAGGATGGTGTGATGCACGTCGATCATCCGGTCGCGGGTCGCATGGATCATCGGTGGCAGTTCGTGCATCCATCGGCGGTAATAGGCGTCGTCATAGGGATCGGGCTTGACCCATTCCCAGCCCGCCGCGAACAGCGCGGCTTCGACCGCATCGAGTTGGTCGCGCGGCACCAATATGTCGAGGTCGCCGATGAAGCGTCCTTGCCCTGCGCGCAGGCCGGCAGCGGCATAGGCGGTGCCCTTGAGCAGCACCAGCGGAACCCCCAAGGATGCGAGCGCCGCGCGGGCGCGGTCGGCCTCCCACAGCGCCCCCCTTGCCTCGCGCCCGGCATCCAGCCGGGCATCGGCGAGCAGCGGCCTTGCGGTTTCGGGGACGGCGCGTCCCTCCAGCCGGACGGCGAGCGTGCCGATCAGCCGCTCGGCGCGCGCCGCCGCGATCAGGCCGTTCCACTGCGCCGCGTCCAGCCGCTCGACCGAGGCGGGATCGCGCAGCGCGGCGACCAGCAGCGCCGCGCTCAAAGGGCCTCCGCCCATAATTGCTCCACCAGCGCGATCGCCTCATCGCCCGACGGAAAGTCGATCGCGCAGGCCGGCACATGCGTCACGAAGCGGGTCAGCGCGGCAAAGCCCGGCTCGCCCAGTGCGACATAGTTGGTCGATGCCTGGGTCAGCCGCATGAAGGTTTCGCCCTGCGCCACGGGCCGCACATCGACGGCATGGCCAAAACGCGGGAACAGCAGCAGCGCGGGCGGCGCGCCTTCGTCCATGCGCGCCACCGCATCGGCGCGGGGCACCAGGTGGCGGATGTCGCCCTTGGCCGTGCCGCGCAGCATGGGTCCCAGGCGACTGGCGGGAACGTCCCCGGCGATCACGTCGATCGCCCGATTTTTGAGGCTGATGAGGCGCGGGAAGGCGAAGATGTCGCCGCTGTGCAGGTCGAGCAGCGCGAATTCATCGCCCATCAGCCGCCAGCCGCGCTCGCCAAGCTGCGCGGCGAGGGTCGATTTGCCCGACCCGGACTCGCCGGTCATCACCAGCACGCGCCCATCCTTTTCGACGCTCGATGCATGGAGCAGCAGATGCCGCCGCCAGCCGAGCGCCATTTGCAGGTTCATGCCCATTTCAGCGGCAAGCAGGCCATGGGCAAGGCTCATCGGCGCGGCGTCGGCCAGGCCATGGTCGCCGGTGATGAAAATGGATGGCCGGACCCAGCGGCGCGCCCATCCTGCCAGCTCCAGCCGCACGGTATAATCGGCGATCGCGTCCAAGGGCGCGGGATAATCGGCATAGAGCCGCGCCAGATCGCGCAGCGGGCCGGGCCATGCCGAACCGACGCGGAAGGTGGCGGGGCCGATGCGCAGGGAGATCGCGTGGGTCACTTGAGGTAAGCCAGCCCCAGATCGGCCAGTTCGGCGAGGTGCGCGGCGATTTCGGCCAGCGCTTCGTCGGGCGGGCCGAGGTCGAAGTCGCGGGCGAGCCGCGCGTGGATGCTGATCGCGGTGCCGCCGCCATCGCGTTGCAGCGCGTCCAGTATTTCCGGCACCGGGCTGACCACCATATGCGTCCGGCCCGACGGGCGGTGATAGAGCAGCACGATATCCGCGAGCGGGCGCATGACCAGCGCCTCCTGCGGTTCGGCGCGATAATAATTGGCTGTCGTCATCACCCTGCCCTGCTGCCCCGCCGCTGTAGCGGGCAGAGGTTAAGGCGTGATGAGGGCGGAGGGAACAGCCCTCAGCGCGGCATTTGCAGCGAGGCGTAGCAGGTAAAGCCGCTGGTGCCCGACTGGAGTCGGCGGATATAGTTCATATAGGCCTGGTTCTGGCCATAGCTGGTGCCGGGCAGGGGGCGTCCGCGCATCGCCTGTTTCACCTGTTCGCCGGTGAAGCTGCGCCCTGTGCCGGGGAAGGCGCCGGGGGTGCCGGCGGGCACGAGCTGGCCGCTGGGGTTGATATGGACATTGCCCTTGGCCGGATCGGGCACCGGAATCGTGCAGTTGAGCACCGACGCGGCGGTGTTGGCGAGCGCGGGGCGGATCGACACGATCGCGGATGCCGCGGCTGCGCCGCCCATCAGCAGCTGACGGCGCGACGGAACGGCCATGTCGGCCCGATCGTCATCCTGTTGTGGCGTCTGATCGCTCATCTGGTCCTGATCCGATAACTTGCTTGCCAAAGCGGCCATAGCCGGGCCAATCCTGTCTCGTGCATCGCAGCAATGCGGGCAATAATCCAGCGCGGTAACCATGAATCGACTGAACCTGTCGCAAATTACCGGATCGCTGGCGGTGCTGGCGCTGGGGACGGGCGGGGCGCTGCTGACGGGGGCGGCGATCAACGCCATCGCCCTGCCGGTGCTGGCCGGCGTCATCGTCCTGGCAATTGCCGCCCGGGGCGACCCGGCGCGGACGATGGAGCCGTCCGAACCGCCGCGTACGCCGCCCGACCTGCTGGACGATCCCGCCTTCACCGCGATGCTGGAGGGCGTGTCCGATCCGTTGCTGCTGATCGAGCGCGGCCGGATCGCACGGGCCAATCGCGCCGCGCTGCGCCTGCTCGGCGCGCATGTGGTGGGCGAGGATGCGCGCATCGCCATTCGCCATCCCGCCGCCGCCGAGCGGCTGGCGAGCAGCGCGCCGATGGCGGAGGCGGACGTCATCGAACTGGTGGGCCTTGGCACCCGCGATCAGCGCTGGCGGATGCGGATCGTCCCGCTGGGGTCCGGCACGGCGCGGCGGATGGTGCATTTGTCCGACCGCAGCGGCGCGCATGCGGCCGAAAAGATGCGCGTCGATTTCGTCGCCAATGCCAGCCATGAACTGCGCACGCCGCTGGCCGGCATATTGGGCTTCATCGAAACGCTGGCCGACCCGGAACTGGGCAAGGACGACGAAACGCGCAATCGCTTCCTCAAGATCATGGATGGCGAAGCGCGGCGGATGCAGCGGCTGGTCGACGACCTGATGTCGCTGTCGCGGATCGAGGCGGAGAAATATCGCGCGCCCGACGCGGCGGTGAACCTGTCCGAACTGGTCGCCGAAGTGGTGGGCGTGTTCCGGTCGAGCCATGGCGAACGCGGACGCGAGGTGGAAATGGACATCGCGCCCGGCTTGCCGCCCGTGCGGGGCGACCGCGCGCAATTGTCGCAGCTGCTCCACAACCTTATCGGCAATTCGGTCAAATATGGCCGGCCCGGCACACCCATCCAGGTGCGGCTGGCGCCTGGCCCCAGCGGAATGGCCCGGCTGACGGTAGCCGACGAGGGCGAGGGGATCGGCCCCGATCATCTGCCGCGCCTGACCGAGCGTTTCTATCGCGTCGATTCGGGGCGCAGCCGGGCGATGGGCGGAACGGGCCTGGGCCTTGCCATCGTCAAGCATATCGTCGAGCGCCATCGCGGCCGGCTGGACATCGCCAGCACGCTGGGCAAGGGGACCAGCATCGCCGTGCTGATGCCGCTGGCGATGCCGGACAGGGCGGAGCCGGAAGCGACATTTTGAGGATGCGGCCGCCATGCCCAGGGCCATTGTCATCAAAATGAAACCTGCGTGTCACAAATGCGCGACGAAGCATGGCTAGGGCACCAGCCCAAGGGGGCGGCGGACAGGCGAATCGCGGCCATGCGTTAATGGAGGTTTCCCGTGAAGACGTTTGCCATTCTTGCCGCTTCGACGGCCGCATTGCTTTCCCTGTCCGCTTGCGGCGATGAAGCCGGCGGCGGCGGCGCGGGCGGCGCCCGCAGCGAGATCCGCGCGGTAGGATCGTCCACCGTCTATCCCTTCGCCACCGCGGTCGCCGAACTGTTCGTTCAGGCCAATCCCGGCATGAAGTCGCCGATCATCGAATCGACCGGCACCGGCGGCGGCATGAAGCTGTTCTGCTCCGGCGTCGGCGCGCAGCATCCCGACATCGCCAACGCGTCGCGCAGGATGAAGAAGGCCGAGTTCGACCAGTGCGTCGCCAATGGCGTCAAGGATATCATCGAAATCCAGATCGGCGTCGATGGCCTGGCCTTTGCCGAATCGAAAGATGGCCCCGGCTACAAGCTGACGCCCAAGATCGTCTATGATGCGCTGGCCGCCAATCCCTATGGCAAGGGTCCCAACAAGGCGCAGACCTGGAAGGATGTCGATCCTTCGCTGCCCGCCATCGCGATTTCGGTGTTCGGTCCGCCGTCGACCAGCGGCACGCGCGATTCGCTCGCCGAACTGATCCTGGAAAAAGGGTGCCAGAGCGACCCGGCGATGAAGGCGCTCAAGGAAAAGAATGAGGACGAGTACAAGGCGACCTGCACCCGCGTTCGCGAAGATGGCAAATATGTCGATTCGGGCGAAAATGACAATCTGATTGTCCAGAAGCTGGGCGCCAATCCCAATGCGATCGGCATTTTCGGCTACAGCTTCCTCGAAGAAAATCTCGACAGCCTCAAGGACATTCCGCTGAACGGCGTGCAGGCGACATACGAGACCGTGTCGAAGGGCGAATATCCCGGTGCGCGGCCACTCTACATCTATGTGAAGAAGGCGCACCTGACCGCCATTGCGGGTTTGCAGAATTTTCTCAACGCCTTCGCTGCCAACTGGGGGCCTGACGGGGCACTGGCCAAGCGCGGCATGGTCGCCGCGCCCGACGATGTGCGCGCCGCCAACGCAGAGACGGTCAAGTCGCTGACGCTGCTCGACGGTTCGGTGCTGAAATAAGCGGCCGGGCCGGGGGTATCACATGACCGGACCAGCGATCCTGCTGCTGCTGGCGGGGCTTGGCGCCATCGCCTGGATCAGCGCGCGCACCCGCGCGACACGGCTAAAGACGGTGGCCGAGGCGAGCGGCCCGCGTGGCGCGATGCACAGCCTGCCGGGCTATCATGGTTGGTATGTCGCCTTGTGGACGGTGGGCCCGGCGCTGCTGTTCCTGGCGGTGTGGGCCAATATTTCGCCCGGACTCGTCACCCAGGCGGTCGTGGACAGCCCGGCGGCGCAGGGGCTGCCCACCGACGCCTTTTCCCGCACGGCGATATTGAGCGAGGCCCGCGCCATCGCGACCGGGGCGCAGGCAGGCGGGTTCAATCCGATGTCGCGGCAACTGGTCGAACCCTATCGCGTCGCGCTTGGCCGCTATGATGTCGCCGGCGTGGCGCTGGCGATGATCCTTGCCTTTGCCGGCGGTGCCTATGCCTTCACTCGCATCCGGCCCGATTTCCGGGCGCGCACGCGGGTCGAGCGGCTGGTCATGGGGGTCCTGCTGGGCGCGTCGCTGCTGGCGATCGTCACGACATTGGGCATCGTCGCATCGCTGCTGTGGGAATCGCTGCGCTTCTTCGCGATGGTCAATCCCATCGACTTCCTGTTCGGCACCAAATGGAGCCCGCAGTCGGCGGCGATGGGCTATGGCAATCAGGATGCGTTCGGCGCGGTGCCCCTGTTCTGGGGCACGATCTTCATCGGTGCGATCATCGCCATGGCCGTCGCGATCCCGCTCGGCCTGATGAGCGCGATCTATCTTACCCAATATGCCCGGCCGACGGTGCGCAAGTGGATGAAGCCGCTGCTGGAGGTGCTCGCAGGGGTGCCGACCGTCGTCTATGGCTATTTCGCGGCGTTGACCGTCGCGCCCGCGCTGCGCGACTTCGCGGTGATGATCGGCATCCACAACGCCAGTTCGGAAAGCGCGCTGGCCGCCGGCCTCGTCATGGGGGTGATGATCATTCCCTTCGTGTCGTCGATGGCCGACGACAGCATCGCCGCCGTGCCGCAATCGATGCGCGACGGCAGCCTGGCGATGGGCGCGACCACCAGCGAAACGATCAAGCGCGTGCTGATCCCCGCCGCGCTGCCCGGCGTGGTCGGCGGCGTGCTGCTCGCCGTCAGCCGTGCGATCGGCGAAACGATGATCGTGGTGATGGCGGCGGGCCTGGCCGCCAACCTCACGCTCAATCCCTTTGCCAGCGTGACCACGGTGACGACGCAGATCGTCCAGCTGCTGACCGGGGACCAGGAATTCGACAGCGCCAAGACGCTGGCCGCCTTTGCGCTGGGGCTGGTGCTGTTCGTCGTGACCCTGTTGCTCAACATCGTGGCCCTGCGGGTCGTGAAGAAATATCGCGAGGCTTACGAATGAGCGCGGCCGAACGCCTTCCGACCGACTGGAAGTCCGATGCGATGCGGCGGCGCATCGCGCGCCGCTATGCGTCGGAGCGACGGTTCAAGGCCTTTGGCCTGGCCGCGATCCTGATCAGCGCCGCCTTCCTCGCCTTTCTGCTGGTCACGATGATCGGCAACGGCCTGCGCGGCTTCACCCGCGCCGAAATCGCGCTCAAGATCGACTTTCCCTCCTCGCCGCTGCTGCTCGATCCGGCGGCGATCACCGACCAGGCGCTGGCCAACGCCAACCTGCCGATGGTGACCAGCCAGGCGGCGGAACGGGCGCTGGGGCCGGGTGCCGACGACCTGCTGTCGTCGACCGCCTGGATCAGCGTGCGCGACGCCATCAAGGCCGACCCCACGATCCTTCAGCGCGTCGAAACGATCAGCGTGCCGGCGGCCACCGCCATCGACCTCGCCACGAAGACGCAAGGGGCGCCGGAGGCGGAGGCCGCGGTCGCCCGGCTGAAGCAGGCGGGCCTGGTTTCGACCGGCCTGAACTGGACCTTCCTGTCGTCGAGCGATGGCACCGACCCGACCCAGGTCGGCATATGGGGCGCATTCAAGGGGTCGCTGCTGACCATGCTGGTGACACTGGCGCTCAGCTTCCCGATCGGCGTCGCGACCGCGCTCTACCTTGAGGAATATGCGCGCAGGAACTGGATTACCGATATTATCGAAGTGTCGATCAACAATCTGGCGGCGGTCCCGTCGATCATCTTCGGTCTGCTTGGCCTGTCGATCTTCCTCAACCTGCTGCACCTGCCGCGTTCGGCCGCGCTGGTCGGCGGGCTGACGCTGGCGCTGATGACCATGCCGGTCATCGTCATCGCCGGTCGCAACGCGATCAAGGCGGTGCCGCCCAGCATCCGCGACGCCGCGCTCGGCATCGGCGCGTCGCCGGTGCAGGTGGTGTTCCACCATGTCCTGCCGCTGGCGCTGCCCGGCATTTTGACCGGTACGATCATCGGCATGGCCCGCGCGCTGGGCGAAACCGCGCCGCTGCTGATGATCGGGATGCGCGCCTTCATCGCCACCCCGCCCGGCGGCGTCACCGATCCCGCGACCGTCCTGCCGGTGCAGATCTATTTGTGGTCCGACGAGGTGTCGAAGGGCTTTGTCGAAAAGACGAGCGCTGCGATCATCGTGCTGCTGGTGTTCCTGCTGGCGATGAACGGCCTGGCTATCTACCTGCGCAACAAGTTCGAAAAACGGTGGTAAACTTGACCGAAGAACAAAAGCACCTGATGCCCGCCAACCCGAAGATGACGGCGCGCGACGTGCGCGTCTTCTATGGGCAGAAGGAAGCGATCAAGGGCGTGTCGATCGACGTCGACAGGGACCATGTGACGGCCTTTATCGGTCCTTCGGGTTGCGGCAAGTCGACATTCCTGCGGACGTTGAACCGCATGAACGACACCGTTGCCAGCGCGCGGGTGGAAGGCGAGATCACGCTCGACGGCGAAAATATCTACGCCCCCAGCATGGACGTGGTGCAGTTGCGCGCGCGGGTCGGCATGGTGTTCCAGAAGCCCAATCCCTTTCCCAAGTCGATCTACGAGAATATCGCCTATGGTCCGCGCATCCATGGCCTCGCCCATGCCAAGGCGGACCTGGACGTGATCGTCGAAAAGTCGCTGCGCCGCGCGGGATTGTGGGAAGAGGTCAAGGATCGCCTGACCGAAAGCGGCACCGCCCTGTCGGGCGGCCAGCAGCAACGGCTGTGCATCGGCCGGGCGATCGCGGTCGAACCCGAAGTCATCCTGATGGACGAACCCTGTTCGGCGCTCGACCCGATCGCGACCGCGAAGATCGAGGAACTGATCCACGAACTGCGTGGCCGCTACGCCATCGTCATCGTCACGCACAACATGCAACAGGCGGCCCGCGTATCGCAACGCACCGCCTTTTTCCATCTGGGCGACCTGGTCGAATATGGCGTGACGTCCGACATTTTCACCAATCCCCGCCAGGAGCGGACCAAGGATTATATCACCGGACGCTACGGCTGAATTTTAAGGCTGGTTTGAGCGGGTCCGGGCGGAGAAACATGATGGCTGAACATACGATCAAGGCGTTCGACGAGGAAATCGACAATCTGCGCGGCCTCATCGCCGAAATGGGCGGCCGCGCCGAAGCGGCGATCGAACATGCGCTGATGGCGCTGCTGCGCAACGACTCGGCGCTGGCGGCGCAGGTTGTCGCCGGCGACAAGCGCATCGACATGATCGAGGCCGAAGTCGAGAAGCTGGTGGTGCAGATCATCGCGTTGCGCGCGCCGATGGCCAACGACCTGCGCGACCTGGTCGCTGCGCTGAAAATCGTCAGCGTGGTCGAACGGATCGGCGATTATGCCAAGAATATCGCCAAGCGGGTGCCGTTGATCAGCGGCAGCAAGAAAACGCTGGAGCCGATGTCGCTGCTGCCGTCGATGGGACAGGTCGCGGGCGAGATGGTGCATGATGCGCTCAACGCCTTTGCCGCGCGCGATCCCGACCTGGCGCTGGCAGTGATCGAGCGCGACATGGTGGTCGACGATTTCTACAACAGCGTGTTCCGCACGCTCGTGACCTTCATGATCGAAAATCCCAAGACGATCAGCGAATGCGCGCATCTGTTGTTCGTGGCCAAGAATATCGAACGGATCGGCGACCATGCGACCAACGTCGCGGAGATGGTCTATTATGCCGCCACCGGCCAGACCCTGCCGGAGCGCGAGCGCGGTGGCGCGGACCAGGAGGATCAGGGCCAATGAGCCGGGCGAAGATGCTGCTCGTCGAGGATGACGCGGCGCTCGCGGAACTGCTGATCTGGCATTTCAAGCGCGAGGATTTCGACGTCACCCATACCGTCGATGGCGAAGAGGCGCTGCTGCTGGCGCAGGAAAGCGTGCCCGACATCGTGCTGCTCGACTGGATGGTCGAAAGCCTGTCGGGAATCGAGGTGTGCCGCCGGCTGCGCCGCATGAACGGCACCGCCAACCTGCCGATCATCATGCTGACCGCGCGTGGCGAGGAAGAGGATCGCGTGCGCGGCCTGGAAACGGGCGCCGACGATTATGTGACCAAGCCCTTTTCCCCCCGCGAACTGGTAGCGCGGGTCGGCGCGGTGCTTCGGCGGGTGCGACCGGCGCTGGCGGGCGAGACGCTGACCTTTGCCGATGTCGAGATGGACACGGTCGGCCACAAGGTGCGGCGTGGCGGCCAGATGATCCCGCTGGGACCGACCGAATTCCGGTTGCTCAAGCACTTCCTGGAGCATCCCGGCTGGGTGTTCTCGCGCGAGCGGCTGCTCGACAGCGTGTGGGGCCAGGACAGCGATATCGAACTGCGCACCGTCGATGTCCATATCCGCCGGCTGCGCAAGGCGATCAACGACGACGGGCGATACAGCGACATCATCCGCACCGTCCGTTCGGCGGGCTATGCCCTCGATACCGACGGGATGGCTTGAGCGGTCAGTCGATCTCCGCGGCCAGATAGACGCGGTTGCGGCCATGTTCCTTGGCCAGATACAGGGCGCGGTCGGCAGCCTTCAGCGCGCCGCGCGGCTCGTCATATGCGAAGACATTGGCGACCCCCGCTGAAAAGCTGACCCGTTCCATCCGTTCGCCATTGGCGCGATTGACGAGGCTGCGGTTGGACAGGTCCTCGCGCACGCTGTCGACCAGTTCGCACGCTTCGGCGGCAGTCCTGCCGCGCAGCAGCAGCACGAATTCCTCGCCGCCGTGGCGCGCCACGTGACAGCGATCGCTCGACACCTTGGCCAGCAGGCCGGCGACGAATTTGAGCACGCGGTCGCCGGTATCGTGGCCGTGCACGTCATTGACCAGCTTGAAATGGTCGATGTCGCAAAAGGCGATGCTCAGATGCTCGCCATTGCTGCGGGCCAGCGTCACTTCCTCGCGCAGCACATTTTCGAATGCGCGGCGATTGGGCAGGCCGGTCAGATGGTCGTGCTCGGCGGCGCGGCGCGCGCTTTCCAGGCTGGATTTCAGCGCATGGGTCTGTTTCTGATTTTCGCGCATCTGGGTTTCGACCTGGCGCGTCTTTTCCACCATCGACCGGGTCAGGCCGACAAGCCGGGCCAGCACCGGCTCTGCTTCCCCGCCTTCGGACAGGCCCTTGGCCTGTTCCTGCAACGCGGCGCCATAGTCCTTGGCCGAATTGCGCGATTCCTTGACCAGCCCGGTGAAGTGGGACAGATTTTCCTCGACCTTGTCGAGCATCTGCGCCAGCGATTCAGCCGTTACCTCGTCCGCGCGCTGTTCGGCGGCGACCGCTTCGATCCAGCTGCTGGTGATCGCCCCGCGCTCCATCAACACCGCCTTGATCGCCTTTTCGATCCCGATATTGGCCCCGGTCAGATAATCGAGAGCCACGCTGAAATTGAGCGGCGTCAGGTCGAGATCATGCGCGAAGAGAAATTCGCCTATTTCTTCATATAGTTTGCGACGGCGGTTGACCTCGCGGTTCACCGGCATCTTGGTGGCGCGCGGCGACGGTTCGGTCTCTGCTTCCTCCGCTTTGCCCGAAAAGCCCTTGGCCCACCGCGTCAAGCGGTCAGCCAGCCCGTGCTGCGAATTCGCAGAAGAAAGTGTCGCGCCTGCCATGACCCCTATTACGGCTTGTCCGAGACAAGGTTAAGTCAGCGTGAAAGATTTGGGCGCGGGCGATAGCCGCCCCGTGCTTTCAGACGTCGGCGCCGATCAGCCAGTCGCGAAAGAGGCGGACCGCGCGGGTTTGCAGCGCGCGCGGGCGGCAGACGAAGAAATAGCGATACGGGCTTTCGGTATAGGTCGGGAACAGCCGCACCAGCCGCGCATCGCCGGACTGCTGGAAATGGCTGGCATGCATCACCGCGACGCCCAGCCCCTGCGCCGCCGCCTCCAGCATCAGCTGGCCCGAATCATAACTGTCCACCGCCGCCGGCTGAAGGTCGGGCAGTCCGACCGCTTCCTTCCACGCATCGAAGGCGAGCGTCATTTCGCGATGCAGCAATATCGTATGGTTGGCGAGGTCGGCGGGACCCGACAGCGCCTCGGGGCCTTCCGCCAGCGCGGCCCGGCCGATCAGATAGACCTCGTCATGATCAAGTTCATGCGCGTACAGCGCCGGATCGACATCCTTGGTCAGCACGATCGCCGCGTCCAGCCCCTCGCCCAGCCGGGCGATGGCATGCGGGTTGGTTTCGATGTCGATGTGCAACTGCGGGTGGAGCTGGCGCAGGCTGCCCAGATGCGGAAACAGGCGCTGGGTGGCAAAGAGCGGCATCACCCCAAGCCGCAAACGCAGCTGGTTGCCGCCGCTCTGGATATTTTCCAGCGCCTGGCTCATCGCATCGAGCGCGGGCGCCAGTTCGTCGAGCAGCCGCTGGCCATCGGCGTTGATTTCCAGCGCCTGGTGCTTGCGCTCGAACAGCAGCCGTCCGATGAAACGCTCCAGCGCCTGAACGCGGCGGCTGAGCGCAGGGGTGGACAGCGCCAATTCTTCCGCCGCAGCCTTCACCGATCCCAGGCGAGCGACCTGAACAAAGGCTTCCAGGGCCGTAAGGGGCGGTAGTCGTCGCATCGCGGTTCTGGTTCCGAAGCCTCGGGCTGTTGCGCTGCGTCATTCATGCTTGTCGGTTGCGGCGCAAGTTGGATCACTCATCCTCAATACAATGAGCAGCAAAAGTCACAGGAAGGCAAGATGCAATTTATGCAACTGCTCGAATCTTTTCGCACTTGCGAAGAGAGAAGGTGCGGCGCACATAGGGGAGGCCTTTCAGGCATCCTCTCCTAAAACTTTCCAGGGCTGGCGCAATCGCCAGCCCCTTTTTTTGCCCGGCGCCGCATGAAACGGGGGCTTCCGCTTGGGCCTTGTCCTTCCTATCTGCAAAGATGTGAAGCGGAGGGGACGAAAAGCCGATGGCCGATCAGGAATTGGACGGACGCAAGATTCAGGTGGCCAACGCGCGCCCGGAGGACGCCGGGCGCGGGCTGGCGCGGCTGCCGTTGACTGTCATGGCCGAACTGAGCCTGGCCGAGGGCGACGTCATCGAGATCGTCGGCAAGCGCAACACCCCGGCGCGAGTCGTGCGTCCCTACAAGGAAGATGAGGGGCTGGACGTGCTCCGCCTCGACGGGTTGCAACGCGCCAATGCCGGCGCGGGATCGGGCGATTTCGTCCAGATCCGCAAGATCGAGCCGCGCCCCGCCCAGCGCGTCATTTTCGCGCCCGCGCAGAATAATCTGCGGCTTCAGGGCAATCCCGATGCGCTCAAGCGCGTCTTCTTCCAGCGTCCGCTGACCGCCGGCGATGTCGTTGCCACCGCCGGGCAACAGCAGGTCGATCGCGCCGACATGCCCGCCAATCTGCGCCAGATGCTGGCCGCGCCCGCGTATGCCCTGCAGGAAATTCGCCTGGTCGTGGTGTCGACCGTGCCCAAGGGCATCGTCCAGATCGATGCGGATACCGATATCGAACTACGTTCGGAATATGAGGAGCCGCGCGAATCGCGCCGCGCCGACGTCACCTATGACGATGTCGGCGGTATGGCCGAAACGATCGACCAGCTGCGCGAGATGGTCGAATTGCCGTTGCGCTACCCCGAACTGTTCGAACGGCTGGGCGTCGACCCGCCCAAGGGCGTGCTGTTGCACGGCCCGCCGGGCACCGGCAAGACGCGGCTCGCGCGTGCCGTCGCCAATGAATCGGATGCCGAATTTTTCCTGATCAACGGGCCGGAGATCATGGGATCGGCCTATGGCGAATCGGAAAAGCAGCTGCGCGAGATTTTCGAGGCAGCGGCCAAGTCCGCCCCGTCGATCCTGTTCATCGACGAGATCGATTCGATCGCGCCCAAGCGCGGCCAGGTGACGGGCGAGACCGAAAAACGGCTGGTCGCCCAGCTGCTGACGCTGATGGATGGGCTGGAACCGCGGGTCAATCTGGTCGTGATCGCCGCGACCAACCGGCCCGAGGCAATCGACGAGGCGTTGCGGCGTCCAGGGCGTTTCGACCGCGAAATCGTGGTCGGCGTGCCCGACGAGCGCGGACGGCGCGAGATATTGGGCATCCACACGCGCGGCATGCCGCTCGCCGAAAATGTCGATCTCGCCGAACTGGCGCGCACCACCTATGGCTTTGTCGGCGCCGATCTCGCCGCGCTGACGCGCGAGGCGGCGATCGACACCGTGCGCCGCTTCATGCCCCGCCTCAACCTGGAGGAAGGAACGATTCCCGCCGAGGTGCTCGACGAGCTGTCGGTCACGCGCGAGGATTTTCTCGCCGCGATCAAGCGCGTGCAGCCATCGGCGATGCGCGAGGTGATGGTGCAGGCGCCCAATGTCGGCTGGTCCGACATCGGCGGGCTGGACGATGCCCAGGTCAGGCTCAAGGAGGGCGTCGAACTGCCGCTCAAGGACCCGGAGGCCTTCCGGCGGCTGGGCATCCGGCCGGCCAAGGGCTTCCTGCTCTATGGCCCCCCCGGCACCGGCAAGACGCTGCTGGCCAAGGCAGTCGCGCGCGAGGCGCAGGCCAATTTCATCGCCACCAAGTCGAGCGACCTGTTGTCCAAATGGTATGGCGAGAGCGAACAGCAGATCGCCCGGCTGTTCGCTCGCGCGCGGCAGGTCGCGCCCACCGTCCTGTTTATAGATGAGCTGGACAGCCTGGTGCCGGCGCGCGGCGGCGGCCTTGGCGAACCCGCCGTGACCGAACGGGTGGTCAATACCATCCTGGCGGAAATGGACGGGCTGGAGGAGTTGCAGTCGGTGGTGGTGATCGGCGCGACCAATCGCCCGACGCTGATCGACCCCGCCCTGTTGCGGCCGGGGCGCTTTGACGAGCTGATCTACGTGCCGGTCCCCGATCGGGCGGGGCGGCGACGCATCCTGGGCATCCATACCGCCAAGATGCCGATCGCGGACGATGTCGATCTGGACGATCTGGCGAGCCGGACCGACCGGTTCACCGGCGCGGACCTTGAGGACCTGGTTCGGCGGGCGGGTCTGTTCGCGCTGCGCCAGTCGCTGGATGTCGAACAGGTCGCCCAGTCGCATTTCGATGCGGCGCTGGAGGAAACCCGCGCGTCGGTGACGCCCGAAATGGAGCGGGAATATGAGGAGATTCGCGCCAAGCTGAAGCAGAGCGCGATGCAGATCGATCCCATCGGCTTCGTCTCGCCGGGCATGTTGCGTCCGCGTGAGCCCAGGGCATAGACAAGTGAAATGAACCGGTTGACCCTTGGCGCGTTTGCGCGGGATGCGGGCGGTGGTGCTTGCGGCATGGCCCGACTTCTGCAAGGCCATGGGACAGAAGAACGAGCAGGCGAGAACTGAATGGCGTCCATCCCCTTGCGTGAAGCCCGTCGGAAAGCCAATCCGCTGGTACGCGGTCGGCAATTTCTGAAGCAGTGGACATTGTTCGCCCGGCAATTCGCCAAGCATCCGGGCATGATCGGTTCGATCATTCCGTCATCCTCGATGCTGGTCGATTCGATGCTGGCCGGGGTCGATTGGGAACGCACGCGCCTGTTGGTGGAATATGGGCCGGGGGTCGGCACCTTCACCCGGCCGATCCTCGATCATATGCATCCCGACGCGACCTTGCTGGCGATCGACCTCAACGTCGATTTCATCACCTATCTGCGTGAAGAGGTGCGCGATCCCCGCCTGCGCGCGGTTCACGGGTCGGCCGTTGACGTGCGCCGCCTGATTGCCGAGACCGGCCATGCGCAGGCCGACTATATCCTGTCGGGCCTGCCCTTTTCGACCCTGCCCGCAGGGGTGGGCGATCGGATCTGTGCCGAGACGGAGGCGATGCTGCGTCCCGGCGGCGCGTTTCTCGTCTATCAATATTCCGCCTATGTCCGTCGCCTGCTGCTGCCTGCGTTCGGGCATGTCGAAGCGGGCGTTGAATGGAAGAATATTCCGCCCTGCCGGATCTTCCGCGCCTTCAAGCGTGAGGCGATTGCCCAGGCGGCCTGACCGTACGGCTACCGGACGGGTGCGGGGCGGGGGGTTGCGGGCGCGCGCGCCTTCGCTCACAAGCCGCCGCGATGGCAGGCGCTTCATTCCCACGCGATTATGACGCGATCATCCTGGGCGCGGGCGGCGCGGGGATGATGTGCGCGGCCGTCGCGGGCCAGCGCGGCCGCCGCACATTGCTGATCGATCATGGCGACGAGCCGGGACGAAAGATCCTTATATCGGGCGGCGGACGCTGCAATTTCACCAATCTTGGCATCGCGCCCGACCGGTTTCTGTCGGCCAATCCCCCTTTCGCCCGCTCGGCGCTCAGCCGCTACAGCGCGCAGGACTTCATCGCGCTGGTCGACCGCCATGGTATCGCCTGGCATGAAAAGACGTTGGGCCAGCTGTTCTGCGACGAATCTGCTCGCCAGATCGTGGCGATGCTGCGCGATGAATGCGTGGCGGGCGGCGTGGACATGGCGCTGGGCGAGGCCATTGCCGACATCGACCATGCCGACGCGCGCTTCACGGTGCGGCATGGCGACCGGGTCAGCCGCGCGCCCGCGCTGGTGATCGCGACCGGCGGGCCGTCCATTCCCAAGCTCGGCGCGACCGGCTTTGCCTATACGCTCGCCCGCCGCTTCGGATTGAAGATCGTTGAGCCGCGTCCGGCGCTGGTGCCGCTGACGCTGGGTGGCGAAGATGTGCTGTTCCGGGCGCTGTCCGGCGTGTCCGCCCCGGTCGTGGCACGCTGCGGCAAGGCCGCCTTCGCTGAAGCGGCGCTGTTCACGCACAAGGGGCTGTCCGGCCCGGCGATCCTGCAAATCTCCTCCTATTGGCGCCATGGCGAACCGATAACGATCGACATGGTCCCCGGACGCGACCCGGACTGGTTGGTCCAGGCCAAGCGCGAACGGCCCCGCGCGTCGCTCGCCACCGCCCTGTCCGCCGCGCTGCCGGCGCGCCTCGCCGAAGCGCTGGCGCAGCGGCTGGCGCTGGGCGGGGACCTTGCCAATCTGCCCGACCGGGCGCTGCGCGACGCGGCGACGCGCCTTGCCGGCTGGACTTTCAGCCCCAACGGCACCGAAGGGCTTGCCAAGGCGGAGGTGACCGCGGGGGGCATCGCCACCGACGGCCTGTCGCAACAAACCATGGCCGCGCGGCGCGTGCCGGGCCTCTATGCGATCGGCGAGGCGGTGGACGTCACCGGCTGGCTTGGCGGCTATAATTTCCAGTGGGCCTGGTCGAGCGGCTGGGCAGCGGGGCAGGCGTTGTAGGTGCCGATGCGGTTACCGCTCGGTTCGAATGGCTGATCGAGCGATAACCCTCGTTTGACAGCATCTGCGCGATGCCTGACTAGAGACCGGGGCTTAACGGGCAGGGGCACGAAATGGCGAACGGCGTCGGGCAGGCGGAGCAATGGTCCGACCGCTTTCTTCAAGCGGCGCTCGATCCCCGGACATGGCATGATGCGCTGGCGGCCATGGCGGCGGAGACCGGATCGTCCCATGGCCAGCTCATCGGCTTTGGTCCGGGGGCAGCCGGCTTCAACTGGGTCAGCGGCATGGACGCGGACCAGCTGGCGCGCGCCGCCAGCATCGACGCCGACACGCCCGACCAGAATTACCGGGTCGTGGCCGACAGCCTGTCGAGCGCGCCCGCCATCGTCCATGAGGCGCATTACGACATCGTCAGGCGCGCGCGCGGCGCCAGCGACTATGTCGATATGTGCGCGGACCTCGACATCATGCACGGTTGCCAGACGCGCCTCATCGCCAACGACGATGTGATGGTCGGTCTGGCGTTGCTCCGGTCGGAAAAGGACGGCCGCACCAGCGAAGCGGAACGGGCCAGCTTCACCGCGATAGCGCCGCATGCGCGCACCGCCGCGCGGATGCAGCGCGCCATCGAGCAGCAGGGCTTCGCGCTGCTGGCCGGGACCTTCGAAACGATGGACCGGGCCTGCTGGCTGCTCGACGCCACCGGGATGGTGCGCGGCATGACGCCCCGTGCCGAAATGCTCTATGGCACCACCCGGCTTCGCCTGGCGGACGGGCGGCTGGCGAGCAGTCGCGCCGATGAAACCCGCCGCATCCAGCAGGGGGCGCAGGACGCGCTTGAGCGGCCCGGCAAGGCGTCCGGCCCGATTCCGCTGGCCGACGACGCAGGCGGCGTCGCGGTGATATTGGAGGCATTTCCCCTGCCGGCGCGCGCATGGGAGATGAATTTCGCCCCCCGCGCGATCCTGGTCGGGCGGGTCGGGATGGCCGGCAGTCGCCATGTCCAGGCGTTGACGAGCGCATTCCGGCTGACCCCCGCCGAAGCCGATATCGCGGTGCGGCTGGCGGCGGGCGAAACCCGGCCGCAGATCGCGGCGGCGCGCGGCGTGTCGCCCGACACGCTCAAGGTCCAGATCCGCAACATCTACGACAAGACCGGCTGCAACCGCGAATCGCAGCTTGTCCGCATCGTCGGCCTGCTCGGCAATTAATCGGCCCTACTCCTTGCGGGGTATGCGGGCGGGAACGGCGGGCGATAGCATGGAATGTGGCAGGCCGGTTCTGCCCCCGGCGGCCGCGGTCATTTGCGACCCGTGATCCGGTCGCCGGGAAAATATCCCCCGCATTGCCTGTCGGTTCCGTTATCGTCATCTCCGTGCTAAGGCCGGCGGCGAAAGGCTTGGCATCCATGAACGACCTTACCCAGACCCCCGAAATGCTGATCGCGACGATGGGCGCGAAGGCGCGTCGCGCCGCGGAATCGCTCGCTCAGGCCAGCGACGCGCAAAAGGCCGACGGATTGCGCCGCGCCGCGCAGGCGTTGCGGGACCAGGCGCCGGCGATCCTCGCCGCCAATGCGCGCGACATGGACAATGCCGTGGCCAGCGGCCTGTCATCGTCGATGCTCGACCGGCTGCGGCTGGACCAGGGGCGCGTCGCGGCGACCGCCGACGGGGTGGAGCAGGTGGCGACGCTCGACAATCCGCTCGGCCGGGTGATCGACGAAAGCGAGCGGCCAAACGGCCTCAGGCTGTCGCGCGTGCGCGTGCCGCTGGGGGTGATCGGCATCGTCTATGAAAGCCGGCCCAATGTCACCGCCGATGCCGCCGCGCTATGCCTGCGCGCGGGCAATGCGGTCATCCTGCGCGGTGGCAGCGAAGCGAGGGAAAGCAACCGCGCCATCCACGCCGCGATCGTGGCGGGCATCGTCGCTGCCGGGCTGCCCGAGGATGCGGTGCAACTGGTCCCCACGACCGATCGTGCCGCGGTCGGCGCGTTGCTCAAGGCCAGCGACTATATCGACATGATCGTGCCGCGCGGGGGCAAAAGCCTGGTCGCGCGCGTGCAGGAAGAAGCGCGCGTGCCGGTGCTGGCGCATCTCGACGGCATCAACCACAGCTATGTCGATGGCGCGGCGGACCCCGCCATGGCCCAGGCGCTGGCCGTGAACGCCAAGCTGCGCCGGACCGGCGTGTGCGGCGCGACCGAAACGGTGCTGATCGACCGCGCCTACGCGCATGCGCCCGCGCTGGTGCGCGCGCTGCTCGACGCCGGATGCGAAGTGCGCGGCGACGCTGCGGTCCAGCCGATGGACGCGCGGGTGATTGCGGCCACGGATGAGGATTGGGACACCGAATATCTTGATGCGATCGTGTCGGTACGGCTGGTCGATGGGCTGGACGAGGCGCTGGCGCATATCGCTGCGCATGGCAGCCGTCATACCGATGCGATCATCACCGAAGATGGCGCGGTCGCCGAGCGTTTCCTCAATGCCGTCGACAGCGCCATCGTCATGTGGAACGCATCGACCCAGTTCGCCGATGGCGGCGAATTCGGCCTGGGCGCGGAAATCGGCATTTCGACCGGTCGGCTGCACGCGCGCGGCCCGGTCGCGCTGGAGGGGCTGACGACGTATAAATGGCTGGTGCGCGGGACGGGGCAGGTCCGACCCTAGAGCAGGTCCTCGCGCCGGTTGATGTTGCGCATCGGCAAGGGTTCGTCCACCCGGCGCGCGCCCGCGAGCGCGATCCAGCCGTCGATGCGGCGATGGCCCTGCGCCAGATAGGTATCGAGCCGTCCGGCGAGCGATGCCGGCCAATAGCCGACCGCATGCTGTTGCGAAAAGGTGGCGGCGCCTTCCCCGACCAGCAGCGCGCGCAGGTCGGGCGGTAGCGGCAGCACGTCGACCGGCACCGCGAGCACCCCTGCATAGCCCCGTGTGGCGGCGTGATGGAGCGCGGCGTTCAGCCCGGCAAGCGGGCCTGCGCCACCGCCCGGTCGATCGTCCAGGCTGGTCAGCCCCGGCCAGTCGCGGCCGCACACCGCCAGCGCATCGACCTGGGGACCGAGCGCGGCGATCACAATTTCTATCATCGGCGCGCCGTCGACCATCGCCAGCGCCTTGTCGCTGCCAAAGCGGCGCGATTGCCCGCCGGCCAGGATCGCACCCAATATTGCTCTCTCGCCCGTCATTTCGCACCCGTGATACTATGCCTCAGGCCGCTTATGCTGCTAAGCGGGGGGCAATGCGAGATCGGACATCATGATACCCCGCGCCGCGCGGCCGATGGTCATCGAAGATAGCGGCTTCGCGCTGCTGGTCATCCTCATCAGCCTGGCCTTCGCCTGGGTGATCGAGCCGTTTTTCGGGGCGATCCTGTGGGGGCTGGTGACCGCGATCCTGTTCGCGCCGCTCAATCGGTGGTTCCTCGCGGCGCTGCCGGGCAGACGCAACAGCGCGGCGATGATGACGCTGCTGGTGATCATCGCGCTGGTGATCGTGCCGGCCTTCGTCCTGGGGATGGCGCTGGTGCAGGAAGCGTCCGGCCTTTATGCCCGCATCCAGTCCGGCGATATCGATTTCGCCCGCTATTTCCGCGATGCCCAGAACATGCTGCCGGCCTGGGCGAAGGCATGGCTGCAACGCAGCGGGCTCACCAGCTTCGCCAATGCGCGACAGCTATTGGGATCGGGCATGGCGAGCGGCGCGCGCGCGGTGGCGGGGCAGGCCTTCCTGTTGGGGCAGGGCGCATTCAGTTTCCTCCTGGCGCTGGGCGTGATGCTGTATCTGAGCTTCTACCTGCTGCGCGACGGCGACCGGCTGCTCGGACGGCTCGACAGCGCCGTGCCGCTGCGCCTGCGCCAGCGTCGGGCGCTGGCCAGCCAGTTCGTGACCGTGATCCGCGCCACCATGAAGGGCAGCATCGTCGTCGCCATCGTCCAGGGCATGATCGGCGGCATGGTGTTCTGGACGATCGGTATCGAAGGCGCGCTGCTGTGGGGCGTGGTGATGGGCATATTCTCGCTGCTGCCGGCTGTCGGCACCGGCCTCGTTTGGGTGCCGGTCGCCATCTACCTGTTCCTGACCGGCGCGATCTGGCAGGGCGCGGTGCTGGTCGGGTGCGGCGTGCTGATCATCGGCATGGTCGACAATATATTGCGACCGATCCTGGTCGGGCGCGATACGCGCATGCCCGATTATGTCGTGCTGATCTCGACACTGGGCGGGCTGGAAGCGTTCGGGATCAACGGCTTCGTCATCGGCCCGGCGATCGCCGCGCTGTTTATCGCGGTATGGAACATCCTGACCGAGGCGCGCGGCGAAACCCCGCCGCTACCCGCGATCGCTCAGACCAGTTCGCCCGTCAGCAGCACCGGCAGCGCACCGGACTGACCGCGGGCCTCGGCCATGAAGCGGTTCTTGAGCATCGGCGTGCGTTGCACCGCCGCCAGCCCCGCGCGCCGGATTGCCGAAGGCAGGCGGCCGGGCACGTCGAACAGCTTGACCAGCCCGTCCATCGCCACGCTGACCGACAGCGCGTCCAGCCCGCGCCAGCGCTGGTAACGCGCCAGCAACTGCGCATCGCCGGGATCGAGGCCCAGCCGCATGCCTTCGACGATCACCTGGGTCAGCGCGGCGACATCGCGAAAGCCCAGGTTCAGCCCCTGTCCCGCGATCGGATGGATGGCGTGCGCGCTGTCGCCGACCAGCGCGAGCCTTGTGTCGGTGATCCGCGCGGCATGGTGAAAGCCCAGCGGATAGGAAGAGCGCGGCCCGGCCAGCGCGATTTCGCCCAGAAAGCCGCCCATCCGCTTTTGCGCCTGCGCGAGCCAGGCCCGCTCGCCCAGCTTCAGCATCGCCGGTGCGTCGCCCTTGGGCACGGTCCACACGATCGCCGAACGTGTGCCCGGCAGCATCGGCAACAGGGCGAACGGGCCGCCCGGATAGAAAATCTCATAGGCGGTGTTGGCGTGGGCAATCTCATGGTCGAGCGCGGACACCATCGCCACATGATCATATTGCCAGCGGGTCGTGCGGATCCCGGCCGCCTCGCGCGTGGGGCTGTTGCGCCCTTCGGCCGCGACCAGCAGCGGCGCGACGAGCACCGCCCCGCTTTTCAGCGTCAACCGCACCCCCGTTTCGTCGCGCCGCACATCGACCGCCAGGTCGGGCTGGAAGCGGGTGAGATTTTCCGCGTCGCCCGCCGCGCCCGCGAGCGCGAAGCGCAGGTCGCGATTGGGGAACATCACCCCCATCTTGCCGTCATTTTCATCCGGTACGAAATCGAGCGCGCCGGGCTGCAAGCCGTCGCTTACCCAGATCCGGTCTATCGGACATCCCCGGCCGGCGAGCCTGGCGCCGATGCCGACCGCATCCAGCATGGCCAGGCTGGAGGAGGAAATCGCCGAAACCCGCCCGTCGAAATCGCCGCTCATGGTGACGACCGGATCGGCGGGATCGACCACCGCGCAACTAACGCCGTGGCCGGACAGGGCTATGCCCAGCGTCAGACCGACCAGCCCGCCGCCAAGGATCACGACATCGAAATGGTGCTGCATGGGCGTCAATCTAAGGCCAAGATGCAGCGTTGAAAAGCGCGTTAGCGTTGCGCGACCAGCAGCTTGTCGATCTTGCGCCCGTCCATGTCGACGATTTCGAACCGCCATCCCTGGTCGACGACATGATCGCCGACCTCCGGCAGGCGCTTGAACAGCCACAAGGCATGGCCGGCAACGGTGGCATAGTCGCGATGTTCGGGCAGGTCGATGCCGATCCGGTCCGCCAGCATGTCGACCGGCATCTGGCCCGACACGATCAGGCTGCCGTCGTCGCGTTCGACCAGGTCGGGTTCGTCATACAGGTCGCGGTCGGACGCGAAATGGCCGGCAATGGCCGACAGCAGGTCGGCGGGGGTGGCGATCCCTTCGAAATGGCCATATTCGTCGTGCACCATCACCATCGGCACGTCGGCGCGGCGCAGCACTTCGAGCGCGTCCATGGCGTCGACCTGGTCGGGCACCACCTCGACCCGCCGCATCAGCGTTTCCAGATTGAGCGTCTCGCCCCGGAACAGCGCTGTCATGATGTCGCGTGCCTGGACGATGCCGACGATATCCTCCACCGTCCCGCGCCCGACAGGCAGGCGCGTATGCGGGGTTTCCAGCAATCGCGCCCGGATGGCGGGGGCATCGGCATTGATGTCGATCCAGTCGACGTCCATGCGCGGCGTCATCACCTCGCGCACCGGCCGGTCGGCCAGCCGCACCACGCCCGATATGATCGCCCGCTCGCTTTCCTCGATCACGCCGGACTTGCTCGCCTCGGCAAAGATCAGGTGCAGTTCCTCGGCGGTGACATGGCTTTCCGATTCGCGGTTCATCCGCAGCAGGCGGAAGATCAGGGCGCTCGATCCGTCCAATATCCACACGATCGGCGCGGTGATGCGCGACAGCCACAGCATCGGTCCGGCCATGATCACCGCGATCGGTTCGGGCGCGCGCAACGCGAACTGCTTGGGCACCAGTTCGCCGACGATCAGCGACGCATAGGTGGTGAGCGCGATAACGATCGAAAAGCCCAGATTTTCAGCGACATTGGGCGTGAATCCCAACGGCGCCAGCCGCTCGCCCACCGGCCCGCCCAGGCTTGCGCCCGAATAGGCGCCGGCGATGATGCCGATCAGCGTGATGCCGATCTGCACGGTGGACAGGAACTTGCCGGGATCGGACGCCAGCGCCAGGGCCGTGCTCGCGCCGCGCCGGCCGGCCTTTTCGAGCGACTGCAACCGGGGCCTGCGCGCCGACACGATCGCCAGTTCCGACATCGCGAACACGCCGTTCAGCGCCACCAGCGCAAGGATGATGGCCAGATCCGCCCAGGGGAAGGGCGTCAGCGTTGGGGGAGGGAGCGTGGCCATGGCGGTCGAACGCCTATTGCCCGCATTCTTTCATTTTCACAACTGCTCCATCATCGGCAGTTCAGTTCGGTTGTGGAACAAAGCCCTTCTCTCGATCATTGGGGGGGCATCCGTTGCTGACGGGCGCAGAAGACAAGGGAATAAGACAATGAGGATTTCATACAAGATCGCGGGCGCAGCCGGGCTGGCCGCCATGCTGGCAACCACGGCCTGCACCACCGACCCCAACACCGGACAGCGCACTATCTCCAAGGCCGCGATCGGCGGCATCGGCGGCGCATTGGGCGGCTATCTGCTGGGTGACCTGGTCGGCGGCAAGCGCGACCGGACCGAAAAGATCGTTGGCGCCGGCATCGGCGCGGTCGCGGGCGCCGGCATCGGCGCCTATATGGACGCGCAGGAGCGCAAGCTGCGCGAACAGACAGCCGGAAGCGGCGTGGACGTGATTCGCGATGGCGACAACCTGTTGCTGCGGATGCCCTCGGGCATCACCTTTGGCTATGACAGCGCAACCGTGCAGCCTCAGTTCCAGCCGACGCTCGATGAAGTAGGCTCGGTGCTGGCGCAATATCCCAAAACCTATATCGACGTGCTCGGCCACACCGACAGCGATGGCGCGGACGCCTATAATCAGGGCCTGTCCGAACGGCGCGCCCAGTCCGTCGCCAGCTACCTGTCGAGCCGCGGCGTACAGTCGGCGCGGATCGGCACGCGCGGTTACGGCGAAACGCAGCCGATCGCATCGAACCTGACCGAAGAAGGCAAGGCCGCCAATCGCCGCGTCGAAATCAAGATCGCGCCGGTGACCGAAGCCGACCTGCGCACCTGATATCGACGAACCGGCCATGCGAAGGCCTCCTCCCGTGCCGGGAGGGGGCCTTTGTCGTGTCGGGCTGGCATCTTTTCCCCACTGGATTGACCTGCGTCATCACGAAAGGGCGACGGCGCTGAAACATGCGGCCTGTTCGTCCGTTATGGCCGCACGGTGTCGGTAGCGACGTCTGTATCCAGGGGGATCGGTCAACGATGTTTACCGAACGGTTTTTGAAGGACAAGCGCGGCGCCCGGCTCGAACCGCACGAGCGCGCCCTGATCGAAGCGGCGATCACCGAAATCCGCACGCTCGCGCCAAGGACGACGGTGGCGCATGCGGGCGAACCGCTCGACGTCAGCACCCTGCTGGTCGAAGGCATCATGTCGCGCTACATCGACGATCGCCGCGGCCTGCGCCAACTGGTTGCGGTCCATGTGCCGGGCGATTTCGTCGACCTGCACGCCTTTCCGCTGAAGATTCTCGATCATGACGTGGCGACGATGACCGCGGCGACCGTGGCTATCGTCCCCCATGCCCGGCTTGAAGCGATCATGCATGACCAACCCGAACTGACGCGCAAATTGTGGTTTTCCACGCTGCTCGACGCGGCGATCCATCGCGCCTGGCTGTTTCGCCTGGGGCGGCTCGACGCGGTCGGTCGTGTCGCGCATTTCCTGTCGGAAACCAACGCCCGGCTGATGTCCGCGGGCCTGAGCGATGGTCGCCGGTTCGCCCTGGGATTGACCCAGACCGACCTGTCGGAAATATGCGGCCTGACCAACGTCCATGTAAACCGGGTGATGCGGCAATTGCGCGAGGAGCAGTTGTGCATATTCAGGTCGTCGCTTGTCGAAATCCTGGATCCCGTCAAGCTCGCCGCGCGGGGGCAGTTCAAGCCGGACTATCTCTATCTCGATCCCCCATCTCCCGCATCACAAGAAAGCCAGTCATGAGCGAACCAACACCTGTCAACGGCCCGCTATCCAGAGCCGGCGTCGCCACCGCCGAAGAAGGCGTCGTCATGCTCGACGGGCCCGATGGCGTGGCGGTGACGATGACGCCCGATGCCGCGGCGCAGACCGGCCACAGCCTGATTTCGGCGGCCCGTGCCGCCAAGCAACAGGCCGGTCGCGAGGCAGGGGAGGATGTTTGACATATTCTACGGCTGGAGCCGGCTGATCGCCAGCGGCTGGTCGCTCGCCGGCACGGGCTTGCGCGCCCTGGAAACGATGGGCGCGGCCAATGACGTGGTGACGGCGCGCACGGCGATCATCGGGTCGGCGATGCGCAGCCCGCATTTGACCGATCATGCCGAGCTTGCGCGCATGGTGCCCGAAAAGATCAATGCCCTTTCCCGCGCCGGGTCCGACACCATGTCGGCCTGGTGGTCGGGGCAGGCGGCGTGGACCGGGCCGATGCGCGATGTCGCGCTGATGACCATGCGTGGGCGATGGCCGACGCCGGGGGAACTGGTCCGGCTGGGCAATGGCATGACCAGACTGGCGCTCGAAACGCTCGATGCGCCCGCGCGCATGAGCGCCGCCGCGCTCGCGCCGATCCACCGCAAGGCGACCGGCAACGCCCGGCGGCTGCGACGCAAGGGCGTTTCGCTTGGAGGCGGGTGACGCCATTCCCGCCTGGAATGGCGCCGGTCCCGGCTCCGCCCGCTGGTCCGGCCAGGTCGAACCTTCGGCTGCCCGTCAGTTGCCGGGCGCGGCGCCGAGGCGCGCCTTCCACTCGGCGTGCATCGCGGTGCGCGCTTCCTGCATCTCGGCGGCGGTCACGCCGCCGTCCTTGTTGGCGTCGGCCTTGTCGAACATCGCCAGCGGAGGCGCCATGAATTCGGCGCTGGTCAGCGTGCCGTCCTGATTGGCGTCGGCCCGGCCCTTGCCCATCATGCCGCCGCCCATCATGCCGCGCTTCATGCCATGACCGCGATGGTGGCCGCCCATGCGGTGGCCTTCGGGCTGGCCCGCACCCGCTTGGGCGCGGCGTTCGGCCCGGCGTTCCATGCGATTGTCCCGCGCGGCGGCGAACTCGGCCTTGCTGACCTGGCCGTTCCTGTCGGTGTCGAGCCGGGCGAAGCGTTCGTCGAAGCGCGCCTGACGCTGGGCGTCACGCTCCGCCTTCGTCACCTGGCCGTCGCCGTTCGGGTCCATCCGGGCAAAACGCGCGGTCAGCGCGGCGGTCAGCTCGGCCCTGGTGAGCGTGCCGTCCTTGTTGGCGTCGGCCTTGGCCATCATGCCGCCGCGAGGCGAACCGCCACCGGGGCCGCCGGGCTGGGCGAAGGCGAGGTGCGTGGCGGCGAGGCCGCCTACAGCGAGCGAACCCAGCGCTACCGTCATCATGAACTTGCGGATCATTACGAAATTCCTTCCATGCGTCATTGAGGAGGAAGCCGTCTTCGTCGCTTCCATGTTGTCTCTTTTGAACAACGCTTGTCGCGCGGATATGTCAGCCGACCGGGAATCGTGTCGCAAAATATGTCAGTGGGCGATCAGGCGGCGGGCGCGGCTGGTGGCGCCCTGGGTATCGACCGCGAGCTTCTTAACTTCGGCGGCAACGACAGAAAAACCGCGGCCGGCATCGCCCGCCCGCGCCGCTTCGATCGTGGCGTTGAGCGCGAGAAGATTGGTCTGGCGCGCGATCCCGTCGATCGCATCGACGATTTCCGAAATCTGACGCAGCACCGCCGTCGTGGCCGCATGCCGATCGGTGTCCTGTTGACGCAGCAATGTTTCGGCCTGTTCGCGCGCGGCGACGGCTTGGCGCTCGGCGCTGATGTCGTGGGCGAATTTGACGACGCCCGCCTGCGCGCCATCGTCGCCATGAAGCGGGCTGTAGCTGCCCCGGATCCAGACCGGATCGCCCTGCCGGTTCAACCGGCAATAGGCCCCGGTGTCGAACTGGCCCGACCGCAACCTGTCCCAGAAGGCGCGATATTCCACCGATCCGACATGGTCGGGCTGGCAGAACATCCGGTGGTGCCGGCCCACGATCTGATCGAAGTCATAACCAAACAGCGCGAGGAAATTGTCATTGGCGCCGGTGACATGGCCCCCCATGTCGAATGTCGCGATCGCGGCGGAACGCTCCATGGCCTGGCACATGGATGATGGGTCGATCGCGATTCCGCGCATGGCTTCTCTCCCTTGAACCATGGCGATATGGCGGAAATGGTTATTTTGCCCTTAATCCCAAGGTGCCGGCGCGCGGGGCCGCGCCCCTGCTACAACGCCACCCCGCCGGCCGCGAGCACCGCCAGCGTCAGCAGTTCGGACGCATTGGACGCCATCGTCGCGATCTGCACCGACTTTTCCATGCCGACCAGCATCGGCCCGATCACGCTGTCGCCGCCCAGTTCGCGCAGCAGCTTGGCCGAGATATTGGCCGATTGCAGCCCCGGCATCACCAGGATGTTGGCCGGTCCCGACAACCGGCTGAACGGATAATTCCGCATCACCGTAGGGTTGAGCGCGACGTCGGCGGCCATTTCGCCTTCATATTCGAAATCCACGCCGCGCTGGTCGAGGATGGTCACCGCCTCGCGGATATTTTCCAGAAAGGTGCCGGGCGGGTTGCCGAAGCTGGAATAGCTCAGGAAGGCGACGCGCGGGTCGTGGCCCATGCGCCGCGCCACCTCGACCGTGCCCTCGGCGATGTCGGCCAGCTCGCTTGCGGTCGGCCGTTCGTTGACGGTGGTGTCGGCCATGAACACGGTATGGTTCTTGCCGACCATGACATGGATGCCGAACGGCGTGCGCCCCGGCATCGGATCGATCACGCGCTTGATCTCGCGCATCGTCTGCGCATAGGGCCGCGTCGACCCGGAAATCATCGCGTCCGCCTGCCCCATCTTCACCAGCAATGCGCCAAAGATGTTGCGATCGCGATTGACCATCCGCTCGCAATCGCGGCGCAGATAGCCGCGCCGCTGGAGGCGGGCATAGAGCAGGTCGACCATCTGCGGCACCAGCGGCGAATGCAGGCTGTTGTGCAGCTCATAGCCTTCGGGATCGCGCACGCCGAGCGCCTTGAGCTTGTCCATCACTTCGTCGCGGCCGACCAGCACCGGGATGCCATAGCCCAGTTCACGGAACTGGATCGCGGCGCGCAGCACCACTTCCTCCTCGCCTTCGGCAAACACCACGCGCTTGGGATTGGCCCTTGCGACCTCATAGGCGGTGGTCAGCACGGTGGTGGTGGGATTGAGCCGGGCCTTCAATGACTGGCGATAGGCGGCCATGTCGGGGATCGGCTTTTGCGCGACGCCGCTGTCCATCGCCGCCTGGGCGACGGCGGCGGGAACGACCTCCATCAGGCGCGGGTCGAACGGCGCGGGGATGATATAGTCGGGGCCGAAACTGTGCAGCGTGCCATAGGCCTTTGCCACTTCCTCGGGCACCTGTTCGCGCGCCAGTTCGGCGATGGCGTGAGCGGCGGCGATCTTCATCGCCTCGTTGATCGTCGTCGCCCGCACGTCGAGCGCGCCGCGGAAGATGAACGGGAAACCCAGGACGTTGTTGACCTGGTTGGGATAATCCGAACGACCGGTGGCCACGATCGCATCGGGGCGCACCGCCTTGGCATCGGGCGGCGTGATTTCCGGGTCGGGATTGGCCATGGCGAAGATGATCGGGCGGGGCGCCATGTCCTTGACCATGTCCGGCGTCACCGCGCCCGCGACCGACAGGCCCAGGAACACGTCCGCGCCCTTCATCGCTTCCTTCAGCGTGCGCGCGTCGGTCGACACTGCATGGGCCGATTTCCACTGGTTCATGCCGTCGGTGCGGCCCCGGTAGATCACGCCCTTGCTATCGCACATGATGACCTGGTCGGACGGCACGCCGATCGCCTTGATCAGTTCGGTGCAGGCGATCGACGCCGCGCCCGCGCCGTTCACCACGACCTTCATGTCCTTCATCTCGCGGCCCGTCACCCGCGCGGCGTTGATGACCCCGGCCGCGGCGATGATCGCGGTGCCATGCTGATCGTCGTGAAAGACCGGAATGTTCATCCGCTCCTTCAACGTCTGTTCGATGATGAAGCATTCGGGCGCCTTGATATCTTCAAGGTTGATGCCGCCAAAGGTCGGTTCCATCAGCTCGACCGCATCGATGAAGCGGTCGACATCCTCGGTCTTTAGCTCGATGTCGATCGAATCGACGTCGGCGAAGCGCTTGAACAGGACCGCCTTGCCTTCCATCACCGGCTTGGACGCGAGCGCGCCGAGATTGCCCAGGCCCAGGATCGCGGTGCCGTTGGAAATGACCGCGACCAGATTGCCCTTGGCGGTATAGTCATAGGCGGTGGCCGGGTTGTCGGCGATCGCGCGCACCGGCACCGCGACGCCGGGCGAATAGGCCAGGCTCAGGTCCCGCTGCGTCGCCATCGGCTTGGACGCGATGATCTCGATCTTGCCGGGGCGACCGGTCGAATGGAAGAACAGCGCCTCGCGCTCGGAAAATTCCACATTCGACTTATCGGTCATCGCTCACCCGCCCATGCTATCCGTTGCGAACGCCCTAGCGGCAAGCCATGCCCGGGGGCAAGTGCGACACGCGCCTGTTCCCTGCTCTTTCCTGTTGCCGTGCGAGCCGCTATCGGCAAAAGCACATGCCCGCGCCCTCTTCCTCCCCGGTCCAGACCACGGCCCCGCCCACGCCGATGATGGCGCAATATCTGGCGCTCAAGGCGCAGGCCGCCGACTGCCTGCTCTTTTACCGGATGGGCGATTTTTTCGAACTGTTCTTCGACGATGCAAAGGCGGCCGCCGCCACGCTCGACATCGCTCTCACCAGCCGGGGCGAACATGGCGGCGCGGCGATCCCGATGTGCGGCGTGCCCGTCCACAGCGCCGAGGCCTATCTGGCCCGGCTGATTCGCGCCGGGCACCGCGTCGCCATCGCCGAACAGACCGAAACCCCGGCGCAGGCCAGGCAACGGGGCGGAAAGGCGCTCGTCGCGCGCGACATCGTCCGCTACGTCACCGCCGGCACCCTGACCGAAGACACGCTGCTGGACGCGCGCAGCGACAATATGCTGGTGGCGCTGGCAAGCGTGGGCGGCGACGACGCGCAGGAAATCGGCCTTGCCGCCGCCGACATTTCGACCGGCCGGTTCGAAACGATGACGCTGCGCGCATCCGACCTGCCCGCCGAACTGGCGCGGCTGCGGCCCAGCGAAACCGTGGTGGCCGACGGCGCCGCGTTCGACCTGCCCGACAGCCACGGTTTCGACCGCGCCGCCTTTTCCAGCGTGCGCGCCCAGGGGCATTTGCAGCGGCTGTTCGGCGTCGCGACGCTCGATGGCTTTGGCCAGTTCAGCCGCGCGGAACTGGCGGCGATGGGCGGGCTGCTTGGCTATCTCGATCATGCGGGCAAGGGTACGCTGCCGTTTCTCGCCCCGCCGGTGCGGCGGATCAGCGGCGGCCATGTCGCGATCGACGCGGCGACGCGCGAAAGCCTGGAGATCACCGCCACCATGGCCGGCGGGCGGCAGGGCAGCCTGCTCGCCGCGATCGACCGGACGGTGACCGGCGCTGGCGCGCGGCTGCTGGCGCAGGACCTGTCGGTGCCGCTGCTCGACGCGGACGCCATCGGGGCGCGGCTCGACCTGGTCCAGCTGTTCCATGATGCCCCCGGCGTGCGCGAACAGCTGCGCTCCGCCCTGCGCGCGTTGCCCGACATCGGGCGCGCGCTGGGGCGCGTGGCGATGGGCCGGGGGTCGCCGCGCGACCTGGGCGCGCTGCGCGACGGGCTGAACCAGGCGCGGCAGCTGCGCGAGCGGTTGGGGCGGATGGAGGCGCAGCCGGCACTGCTGCGCGATCTGCTGCCCGTGCTCGACGGTCATGGCGCGCTGGTCGACAAGCTGTCCCGCGCGCTGGTGCCCAGCCCGCCGACCGAAAGCGGCAATGGCGGCTATATCGCCGATGGCTATGACGCCGCGCTCGACGAATTGCGCCGCATGGCGGGCGACGGGCGCCGCGCCATCGCCGCGCTTGAGGCGCGCTATCGCGACCAGACCGGGATCGGATCGCTCAAGATCCGCCACAATGGCGTGCTTGGCTATCATGTCGAGGTGCCCGCGCGCGCCGCCGACACGCTGATGCAGCCCGACAGCGGCTTCACCCATCGCCAGACGCTGGCCGGCGTGGTGCGCTTCAATTCGGTCGACCTGCATGAACAGGCGAGCCGGGTGGCGCAGGCGGGGGGGCACGCGCTGGTCGCCGAAGCCGCGCATCTGGAGGAGCTGATCGCCGACACTCTCGCCCGCAAGAGCGAGATCGCGCAGGCCGCGCAGGCGCTGGCCCGGCTCGACGTCAGCGCCGCGCTGGCCGAGCGCGCCGCGCAAAGCGGCTGGTCGCGCCCGCATTTCGTGCCCGATGGCACCGGCGGTCGTTGCCTCGACATCGTCGGCGGCCGGCATCCGGTGGTGGAAGACGCGCTGCGCAAACAGGGCCAGCCGTTCGTCGCCAACGACTGCCGGCTGGTCGAACAGGATCGGCTGTGGCTGGTCACCGGCCCCAATATGGGCGGCAAGTCGACCTTCCTGCGCCAGAACGCGCTGATCGTCATCCTCGCCCAGGCGGGCGGCTTCGTGCCGGCGCAAAGCGCCACGCTCAGCCTGGTCGATCGCCTGTTCAGCCGGGTCGGCGCGTCGGACAATCTGGCGCGCGGCCGCTCCACCTTCATGGTCGAGATGGTCGAAACCGCCGCGATCCTGGCCCAGGCGACCCCACGCAGCTTCGTCATCCTGGACGAGGTCGGTCGCGGCACGTCGACCTATGACGGGCTGGCCCTCGCCTGGGCGGTGGTGGAGGCGGTGCACGAGGTCAATCGCTGCCGCTGCCTGTTCGCCACCCATTATCACGAGCTGACGCGGCTTGCCGAAACCCTGCCGGCGCTGTCGCTCCATCATGTCCGCGCGCGCGAATGGAAGGGCGATCTCGTCCTGCTGCACGAACTGGGCGCGGGTCCCGCGGACCGCAGCTACGGCCTTGCCGTCGCGCGGCTCGCCGGCCTGCCGCCCGCCGTGCTCAAGCGCGCGAAGGACGTGCTGGCGCGGCTGGAAGCGGGCAAGGCGAAAACCGGGGGCATTGCCGCGGGCCTCGATGACCTGCCGCTGTTCGCCGCTGTCGCTGCCGCGCCGGACGATCCGGTCGACCGGTTGCGCGCCGCGATCGATGCGATCGACGTCGACGCCCTGTCGCCGCGCGAGGCGCTCGATCAGATATATCGGCTGAAACATCTGGCCGCGCACGGCGGCGACGACTAGATGGCATCGATGGTCATACAATTCCCGACGCTGGGCGCGCGCCGCGCGATCATAGATCGGCGCGCGATATCCGACAGCATCGCCGCGCTGGCGCTGACCCACCGGGGCGATCCCGTGCCGCTGCGCGCGGCGATCGTCAGGGAACTCAAGGCGGCGCTCGACGCCGGCCGCGCCGAAGTCGCCCGCCGGCTGGAGGCCAGGCCCACGCGCGGGCGCGAAGCGGTGTCGGCGGCGGCTTTCCTGATCGACCAGATTCTGCGCCTGCTCTACGACGCGACCACCCATCATCTCTACCCGATCGGCAACCGCAGCACATCGGAACGCGTCGTGCTGATCGCGGTGGGGGGCTATGGCCGGGGCGAAATGGCCCCGCACAGCGATGTCGACATCGGCTTCATCACCCCCTGGAAGCCGACCGGCTGGACCGAACAGGTCATCGAATCGATGCTCTATTCGCTCTGGGACCTGGGGCTGAAGGTCGGGCACAGCAGCCGTTCGGTCGACGAGACGATGCGGATGGCGAAATCCGACCTGACGGTCCGCACGGCGCTGCTGGAGGCGCGCTACATCTGGGGCGACCGCGCGCTGTATGAGGAAACGTCCAGGCGTTTCGACGTCGACGTGGTGCAGGGGTCCGCCCGCGCCTTCGTCACCGAAAAGCTCGCCGAGCGCGACGATCGGCACAAGCGCATGGGCGACAGCCGCTATGTCGTCGAACCCAATGTCAAGGAAGGCAAGGGGGGGCTGCGCGATCTGCACACGCTGTTCTGGATCGGCAAATATGTGCATCAGGTGCGAACCGTCGCCGAACTGGTCGATGCGGGCCTGCTGACCGCGCTGGAACTGCGCCAGTTCCAGAAGGCCGAGGATTTCCTGTGGGCGGTGCGTTGTCACCTGCACATGATCACCGGCCGGGCCGAAGACCGGCTGACCTTCGATCTCCAGCTTGAAATCGCGACCCGGATGCATTTCACCGGGCGTCACGGCAGTTCGGGGGTCGAGCGCTTCATGCGCTATTATTTCCTCAACGCCAAAATCGTGGGCGACCTGACCGGCGTGTTCCTCAGCCATCTCGATGACCAGATGGCGGCGCGCGGGCGGCGCTACCTGCCGGCCTTTTTCCGCCGGCCCAAGAAGCTCGACGGCTTCGTGCTGGAGCGCGGCCGCCTGTCGCTGCCCGACGATGATTTCTTTCGCGCCGATCCGGTTCGCCTGCTCGAAATCTTTGCCGTGGCCGACAAGCATGGGCTGGCGATCCATCCCACGGCGATGCGCGCCGCCAGCCGCGATGCCGGGCTGATCACGGCCAAGGTGCGAAAGGATCCGCGCGCCAACGCTGCCTTTCTGGACGTGCTGACCTCGCCGCGCGACCCCGAAACGGTGCTGCGATGGATGAACGAATCCAGCGTGTTCGGCCGCTTCGTCCCCGATTTTCGCCGGGTCGTCGCACAGATGCAGTTCGACATGTACCATCATTACACCGTGGACGAACATACGATCCGCGCTGTCGGCCTGCTCGCGCGCATCGAAAAGGGCGAACTCGGGGAGGATCATCCGCTCGCCACCGACCTGATGGGCAAGCTGCTGTCGCGCCGCGCGCTCTATGTCGCGGTGCTGCTGCATGACATTGCCAAGGGGCGCGGCGGCGATCACAGCATACTGGGTGCGCAGGTGGCGATGCAGCTGTGCCCGCGCCTTGGCCTGACCGCCGCGGAAACAGAAACCGTCGCCTGGCTGGTGCGCTATCATCTGCTGATGTCGGCCACCGCCTTCAAGCGCGACCTTGCCGACTACAAGACGATCCTGGATTTCGTCGACGTCGTGCAAAGCCCCGAGCGCCTGCGCCTGCTGTTGTGCCTGACGGTGGTCGACATCCGCGCGGTCGGGCCGGGCGTCTGGAACAGCTGGAAGCGGCAATTGCTCGCGGATCTGTATGATTCGGCCGAGGAACTGCTGCGGCTGGGGCACAAGCAGAAGGGGCGGAGCGAGCGCGTCGCCGCCAAGCAGGCCGCGCTCCAGCAGGCGCTGGGCCTGCCGGACAAGGCGTTTGCCGCGCTTAGCCGGCGGCTGCCCGAATCCTACTGGATCGCCGAACCGGACGATATCTTGCTCCATAACGCCCGGCACATATTGGGGGCGGGCGGCGCGCCCTTGTCCATCGCCGCCCATTTCTACCCCCAGCGCGGCGCGACGCTGGTGACGGTCTATGCCGCCGATCATCCCGGCCTTTTCTACCGGATCGCCGGCGCCATCCACCTGGCCGGCGGCAACATCATCGACGCGCGCATCCACACCACCCGCGATGGCGTGGCGATCGACAATTTCCTGGTGCAGGACCCGCTGGGCGGCGCATTCCACAGCCCCGAACAGCTCAACCGGATCAAGAACGCGATCGAGGATGCGCTGGCCAACCGCCATCGCCTCATCACCCGGCTGGAGGCCCGGCCGCTGCCGCGCACCCGCGCCGAAGCCTTTCGCATCGCGCCCAACGTGCTGATCGACAACAAGGCGTCGAATCGCTTCACCGTGATCGAGGTCAATGCCCGCGACCGGCCGGCACTGCTGTTCAGCCTGGCCAATGCGCTGTTCCAGTCGAAGGTGACGGTCCACAGCGCCCATGTCGCCACCTATGGCGAACGCGCGGTGGATACCTTCTACGTCACCGACCTGCTGGGCGGCAAGATAGAGGCCAAGGGCCGGCTCCAGACACTTGAACGCCGCCTGCTCGAAGCGGCCGGCGGCGAGGCGGACGAAACGCTCCAGCGCGCCTGATCGGGTTCAGTGCCCCAGGAAAGCCCGTGATGCGCCGCCTTGCGCCGCCATCACCGCATCGCCCGCGATCAGGTCGGCGGTGTCGAGCGTCATCGCCAGCCTGACCGGCGCCGTCATCGCGGCGGGGGTGGCCGCTGGTTCGGGCAATATCTCCGCCTGCGACAGCGTCTGGCTGCCGCCGCGCCACTGCGCCATCTGGCGCTGATAGACGGCATAGGCGTCGTAGAAATCGGTGAAGGGTTGCTCCAGGCTTGCGAGCGCGCTCGGGCCATAGGCGATCAGGTCGGCCGGGCTGAGGCCGTTCACCACTCCGCCGACCATGATCGCGCGCGTGCAGAAGGCGCTCTGCACCGGCGGCAAGGCGAAGAAATTATAGACGGTGGTGTTGAGCCGTTCGCGCTGGGGAATGGCTGCACCCGCAAAGCGCGCCTTGAACTCGCCGTCGACGGCGCCGTTGGCCTTGGCGAGCGTGGTCCTATGCGTCTTGAGGAACAGGTTATATTGCAGCCGCGCCGCGTCGGCGGCGTCGTGGCAGGACAGCGCCGCGACGTTGAGCGCCATGCGCACATGCCACAGCGTCGCCACCGGGCTCAGCCCGCGATTGGGCGTCATCCGCCGACCGTCGGCGCCAATCGCCGGCACCGTCATGTCGGGGGCCGCGCCCGATGGCGGCGTCGGCATGATTCGCGGCTGGGCCGGCGGCGGCGCGACGGCGACGTCGCGCGCCCGGTGCGAACAGCCCGCGAGGACGACGATCGTGGTCAGTGACAATGCAAGCGAGCGTCGAAAGCTGGTGCGCATCTTGAGGAAACTCCGGCGAAAACGGATATGCCCCAGAAATTGCACGGCGATGGTTAAGGGAGGATAAACTCTACTGCCGCCGGCAAGACCGCACCGGCCCGCCCCTAGCCCCGCTGGCCGAGCGCCGCCGCCGCTTCGTCCATCAGTGTCGCGATGATCGTCGCGACCGGCTCTTCGGCCTTGACCATGCCCACCGACTGGCCCGCCATCAGCGACCCGCCCTCGACATCGCCGTCGATCACCGCGCGGCGCAATGCGCCCGCCCAATAATGTTCGATCTCCAGCTGCGCCTGGCCCATATCGACCGCGCCGGTATCGAGCATATTGGCGACTTCGCGCTGCTTGGCGGTAAAGGCTTCGGTTCCCGCGTTCTTGAGCGCGCGCACCGGAATCACCGGCAGGCGCGGGTCGATCTGCACGCTGGCGATGGCATCGCGCGCCGACGCGCGAAAAAACGCCTTCTTGAACGCCGGATGGGCGATGCTTTCGGTCGCGCAGGCGAATCGGGTGCCAAGCTGGACGCCGGCCGCGCCCATTTCCAGATAGGCGGCGATCGCTTCGCCCCGGCCGATGCCGCCGGCGACGAACACCGGCAGCTCGCTCGCCATTTCGGGCAGGATTTCCTGCGCCAATACGCTGGTCGCCACCGGGCCGATATGGCCGCCCGCTTCCATCCCTTCCACAATCAGCGCGTCGACGCCCGATCGCGCCAGCTTCTTGGCGAGGCTGAGCGCGGGCGCGAAGCACAGCAGTTTCGCGCCGTTCTGCTTGATCGCCTCGATGCTGCCCTTGGGCGGCAGCCCGCCGGCCAGCACGACATGGCCGACCTCATGTCGCGCACACACGTCGATCAGCTCGAACAGCTGCGGGTG
Source organism: Sphingobium anseongense (assembly GCF_037725245.1). Lineage (NCBI taxonomy): Bacteria > Pseudomonadati > Pseudomonadota > Alphaproteobacteria > Sphingomonadales > Sphingobiaceae > Sphingobium > Sphingobium anseongense. Next base: position 190,250 of record NZ_JBBJUL010000005.1, on the reverse strand, counting down.
CATGGTGATCAGGTTCACGCCGAACGGCTTGCCGGTCAGCGCCTTGGTCGCGACGATTTCGGCATCGAGCAGTTGCGGCGTCATTGCGCCGCACGCGATGATGCCAAAGCCGCCGGCATTGGAAATCGCCGACACCAGGTGCCGCTCGGATACCCAGCTCATTGCCCCGCACAGGATCGCCGTCTCGCAGCCGAGAAATTCAGCGCCGCGCGCCATGAGGGAAGTGAGCTTGGCGTGGGTCATCGAATATCCTGCAAAATGCCCCTCCCCTTCAGGGGGAGGAGTGAAGATGTCACGCGGCTTCGGCGTCCAGGCCATAGGCGGTGTGCAGCACGCGCACCGCCAGTTCGGTCTCGTCCTCGTCGATCAGCACGGAAACCTTGATCTCGCTGGTGGAGATGGCGAGGATGTTGATGCCGCGATCGGCGAGCGACTTGAACATCGTCGATGCGACGCCCGCATGGCTCTTCATGCCGACGCCCACGACGCTGATCTTGGCGACCTTGGTATCGGGGATCACGCGGTTGAAGCCGATCGTTTCCTTCTCCGCCTCCAGCACGTCGAGCGCACGGGCCAGGTCCGCGCCGGGCACGGTGAAGGTCACGTCGGTCTCGCCCTTGTCGCGGCCGACATTCTGGATGATCATGTCGACGTTGATCGCCGCGTCGGCCAGCGGGCCAAAGATATGCGCGACCGCGCCGGGGCGGTCGGGCACGCGGGTGACGGTGATCTTCGCTTCATTCTTGTCATGGGCGATGCCGGTGATGAGCTGACGTTCCATCTTGTCTTCCTTGAGCTTGGCGTCGAGTTCCTCCTCGCTGACGATCAGCGTGCCGGGGAGGTCTTGCTGGGTCGGGTCATCGAAGGAGGACAATACCTGGACGACGACCCCCTCCTTCATCGCAAGGCCGACCGACCGGGTCTGGAGCACCTTGGCGCCGACCGAGGCCAGCTCCAGCATCTCCTCATAGGTGACCAGGTCGAGCTTGCGCGCGCGCGCCACGATGCGCGGGTCGGTGGTATAGACGCCGTCGACATCGGTATAGATGTCGCATCGATCCGCGCCGATGGCCGCCGCCACCGCGACCGCCGACGTGTCGGACCCGCCTCGGCCCAGCGTGGATACGCGGCCGTCGGCCATCTTGCCCTGGAAACCGGGGATCACCGCCACCTGACCCGCGGCCATGGCGGCCAGCAACGCTTGCGTCTCGATTTCGCTGACCCGCGCCTTGGCATGGGCCTCGACGGTTTTGATCGGCAATTGCCAGCCCAGCCAGCTGCGCGCGTCGACCCCCATCGCCTTCAATGTCATCGCCAGCAGCCCGCTGGTGATCTGTTCGCCGGCGGCGACCACGACATCATATTCGGCCGGATCATAGAGCGGCGAGGCTTCCTTGCAAAAGCCGACCAGCCGGTCGGTTTCGCCGGCCATTGCCGACACCACCACCGCGACTTCATTGCCCTGGGCCGCGACATGGGCGACCCGCGCGGCGACATTGCGAATTCGCTCCATCCCCGCCATCGAGGTGCCGCCGAATTTCATCACGATGCGCGCCATTTGCTTGTCGAGCCTGCCTGCTGATAAGAAAGACCATGTCCGGCAGGGCTTTGCCCGGCCTGACGAAAACGGCGCTCCTATTAGCAGCAGGGACGGATATGGCAAGCAACGCAGCAGCCGCCACCAACGGCACCATCGACGCGCGCGAGGCCGCGCATTTCGGCACCATGGCCGCCGACTGGTGGAACCCGCGCGGATCGAGCGCGATGCTGCACAAGCTCAATCCCGTGCGTCTGCGCTATATTCGCGAAGCGATCGACCGGCGCTGGCATGGCGACGGGCGCGATTTTCGCCCGTTGACGGGCCGGCGCGCGCTCGATGTCGGCTGCGGCGCCGGATTGCTGGCCGAACCGCTGGCGCGGATGGGCGCGGCCGTGACCGCCATCGACGCCGCGCCGGAAAATATCGCGGTGGCCAGGGCGCATGCGCAGGCGCAGGGCCTTTCCATCGACTATCGCGCGGTGGCGGTGGAGGCGCTGGGCGAGGGCGGCTTCGACCTTGTCACGTCGATGGAAGTGATCGAGCATGTCGCCGATCCCGCGCTGTTCGTGCGCGGCCTTGCCGATGCGCTGTCGGATGACGGGCTGCTGATCGTCTCGACACCCAACCGCACGCCGCTTTCGCGCCTGGCGATGATCACGGTCGGCGAAAGCGTGGGCGGCATCCCGCGCGGCACGCACGACTGGAACAGCTTCCTCACCCCCGACGAACTGACCGGGCTGCTGGACGATGCGGGCCTGGTGGTGGAGGATCTGCACGGCATCGGCTTTCATCCCGGCGCCGGCTTCGTGCTGACCGACACCATCGCGATCAACTATCTGATGACCGCGCGCCGGGCCTGAACCTGGCCCCTGAACGCCCGTGTGAAGGCCGGCTCCCATGGTCCGCCGCGATAGTGCCACGCGGCGATCCCGGCGATGCGCAGGCTGCGCGGCTCGAACCCGGCCGACAATTGCGCATGCAATGCCCGCGCCTCGCCCGCGCTTGCCTTGTTCTGCACCGTGATGTGCAGGCGTGGCGCCGCCATATCCTGCGGCACCAGCATACCCCGGAACGCTTGGGCCAGTTCGTCGCGCAGGTCGATCAGCGCCGTGCTGGCGACGCGAAAGGCCACGCCCCGGCCCAGATGCAGCACCCCATCGATGCGGGCGGCGGGCGGCGGCGCGGCGGTCAGCCGGCCGATCCGGTCGCGCAATTCGTCGATCAGCGTCGGCGGCAGGTGATGGAACAGCGTGATATGCGCCGGCACCTGGTTGCGTTCGGGCGGGAAATGCGCGCGCCGCAGCCCGTCCGCCCAGGCGAAATCAGCCGGCCCCATCAGCGCCGTCAGGATTAGCGGATCGTTCATTATGCTATGGTAATGATCGTCATGCCGGCGGTTGCGAGTCAGCAGCAGTCGGGTGTATTGTGCTCGCAAGCCGCCTCTTTGCCAAAGCGCGGCCATCCAGGGGATAGGTCATGAAAGCATCCTCCTCCTTTATCGTCGTCGGCGTGGTGATCCTGCTGTGGAACCTCATGGGGGTTGCGGCCTTCGCCATGCAATATAGCGCCGATCTGGCCGAGCTGGCGAAGACCGATCCCTACACCGCGCGGATCTTCGCCGCCATGCCCGGCTGGGCCTGGGCCGCCTATGCCGTCGCGGTCGGGGCGGGGACGCTGGGCGCCATCCTGCTGCTGATGAAGCGCCCCGCCGCCGTGCCGCTGTTCGCGCTGTCGGTGGTCGCGGTTCTCGCCCAGTTCGGCTACAGCTTCCTTGGCACCGACCTGCTGGCGGTCAAGGGCGCGGGCAGCGCGATTTTCCCCGCCGTCATTCTGGTCGCCGCCATCGCGCAATATCTCTACGCCCGCTCGCTCGTGGTCAAGGGCGTGCTGCGCTAGGGCCGCTTCCGATTTCCATCGCGTCGCCCGGCCGCAGCAGCGGCAGCAGCGCCAGCATGTCGTCCCGCGCGACAGCGACGCAGCCTTCGGTCGGCCGCGCTTCCACCCACAGGTGGAAAAAGATCGCGCTGCCCGCCCCCGCGACCGGCGGCGCATCATTATGACCCAGAATGACGACGACGTCATAGGCCGCGTCCTCGCGCTGCAAATCTTCGGTCGAAACGGCGCGCGGCAGCCGCACCGGCCGGTTATAGGCCGGATCGGCGGGGTCGTCCGACCAGCCATCCCCCGCCCGCGTCCAGCGCCATGGCACCGCCAGCGCCATCGGCGGGACCCGCCCCGGCCGCAGCAGCACGCCGCGCACCGGCCATCGCCCGATCGGCGTGCAGCCATCGCCCTCGCGCTTGTCGGCCGCCGCGCATGCGCCGCTCCGCCCGATCGCGCATGGCATGTCGAACGCGGCAAAGCGCAGCCGCCGCGCCGCCGCATCGACCATGATCAGGCTCATAACTGGTGCCCGGTCCGGTCGCGCTTGGTCGCCAGATAGCGTTCATTGTGCGGGTTGGCGGCCAGGACGATGGGCAGGCGCTCGACCACGCTGATCCCCGCCGCCTCCAGCCCCGCGACCTTTTTCGGGTTGTTGGTGAGCAGCCGTACCGCGCTGACGCCCAGCAGGTCGAGCATCCGCGCGGCGACCGAAAAATCGCGCGCGTCGATCGCAAAGCCCAGCCGCACATTGGCGTCGACCGTGTCGAACCCCTGGTCCTGCAACGCATAGGCGCGCAGCTTGTTGACCAGGCCGATGCCGCGTCCTTCCTGCCGCAGGTACAGCAATATGCCCCATTGCGTGTCGGCGATCTTGTGCAGCGCCTCGTGCAGTTGCGGCCCGCAATCGCATTTGAGGCTGCCCAGCACGTCGCCGGTCAGGCATTCGCTGTGCAACCGCACCACCGGCGGGCTGTCATCGCGTCGGCCGATCACCAGCGCGACATGCTCGCGCGGCTCTTCGGGGCTGCGAAAAGCGATGATCTGCGCGGTTTCGCTTGCCGCCACCGGCAGGCTCGCGCGGGTGGCGATGGCGAGCCGCGCGGCATCGTCATAGGCGTCGATGTCTTGCGCGGTCACCTCGACCTCGCTCTCGCCCGGCCCCTGCGCCACCAGATAGGCCGGCAATATCCCCGCCAGCCGCGCCAGCCGCAGCGCCGCCTTCGCCGCCACCGGCGCGGTCAGCGGCCTGGCGGCGAACGGACCTTTCAGCGGCGATTCCAGGTCGCGCACGGGATCGGCGATCGCCATCGCCACGTCGCGGTCGATCCACGGCGTGCGCGCCACCAGCACCGGCATGTCGGGGTCCGCCGCCGCGCGCTGGTTGGTCAGCTTCAATGTTTCGGCCCGCGCGCCCGATATCAACAGGTCGGCATCGTTGGCGGGATCGAAGGCGACGATGCTGACCGCATCCACCGCCTCGACCGCCATCAGCCGCAACGCGCCGTCGCCGGCCGCCACCGTCACCGGCCATCCCCGGCGTAGCGCGTCGATCGCCCGCGCGGCCGCCCGCCCGTCCATCAGAACGCGAACTGCGTGATGATCGGAACATGGTCGGACGGCTTGACCCAGCTGCGCGCCGGCTCGACCACGCGATGCGCGACCGCCTTGGCCGCGACATCGCGCGTCGTCCACATATGATCGAGCCGCCGGCCGCGATCCGATTCGGCCCAGTCCTTCGCGCGATAGCTCCACCAGGTGTAGAGCCGTTGCGGCGCCGGGTGGAAATGGCGGCCCAGGTCGACCCAGTCGTTCGACGCCTGCAACCGCGCCAGCATTTCGCACTCCGCCGGCGTATGGCTGACGACATTTATCAGTTGCTTGTGGCTCCACACGTCGCACTCCAGCGGCGCGACATTGAAATCGCCGGTCAGGATGGTCGGCTTGTCCTCCAGCCCGGCGGACCATTCGATCATGCGTTCGAGGAAGTCGATCTTCTGGCCGAATTTGACGTTGACCTCGCGGTCGGGCACGTCCCCGCCGGCGGGGACATAGACATTCTCGATCCGCACGCCATTGTCGAGCCGGACGCCGACATGGCGTGCCTCGCCATTGGCCTGCCAGTCGAACCGGTCATCCTCGTGGATCGGCACCCGGCTCATGATGGCGACGCCATGGTGCATCCGCTGGCCGTTCAGCACCTGATGGACATAGCCGCGCCGGCGGAACATCTCGGCGGGAAAGATGTCGTTCATCACCTTGGTTTCCTGCAGGCACAATATGTCGGGCGCTTCCTCGACCAGGAAACGCTCGACGATGTCGATGCGGGCGCGGACGCTGTTGATGTTCCAGGAGGCGATGGAAAGGGTCTGGGCCATGGTCCCTCCCCCTAGGGCCGCGTCCGCGCGCGCGCAAGGTCGGGTCTGCCCGGCGGGGCATGTGGGGCGGCACAAACAAAAACCCCCGCTCCGGGGGCGTGGAACGGGGGTCTCATGTCGCGCCCTTGAAGCGCTGTGCGACGGAGGATCCAACCGGGTAACAGGGGGGAAATCCCGGTCATCGCCTCGCGCCGTCAAGGTCTTGGATAGCCGCCGGCATATGAGCGCAAGATGAACGGTTTCGACCCGATTTCGCTGCCCGTTCCACCCGTCGCGCGGCTGGCTCCGTTCATCTGCCGCCGGGCCGGCTTGTGCGGCGCGGGTCGGTCCAGCGGAACGCCGAATCGGCCACCGCCACGCCATAGCGCTGGTTCGACAGCCGCACGGCGGTGCGGTTATTCTGCGAATCGAGCGCGACCCAGCCATAAAGCTGCAGGCCTGCCGGGCCGCCCGCGCTGCGCTGGAAAATCATGGTGATGGTGCCGAATTCTGGCCGCTTGGGGTCGCGCGCCTCCACGCTCAGCACATCGGGATCGCCGGTCGGCACGACCTTGCCGAATTTCGACAGGTCCTTGTTCGGGTCGAGCAGCGCGCCCAGCGGCGAACTGCCGATCGGCCAGCGCTGCACCTGGCGGACCTCGTAATCGATCATCGTCAACGCCTTGCCGTCGCCCACGATCAGCAAAGGCACGCCCTTTTGATACTGAAAGCGGATCTTGCCAGGCTGCTTGAGCGTCAGCTTGCCGGTCAGCACCTGGCCGTTGCGGTCGGTCTGGGTGAAATCGGCGGTCAGCGTCGACACCGCGCGGATATAGGCGTTGACCTTGGCCAGGTCGGACGGCCCCTGCTGCGCGATCGCCGCCGTCGGCAGCGGGAAGAGGAAGGGCAGCGGCGCTAGCGCCAGCGCCAGAAGGACACGCTTCATGGAAAATCTCCGGTGGTTCGGGGAGCGATAGTGGGAAGTGTGCCTTGAACCCGTTATGAACCCGCCCGTCAGGCTGTGTTTCGTAAAAAGGCCCGCGCGCCGATGCAATGCCGTTCTGGTCAGCCGCCGCGAACCTTTCCGACAAATCGGCTTTGCCCTTCACACCCGGCGCCAGCCATGACAAGAACGGTTGCATGAGCGCCAAGACATGACCGAACGTCCCCATCTGCTGCTGGTCGATGACGAGCGGTCCATCCGCGAGCCGCTGGCGCAATATCTTTCCCGCAATGGCTTTCGCGTCACCGCCGTCGAAAGCGCCGCCGAGGCGCGCTTGCGACTCAAGGCGAACGCCATCGACCTGGTGGTGCTCGACATCATGATGCCGGGTGAGGACGGCCTGTCGCTGTGCCGCCACATCCGCGAAACGAGCGAGATTCCGGTGATCCTGCTGACCGCGAAGTCGGAGGAGACCGACCGCATCGTCGGGCTGGAGATGGGCGCGGACGATTATGTGCTCAAGCCCTTTTCCCCGCGCGAACTGGTGGCGCGGATCAAGGTGATCTTCCGCCGCGTCGCCACCGGCGGCCAGCGCGTCACCGCCCCCGACGGCGCGACCTACAGTTTCGCCGGCTGGCTGCTCAAGACGCAGGAACGCACGCTGATCGATGCCGAAGGCGTGTCGTTGCCGCTGTCGACCGCCGAATATAATCTGATGCTCGCCTTCGTCACCCGCCCCAACCAGATATTGAGCCGCGACCAGCTGCTCGACATTACCCAGGGGCGCGAAGCCAACGCCTTCGACCGCGCGATCGACAACCAGATCAGCCGGCTGCGCAAGAAGATCGAACCCGACCCCAAGGCCCCGACCTTGATCAAGACGGTCTGGGGCGGCGGCTACACATTGTCCGCCGAGGTGCGCAAGCTGTGACCTTGCGGCGCTTCTGGCCCCAAAGCCTGGTCGGCCAGATCATCATCATCGTCGCGCTGGCGCTGTTCGTCGCGCAGGCGATCAATTTCGGGTTGCTGCTGCGCGAACGCAACCGGCTGCAACTGACCAGCACGACCGCACCCGCCGTCTATCGGATCGTCGACGCGCTCGATTCGCGGGGCGACCGGCCCGAACGCGGCGACGCCGGCCGCCGTCGCCGCTTCGTCAGCGGTCCGCCAACGCTTGCGGGCAAGGACCGGCCCGACATCGCCCGGCGCGCGGAAATGATGTTCGATGATATCGGGCTGTCGATCCGTTCGGTAAAGGTGGTGGAAACCGACAGGATCATGCCGCCGCGCCGCTGGGAACGCATCCGCCAGCGCGCCGTTGGCGACGCGCCGCAGGGGCGCCAGGTGCGCGGCATCGTCATGGCCGCCGAATATGAGCCCGGCCGCTGGGTGATCGTGCAGGGCCGCACGGGCGCCGGGCCGCAACGCTTTGGCGGCTGGCTCGCCGTGCAGACGCTCATCCTCTACGTCATCGTGCTGTTGCCGCTGCTGTGGGTCGGTCGACGGCTTGCGCGGCCGTTGCGCCAGTTGACCCTGTCGGCCCGGCAATTCGCGCGCACGGGGTCTGCCGATGCGGTGGACGAAAGCGGCCCCGGCGACGTGCGCCACCTCACCACCGCCTTCAACGCGATGCGCGGGCGGATCGTGGCGATGCTCGATGAAAAGGACCGGATGCTCGGCGCGATCGGCCATGATCTGCGCACCCCGCTCGCGTCGCTGCGGGTCCGCGCCGAATCGGTCGAGGATGATGGCGAGCGCGCGCGCATGGTCGAAACGATCGAGGAAATGAGCCGGATGCTCGACGACATATTGTCGCTCGCACGCGCCGGGCGCAGCATGGAGGCGGTGCAGAAGGTCGACCTGTCGGCGCTTGCCGATGCGGTGGTCGACGATTTCATCGAACTGGGCGCGCCGGTCGAAATGGCCGACAGCCCGCGCGCGGTGGCGTCCGTCCGTCCCCAGCTGATGCGCCGGGCGCTGCGCAACCTCATCGAAAATGCCGTCGTCTATGGCGAACGCGCGTCCGTGTCGGTGGTGCGCGACGCGCAGGCGCTGCGGATCGTCGTTGCCGACGACGGTCCGGGCATTGCGCCCGAACGGATGGGCGAAATGATGGAGCCGTTCACGCGCCTTGAAGGATCGCGCAACCGCGAAACCGGCGGGGCGGGGCTGGGGCTGGCGCTGGTGCGCGCGATCATGGCCGAACAGGGCGGGGCGCTGCGGCTGGAAAACCGGCCGGGCGGCGGGCTGGAGGCCAGCCTGGTGCTGCCGCTCGGATAGCTGCGCGCGACCCGTCTCGAACGGGGCGGACGCCGCCGGGGACAGGTCCTGTGTGGGCCGTTCCTTGACTTTTCGGCTCCGCGCCCGCATAACGATCAGGCTACGTCGTTTGCGACGGAATTTTGAGGCCCACCGGGCGGATTCTTCCCTTCTCGCGCTACCAGCTCCGCCGGTGCTCTTGCCGGCGGGTTCCTGTTTTCGTGAAAGGAAACATCCCATGCCTATCGGCACCGTAAAATTCTTCAATGCAGACAAAGGTTATGGCTTCATCGCGCCCGAGGATGGCGGCGCGGACAGCTTCGTCCACATCAGCGCCGTCGAGCGCGCCGGCATGGCGACCCTTAACAAGGACCAGCGCCTGAGCTACGAAATCGAAACCGATCGCCGCGGCAAGCAGTCCGCCGTGAATCTGGAATCGGCCTGACGAAATGGCCGGGGCCGTTATGGTCCCGGCCTTTTTGCTTGTGGTCCGGCGGCCTGATCCGCCATTCCCCTCATTTGGGAGCGTTGCCATGTCGGCCACCAGCGATTTTTACCTAGCCCGCGCCTCTGACAGCGCGCGCGATGCGGCCGCCACCGATCTGGCGAATGTCCGCGATCGCTGCCTGCGGTCCGAAGCGGCCTGGCGTGCGATGGCCGAGCGACTGATGCGCGGCGAAGTCGAGCGGGAGCGCGTTGCGGCCGAAAAGGCCGGCCTGCTGGGCAACGCCGCATGAATCGCCCCTTCTCCAGGCGCGCCAACACCCCGCGACTGACGCCAGAGGAAGCCGCCCGCCAGGGCAAGGCATCCTGGCTGGCGTTCGACATATTGGGGCAGGCCGACGCGATCGCCTTCCTCAACACCCATGACGACGCGCTGGGCGGCCGGCCGATCGATCTGGCCGTCGCCAGTGCCGACGGGCTGGCTGCGATCGAACGGGCGCTGGCCGCGCGCCGCGCGGGCTAGATCGGGTCAGGCCGCACGCGCGGCGGGCCGGGCCATCGCCTGTCCCAGCAGCTCTCCTGCCAATATTTCATAGAAGCGGCACATCTCGGCCAGGTCGGTTGCGCTGACCGCCAGCCTGTCGCCCAGCGCCACCACGCGCAGCGCGCGCGCCTCGCCGCCAGCCGCCCACCATCCAGACGTCATCCCCCGCTCGCCCGGCTGGTCGGCGCGCCGCACCATGCCCCAGCAATGGAACAGGCAGGCGCGCGAGCGGCCGATGGCCATCAACCGGGCATGGTCGGGGTCGGTTATGCCAAGCGCATGGCGCAACCGCCGCAGCCGGTTGGCGGTATGATGCTCGTCGACCGGTATCGGCACCGCCAGCGATCGCGCGACTTCGCCGATCAGCAGGTTGAGGAACCGGTCGAGCTCGCGCAGGCCGTTGCCGATCACGCGCGCGCGCAACCGGTCGTCGGGCGTTTCGCGATTCGTGCCGGCCCGGCCGGACCCCAGGAAATGACAGCCCGCGACCAGCGTATCGTGCGCCCGGAGCAGGGTGGCGGGCAAGGCATGTGCGTCGATCATGGCGGCCCCCTGGCGGCGCGCCGGGGCGTCATGCCCCGGTTGCCGGTCGTGGCGAATGCGCCCGGCACTGGCCCGGCCCCCGCCTAGCACAGCCAGGGGACGAAGGTCGCAGCCAAATTTTCAGTGCTTGCCCGGCTTGTTCGACGTGCCCGGCGCGGTGGGATTGATCAGCGCCACGCCCTGCGGCAGCGCCGTTCCGCCCATGTCCAGCTTTTGCGCGTCGCTGCGCGCGACGGTGACCGGATTGTCGCGTTCCCGGATCGCGGCCCTGACATCATCGTCCATATCGTCCTGCTCCGCCATGGCCGCTCCCCGGCTCCAGCCCAGGATGATCGACATGCGGCGGTTGCGCGGGTCATAGGGATCGCCTTTCACGAACGGTTCGCGGTCGGCGACGCCGTCGATCCGGACGAAGCGGTCATTGCCGATGCCCGCCGCCGCCAGCGCCTTGCGCGTCGCTTCGGCGCGGGCGGACGACAGCATCCAGTTGTTCATGGTGCGGCCATTGCCATAGGGCAGGCCATCGGTGTGGCCGCGCACGATCAGGCCGTTGGGCATGGTGCGCAGCGTCTGTGCGACTTCGCCCACCAATTGCCGCGCGGACGGCAGCAACTGGTCGGTGGCCATCGCGAACATCGCGAAATCCGCCTCGTCGATCAGGTCGATGCGCAACCCTTCGCGGGTTTCGGTGAACCGGACGTTCCGGCGCAGCTTGGTCAGCCCCCGTCCGGCCATCCGCTGCTCCAGCGTCTTCTTGATTTCCTCGAACTTGGCGCGGTCGGCGGCGCGGGTCGCCGTGCCGCCCTGGTCCTTGGTGCCGGTGGCGTCGCGCGGGATGGTGATGGCCATGTTGCCCTGGCCGCCGGTGGTCGGATAATTTTCCTTCCCCATCATGCTGTCGCCGCCGAACATGCCGTTCGATCCGGCCGAATTTTCCTTCATCTGCACCAGAGTCGGGGTGAAATAGTCGGCCAGCCCCTTGCGCTGCTTTTCGGTGGTCGCGCCCAGCAGCCACATCAGCAGGAAAAACGCCATCATCGCCGTCACGAAATCGGCATAGGCGACCTTCCAGGCGCCGCCATGATGGCCGCCATGTCCTTCGACGATGATCTTCTTGACGATGATCGGCCTGGGTTCCGGCTCGTTGGCGCCGCGCTTCTTCTCGGCCATGGCTTATTTGCCCCGCATGCCGTCGAACACTTCGGCAAAGGCCGGCTGGTTGGCGTGGGTCAGGCTGGAGCGCGCGGCTTCGATCACCAGCGGCTGGGGATGGCCATGCAGCGACGCGACGATGATCTGCTTGACGACATGATACATCGCTCCGTCCGCCTCGATCACGCTGCGGCAGCGGTTGGCGAAGGGGTTGACCATGCCATAGGCGAGCAGCACGCCCAGAAAGGTGCCGACCAGCGCCGACCCGATCATCGCGCCCAGGATGGCGGGCGGCTGGTCGATCGACCCCATGGTCTTGACCACGCCCAGCACCGCCGCGACGATGCCGAGCGCGGGCAGCGCGTCGGCCAGCCCCTGGAGGTTGTCGGCGGGTTTGAGCGCTTCATGGTGGTGGGTCTTGAGGCTGTTGTCCATCACCTCTTCCACCGCGTGCGGATCGAGCGTGCCCGACGACACCACCACCAGGCGCAACGTGTCGCTGATCAGGTGGATCAGCGTCTTGTCCTTCATCAGGCGCGGATATTCGGTGAAGATGGTCGAACTGCCCGGGTCCTCGATATGCGGCTCCAGCGCGACCGGCCCTTCGACCCGCAGCGTCTTCATCAGCTTCGACACCAGGAAGATGCAGTCGAGAAAATCCTGCTTCTTGTATTTGGGGCCTTTGAACACCTTGCCCAGGCCCCCGCCCAACGCCTTGAGGTCCGATCCCGAATTGCCGATGATGAGCGCGCCGATGGCCGCGCCGCCGATGATCAGCATTTCGTGGGGCAGGGCGTGCAGCACGGGACCAAGGTCGCCGCCGGTAAAGGCGAACCCGCCGAATACCATCACGAGGAGGACGACAAGGCCGATGGCTGCGAACATTATGATCCCCGAATGCTGGGCCTGTTGGATAAGGCCATGATCGTGGCGGCTTCGCTGTGGACGTCGCCCCTGACCCTCTTAGATACGGATTGGTTAGCGTGGGGTTTAGGACGCGGCGCTTTTCGATCGGGCAGGTCGCGCCCGATGCGTCATCCGATCAGGTCGAACAGGGTCTGCTTGTTGATCCGCGCGAACGCCGACTGCGCGGCTTCGAGCTGCAACAGCTTGGCCTGCACCTGTGAAATCACCTCGCTCAGGTCCGTCGATTCGAGCGCGGCGCGCCGTTCGGTGAGCGACAGGTCGACATCGACCAGCCGCTCGCCGATCGTGTCCAGCCGGTCGCTGCGTACGCCCTGCTTGGCCTGTTCGACGACGATATGGTCGATGCCCGCCTGGATCGCGTCGACCGCATTGGCCACCGCGCCATCGTCGCCGCTTTGCATCGCGGCGATCACGCTGTTGAACATATCGTCCATGCTGCCCGGCGTGCCGTTGATGTCGATGCCCTCGGACACCGACTGGCGGGTGCCCACCACGGCCAGGTTCAGGCCGCGGCTCAATGGCACCAGCACGCTCTGTTCGTCGTCGAACACCGGCGTGCCCTGATAATCCTTCTGGTTCAGCAGTTCGGCGATGGTCAGGCGGATGGTGCCCAGCTCCTCCAGGATCGCGCCCTGGCCGGTGCCGTTCAGCGATCCGTTGCGCGCCGATATCGCCAGTTCCTGCGCGCGATTGAGCAGGTTGCCGATTTCCGCCAGATTGGCTTCGGCATTGACGGCGCGGCCGGTGCCATATTTGACATTGGCGGTCCATGCCGCCTGCTGCGCCTGCGCGCGCGCGACATCGGACACCTGCACCCACGCCAGCGCATCGTCGGACGGCTTGGTCAGGGTGATGCCGGACGAAATCGCGGTCTGCCCCTCCATGATCGACTGGGACAATTGCTGCTGACGCCGGATTTCGGCGGCGGCGATCTTGGCGGTAATGCCTACCATGCTATTGTCCTCGTCAGATGATCTTCAAAATCGCGTCGACGGTTTCGCGCGCGATCTGCAATATCTTGGCGCAACCCGAATAGGCTTGCTGGATGCGCAGCAGGTCGGCCGCTTCCATGTCGAGGTCGACGCCGCTCACCGCTTCGCGCGCGGCGACGGCCTGATCGGCGCGTTCCCGCGCGGTGCTAAATTCCTGGCCCGTCGCGCCGAGCAGATTGGCGTGGGTCGCGATCAGCGCCGTCCACCCCTGTTCGACGCTGCCGTTGCCGCGCAGGGTGGATGTGGTGAGCAGATTGCCGTTGAGCGTGCCGTCGGCCGATCGGGTGGCGAAATCGGCAGGGCTGGTGACCAGCGCCGCCATCGTCGCGGCGGTTGTGCCCGACAGCAGCGCGCCGCCTGCGACATTCGCGTCGGTGCGGCCCTGCGCGTGCCAGGCGTTGATGTCGGTGACGAACTGCGCCGCCAGCGTGTCGAGGCTTTCGCGCCGGTCGGCGACGACCTGCGCCGTGGCGAACAGCCCGCCCAATTGGCCGCTCGCGGGCGCGGCAAGCGCGGTCGCGCCGCTCGCCAGCGTCAGCGTGCCGTCGGCATTGGCGGCCAGCGTCAGGCTGGACGCGGCGCTGCCCTGCACCAGCGTGGTGCCATTGAAATTGACCTGCACGCTGTCGTTCGCGCCGAAACTGATGTCGACATTGAGCGTCGCCGACAATGTCAGCAGCGCGCTGTCGCGGCTGTCGAGCAATTGCGCATGGGCCGACGTGCCCGGTTGCGCGCGCAGCAGGCTGTTGTTGATGTTGCCCAGCGCGACCAGCGTGGCGTTGGTCCGGTCCACCGCCGATTGCGCTTCGGTGCCGATCCCCGCCGACACCTCCGCCAGTTCCGCCGATGTCTGGCGAAAGGATTCGGCGACGCGGCTGATGCTGTCGAGGGTGGTGACGCGCAGCGACGTATCGTTGGGGCTGGCGGCCAGCTTGTCGATATGGCCGAACATGCCGGTGATCAGCTTGCCGATGCCCGTGTCGCCGTCGTTGAGCGCGGTTTCGGTGTCGGTCAGCCAGCGCATCCGCGCGCTGGCGCTGCCCATCGCCGTCGCGGTCATCCGCACCGTGGCGTCCAGATAGGGGTCGCTGGCGCGTGCGACGCCGGTGACTTCGGTGCCGCCGAAATTGGCGCGGGAAACATACAGCGCCATGGTCGATGTCGACGCGCCCGATTCGGCGGTCGTCACCGTGCGGCGGGCATAGCCCTCGGTGCTGGCGTTGGTGATATTTTCCGAAATCGCCGCCATCGCGGTGCGATAGGCCTTGGTCCCCGACGCGCCGATGATGAACAGGTCGCTCATGCGGGCTTGTCCGGCGTGTCGTGCGCCTTGCCGCCGAACTGCTGCAACAACAGCTCCGCGATGCCCAGGCTGCCGGTCGCGGCCATCGCGTCGGCGGTCTTGGCGTCGGCCATGTCGCGAAACTGCTCGGTCGCGCCCGAATCGAACATGCCATCGCCAAGGCTGGCAGAGCGCATCGCGCCGATCATCTGGCGCACGAAGATCGCCTCGAACGCCTGCGCCGTCTTGGCCAGCGCCGCCTTGTTCTCGCTTGATCCCGCTGGCGAGCCAGCGCCGGAAACCGGTCCGATCTGCATCACAACACCACCAGTTCGGCTTTCATCGCGCCCGCCTGCTTGAGCGCTTCGAGGATCGCGACCATGTCCGCCGGCGACGCGCCGATCGCGTTCACCGCCTTGACTATATCGGTCAGCGACGCCCCACCTTTAAAATCGACCATCGGCTTCTTCTGCTCGTCGATCGAAATCGCGCTCGACTGCTCGACTGCGGTTTCGCCCCGGCTGAACGGCGCGGGCTGGGAAATGCGCGGGCTTTCATTGACGCTGACGGTCAGCTTGCCGTGCGCGACGGCGGCGGGATGGATGCGGACCGCGCCGTTGATGACGACGGTGCCGGTGCGTGCGTTGACGATCACCTTGGCCGGCGCTTCGGCGGGCGAAATCTCGATATTCTCGATCATGCCCATCATCATGATGCGGTCCTCGGCGCCCGGCGCCGCGTCGATCGCCACCGACACGGCGTCCATCGCCCGCGCGCGGCGATCGCCAAAGGCGCGGTTGACGCCATCGGCCACGCGCAGCGCGGTGGTCAGGTCCGCTTCGGCGAGGTTGAAGGTCAGCGTCGGCGCGGTGTCGAATCCCGTGACCACCGCGCGTTCCACCGTCGCGCCGCCCGGAATGCGTCCGGCGGACGGGATGTTGACCGACACCTGGCTGCCGTCCGCGCCCGAAACGCCCAGGCCCCCGACCGCCAGATTGCCCTGCGACATCGCATAGATTTCGTTGTCCGCTCCCCGCAGCGGCGTCATGATCAGCGTGCCGCCGCGCAGCGACTTGGCCTTGCCCAGTGCCGATACGGTCACATCGAGCCGCTGGCCGGGCTTGGCGAAGGCGGGCAGATCAGCGGTCACCAGCACGGCGGCCGCGTTCTTGAGCGCGGGATTGATCCCCTGCGGCAGTGTCAGGCCAAAGCGTGAAACGACGCCCTTCATGCCCTCGGTCGCATATTGCAGGCTGTCGTCGCCCGTGCCGGCCAGCCCGACGACGATGCCATAGCCGGTCAGCTGGTTGGGGCGCACGCCCTGGAACGTGCCCAGGTCCTTGACCCGTTCGGCATGGGTCGGCGCTGCGACCAGCGCGAAAAGCAATGCGAGCAGGCGGATCATGATGCGGGTGCGCTCCATCAGAAAGGGCTGACCATCGAGAAGAAGCGTTGCAGCCATCCCTGGCGGCTGGCGCGGGCGATTTCGCCCTTGCCGGTGTAGATGATCTTGGCATCGGCGACGCGGGTCGACGCGATGCGGTTGTCTGGGGATATGTCGGCCTGGCGGACGAGGCCGCTGATCTGGATGAATTCGTCGCCGCGATTGAGCGTCAGCGCCTTTTCGCCCTTGATCAGCATCGTGCCGTTGGGAAACACCTGGGCCACGGTGACGGTGATCTCGCCCGACAGCGCGTTGGACTGGGTGGCGTTGCCCTTGCCCTGGAATCCGTTCTGCCCGCCCATCGCCACGTCGCTGGCCGAAAACAGCTTGGACAGGATGCCGGTGGTCGGCGGGGTCAGGCCGATATTGCCGTTGCGGCTGGTATCGGCGCTGTTGGTCTTGCTCGCCTGGGTGCGTTCGACCAGCACGATGGTGATGATGTCGCCGACCGCGCCGGCGCGCGCGCCGCTGGTCAGCGGGGTATAGCCCATCGCCACCTGAAAGATCGAACCGTTGGCGGCGGGCGGCGCGGCGGGCGGCGCGACGATGGTCGGCGCATAGAGCGCGCGTTCGGCGTCGCGCTTCTTGCCCGCATGCGCAGGGGAAGCGGCCAGGGCGACTAGCGCCAGACAAAAGATCGGCGTGAGGGCGCGCATGATCATGGCGCTCACAGCTGCTGGTTGACGTACTGGAGCATCTCGTCGGTCGCCTTGATCATCTTGCTGTTGACCTCATAGGCGCGCTGGGTCTCGATCATGTCGACCAGTTCCTCGACGACATTGACGTTGGATGTTTCAAGATTGCCCGACCGGATCGATCCGCGTCCTTCGAGGCCGGCGACGCCGACCTGCGCCGTGCCGCTCGCCGCCGTTTCGACCAGCAGGTTGCCGCCGATCGGTTGCAGCCCCGCCGCGTTCATGAAACTCGCCAGTTCGACCTGGCCCAACTGGGTGGGTTCGGTCTCGCCCTGCAACGTTGCCGACACGGTGCCGTCATTGCCGACCGACACCGATGTCGCGCCTTCGGGCACGGTGACCTGCGGGATCAGCGGCAGGCCGTCGCTGGTGACGACCGTGCCTTCGGCGGTCACGCTGAAATTGCCCGCGCGGGTATAGGCGGTGGAGCCGTCGGGTCGCTGCACCTGGAAAAAGCCCGCGCCCTCGATTGCGAGGTCGAGGCTGTTGCCGGTCTGCTGGAGCGTGCCCTGGGTATTGATCTTGCTGGTGCCCTGGAGCGACACGCCCGAACCGAGGTTCAGGCCGGTCGCGAACTTGTTCTCGCTGTCCGAATTGGCCCCCGCCGCGATCATCTGCTGATAGGCGAGCGTTTCGAAATCGGCGCGGTCCTTCTTGAACGCGGTGGTGTTCACGTTGGCGAGGTTGTTGGCGATCACGCGCATCTTGGTGTTCTGCGCGTCGAGGCCGGTGCGGGCGACGTGAAGGGCGGCGTTGCTCATGTCTCAAACTCCGTGCGGCGCCGTCGATCCGGTGCCTGTGCGTTCATCAAAGCAAGGTTCGTGCCAGAATATTAACCATCAATTCGCATCAGCGACGCGCCGCCATCGTCCAGCTCCTTGGCGGTATCGAGCATCTTGACCTGGGTTTCGAACGCCCGGCTCGCCTCTATCATCTGGATCAGCGTGGCGGTGGCGTTGACGTTGGACCCTTCCAGCGATCCGCCGGTGACGGTGCCCAGCGGGTCCTGCGGCAACGCGCCGCCGTTAACCTCGCGGAACAGCCCGTCGGTGCCCTTGGCGATGCTGGATCCTGTCGCGCTGACCAGTTTGAGGGCGTCGATTCGCTGCGGGTTGGCGGCCTCGCCGCCCTGCGGCACGCCCCAGATGCTGCCATCCTGCGCGATAGAGACGCTGTCGAGCTGGGGCAGGGTGATCGGGCCACCCTCGCCCAGCACCGGCAGGCCGTCACCGGTAGTCAAAAGCCCGCTGTCGCTGACGCGCAAATCGCCGCGCCGCGTATAGGCTTCGCCGCCATCGGCGGCCTGCACCGCCAACAGCGCGTCGCCGTTCATCGCCACGTCCAGCGGATTGCCGGTTTCGGTGATCGCCCCCTGCGCCATGTCGGCGGCGATCACCTGTTCGGATGCCTGCGCGCGGGTGTTGAGCTGTTGCCCCTGGATCCAGCGCGTCTCCGCATTGGCGACCTCGGCGCGAAAGCCGATGGTGTTCGCGTTTGCGAGGTTGTTCGCAATCGACGCCTGCCGCGCCATCGCGCCGCGCATCGCCGTGAGCGCCGTATTGACGAGCCGATCCATGGCCTAACTCCCTCCGCGCTCGCTCAGCTGCGGATGTTGACGATGGTCGTGGTCAGCGTGTTCGCCGCCTCGATTGCCTTGGCGTTCGCCTGGAAATTGCGCTGCGCCGCGATCAGCTGGACCAGTTCATCGGTGATATCGACGTTGGATCGTTCCAGCGCGCCCGAACGGACGGCGCCGTACAGGCCCTGGTTGCCGGTGCCATAGGTCGCTGCGCCGCTTTCCAGCGTCGACACCCAATGCGCGTCGCCACGCTGGCGCAGGCCGTCCTGCGCGTTGAAGCTGGCCATCGCGACCGCGCCCAGCGCAACCGTGGTGCCGTCGGCATAGACCGCCGATACGATGCCCTTTTCATTGACGGCGACGCTGGTCAGCTGGACGGTACCGGCATTGTTCAACGTCGTGGGAACCTGAAGGTCGGTCAATGCGGACGAATCGGTGGTGCCGTTGACGGTCGGTTCTCCGGTGGTGGCGTCGACCGGGATGACCTGAAGCCGCGCGCCGGTGGTGTCGAGCACGAAGCGGTTTTCATCGACCGAAAAGGCGCCGTTGCGGGTATAGCTGATCTGGCCGTCATCGGGCCGCTTGACGGTGAAAAAGCCTTCGCCGGTGATGGCAAGGTCCAGCGTCTTGTCGGTGGTTTCGATCGTCCCTTGGGTATATTGCTGGGCAATCGACTGCACGCGCACGCCCTGGCCGGTCACCTGGTTGGTGGTCTGCATCGGCGCGGCGGAAAAAATGTCGCCGAAATTGGCGACGCTCTTCTTGAAAGCGGTCGAATTGACGTTGGCGACGTTGTTCGAAATCGTCGACAGGCTGGTCTGGGCGCCCTTGAGGCCGGACAGAGAGATGTAAAAGGACATGGCGTTGCTCCTTGGGTGAAATTGGTGGGTGAAACGTCTGGAACTAGCTTAAGGTAATGGCGTCGGACGGCCCGAAGGTGCCGATCGAGGTGATCAGTTTGGAGGATGATCCGTCCGCGGGCGATTGCACCGCGGCGATGGTCGCCCAGGTCGCGACCCGGCTCGGGGTCGCCCCCTTGACCTTGACCTGCAGGGCGGATGTGGCGACGGTTTGCCCCGTCTCGTCCTTGCCGTCCCAATAGAAATTGACGTCGCCCTTGGCCTGTGCGCCCAGCTCGATCGTCTTGACGACATTGCCGTCGCCATCCAGCAGCTCGACGCTCGCGCCGTCCACGGCTTCGGCCAGGCTGACCTGGCCCATATATTGTCCGGCGGCGTCGGGCGCGGCGATGTTGCTCTGCACCAGCATCGCGCGGCCGATCCAGCTCGCCGCATCGCCCAGCCGGGTGCCGGTCAACTGCTCCTTGATCGCCTGAAGAGACGCGTTCATCTCGGCAATGCCGCTCGAATTGGTGATGGTCGCCATCTGCGACACCATTTCGGCGTTGTTGACCGGCTCGAACGGGTCCTGGGTCTGCATCTGTGCGGTCAAAAGGCGCAGGAAATCCTCCTGCCCCATCTTCGCCTTGCCCACGCCCACATTGGTCGTGGGATTATAGACAGCAAGGCCCGCGCTGTCGGTGACGGTCGAGGTCGCGCTCATTTGCCGATCCTTATGGTTTCCATCATCAGGGATTTGGCGGTGTTCAGCACCTGCACGTTGTTCTGGTACATGCGGCTGGTCTCGATCATGTCGACCAGCTCGGCGTTGCTATCCACGGCCGCTTCCCACACATCGCCGTTCGCGTCGGCGAGCGGATGGTTGGGGTCGTGGCGCTTGGTCGGCTCGGCGCTGGTCGTCACAACCTGCGCGACCTTGACCGTCGATATGCCGGGGCTGTCGGTGACCGACTGGAACACCGGCTTGATCGCGCGATAGGCTTCCGCCGCGCTGCCCGACACATTGCCGGCATTGGCCATGTTGGATGCGGTGGCATTGAGGCGCACCAGCTGCGCGCTCATGGCGCGGCCGGCGATGTCGAATATGTTCATGGGGCCAGAACCACTCATGTCATTCTCCCTTCAGCGCGCGGTTGATGGTGTTGATGCGCCCTTCCAGAAAGGACAGGGTGGTGCGGTACTTGACCGCATTCTCCGCGAACAATGTCTGTTCGGTCGACAGCTCGACGGTATTGCCGTCCAGGCTCGACTGGAGCGGCACGCGGTATCCCATCGCGCTTTCGATCGCCTGGGTGGCCGATCCGCCCGCGCCGGTCGCTGTTTTCAGCGCCGCTTCGAAATCGATGTCGCGGGCCTTGTAGCCGGGGGTCGATGCGTTGGCGATGTTGGACGCAAGCAGGGACAGGCGCTGCGACCGTAGCGCCAGCGCCTTGCCATGAACTCCGAACAAACTGTCTTCCAGCGGCATTTTCCGTGTGGCCTTCGCTAAACTTGCTCTCGTCGCTGCCGTTCTTGACCTTGATGGCGTCCCCGGCGGGCGATCCAGCCAGATATTCGCAAAAGCCGTGCCAATTGGCGTTGCCGCCCTGCCAAGGGTGTGAAAACACGGAAAAAGCGGGGTTTCGGGCCGGGGAGCGGCAAGGGCGGCAAAATTCTGCCGGTTCGCGGCAGCGGCTTGCCGCGCGCCTGTCGCCGGCCATATCCAGGGGGATTGTTTTCATGCTCGCCATCGCCGACCGGATGTTCGATCCCCTGACCCTGTTGGCGATGGTGGGCGGCATCGGCCTCGTCGCGCTGTGCCAGAACGGCCCCGGCGCGCTGGTCCGCGCCTTCGCGGCGCTCGGCCCGGCGGTCATGGCCCGTCCCGATAAGGATCGCGACGCCGCGCGCGCCGCCATGCTCAAGATCGACCAGGTGGCGCAGCTGCGCGGCCTGTCCTGCACCGACCGGATCAGGACCGCGCATCCCTTCCTGACGCAGGCGGCGCGCAAGCTCGCCAACAGCGATCGCATCGACCAGTTCGAACTGTGGGCGGGCCAGACGCTCGCCGACCGGGCGCAGCGGCACGCCGCCGCCCGCAACGCCTGGCTTTCCATCGCCGACGCCGCGCCCGCGCTCGGCATGGCCGGTACGATTATCGGCCTCATCGGCATGTTTGCCGCCATGGACGATCCCGCCGCGCTCGGCCCGGCGATGGCGCTGGCGCTGCTCACCACCTTCTACGGCGTCGTCATCGCCAATGTCGTCGCCGCGCCGATCGCCCAGCGCCTGTCGGACCTGTCCGACCGCGAACTGGCCTGGCAGCGCGAGGTCGCCGAACGGATGCTGGCGATCGCCCGCCGCGAAAACGCGCCGCTGCGCCGCGCCTCGATCCGCGAAGTGGCATGAGCGCGCCCGCCGCCGCCCGGCGCAATCGCTGGGCGATCAGCTTTGCCGACCTCACGCTGCTGCTGCTCGGTTTCTTCGTGCTGCTTCAGGCCAGCGGCCACCGCAGCGATGCGATGCTCGCCGGGGTCAGCCAGCAATTTGGCGGACGGCCGCTGCGCCGCGCGGTCGAGCTGCGCGCCGCTGATCTGTTCGCGCCGGGCGAAGCCATGCTCACCCGCGCCGGGCAGGATCGCATCGCCGCCGCCGCCAGGGACCTGGGCGGGCAGGGGGTCGAAGTCACCAGCCACGGCACCGACCGTGCGCGTCACCGGTTCGACGACTGGGATCTGGCCGCCGCGCGGCTCGGCGCGGTCGCCCGCGCGCTCAAGGCGCAGGGGATAGCGGACGATCATCTGCTGATCCGCGGTCTCGACCAGGCCGATAGCCAGGACGCCAGGGGCCAAGTGATCCGCATCGCCCCGGCCCGCAAGCCCGACTAGCAAAGCGTGGCACGATATTTGCATAACATTCCGTAAAGCCCATCCGCTGATCGGAGCATGATCGTGTCCAGACCCGCCTTCGCCCTTGTCGCCCTGCTCGCCGGCCTTGCCGCGCAGCCGGCGCTGGCGCAGCAGAAATTCGAAAATCTCGATCGTATCGACAGCCTGGTGGCGATGACCGTCGGCGCCAATCTGGGCGAACCCGGTGGCCCGCGCGCGCCGGTCGATCGCCGGTTGCGCCTCGCCGCCTGCCCTTCGACGCCACAGGTCGACGGGCCGATCTTCGGCGCGGCGACCGTCCGGTGCGATGCGCTCGGCTGGCGCATCCGCGTGCCGCTGGTCGCGGGCGATGCGGCGGCGATGTCCGGTCCGGTGGCGCGGTACGCGCCCGCCCCGCGCGCGCCGTCAAAGGAAGCGGTGGTCAAGAAGGGCGATCCGGTTCAGCTGACCGCCGGCAACGCGCTGTTCGCGGTCTCGCGCCTGATGATCGCCGACGAAGACGGCGCGATCGGCGATACCATCCGCGTGCGCGAAGATCGCAAATCCGCCCCGATCATGGCGAAGGTCGTGGAAATGGGTGTGGTGCGTATTCCGGGATTTAATGATTTTTGAACCGATCCGTATATAGACTATGTGCGGGACGAGTGAAGGAATGCAGTCATGATCAAGTCAATCGGCCAAAATCCGAGCGCCGCCATAGAGGCGGGACGTTTGCGTGAAGGTGGAAAGACCCGTGCATCCTCCACGATCACGGGATCACCCGCCATGCCCACCTCCGATCTTTCCGCCAGCCCCGCCGCGCGCATGGCCGCGCAAGGCGCACCGGTCGATATGGACCGCATCGCCGCGATCAAGGCGGCGATCGCATCGGGCAATTATCCGGTGGATCCGGCGGCGATCGCCGAAAAGATGTTCGCGCTCGACCTGCCTGCCTGACATCATGCCGCTCGGCCTTGCCGCTCTGGATGATCTGTTCGCGGCCGCCGAGCGCCTGCGCGGCGTGCTCGGCGAATCGGACGCGCAGGCGATCGACGCCGCCGCCAGCGACGTAGGCAGGGCCGCGGCATCGGTCCGCGCCATCGGCGCCTGGCGGTCCGACCCCGCCGTGGCCGACCGATTGAAGGCGCTCGCGCCCCTGCTCGAATCGGCCCGCATCCGCTCCCACCTGCTCGCCGATCACGCCGCCCAGCGATTGTCGCTGCTCGCCGCTCACGGCGCCACCACCGCGCCGCTCACCTACGGCCGCTAGCTTTTTCGTTTGTCGGGCCGGCCCCCACCGCCGCCGCGCAAACCAAGGAAGCCGCCCCGCAACGGGCGGCTTTTTTCATGGGTCATGCTTAATCGCTCTTCATGAATATGAGCGCGCGTTAACCAAATATTGGCACGTCCCTTGCTCTAATGACCCTCGAACACATAGGGGGTTTTTTGTCGATGTCGGCCTTTGCGGACATTTCAGCACTGGGGGGCAGCAGCCGGGGCGCGCGCGTAACCAACGCGATCGCGATGGCCAGCCGCCGCACCGGCGTCGACTTCAACTATCTGCTGGGTCAGGCCAAGATCGAAAGCAGCCTCAACCCGACCGCCCGCGCCGCCACCTCCTCGGCGACCGGTCTCTACCAGTTCATCGACCAGAGCTGGCTCGCGGTCATCAACCAGCATGGCAGCGACTATGGCCTGGGCTGGGCGTCGGACGCGATCAGCCAGGGCAGCAACGGCCGCTATTATGTGTCGGACCCGGAACTGCGCCAGCAGATACTCGACCTGCGCAAGCATCCGGAGACCGCATCGGTCATGGCGGCCGAACATGCCGCCGACAACAAGGCCTATCTGGAAAAGCGCCTGGGGCGCGAAGCCGCGCCGGTCGATCTCTATCTCGCCCATTTCCTGGGCGTGGGCGGCGCATCCAAATTCCTGTCGGCGCATGACCGCGCGCCGGGCGCCACCGCCGCATCGCTGTTTCCCGCCGCCGCGCGCGCCAACCGGTCGATCTTCTACGATCGTTCGGGCAACCCCCGCAGCTTCGCCGATATCCGCGACCGTTTTTCCGCCAGGCTGCAAAAGGGCGTCGATTCGGTCGTCCCCGGCGCGCCTGGGCCGGACATCCAATATGCCGGCACGCCCGATGCGCTGCCCGCCAGCGCGCAGACGGTGCAACCCGCCGACTATGTGCGGATCGAAACCCAGCGCCTCGCGCAGCAGGCCGACATGTCGATCCGGCCCCAGCCGCAGACCGCGCGCCTCGCCTATCTCATGCTCGCCACCCTCGGAAGGTAACGGCCCGCTATGTCGCCCGCACAAATCAAAGCGAAGATCTGGATGAGCGCGGCCAAGGGGGCGGTGCTGCCGTTCGCCACGCTGATGGTCGTCCTGTTCATGATGGTGCCGGTGCCGGCCTTCATGCTGGACCTGGGCTTCATCGCCAACATCATGATTTCGCTCGCGGTGCTGATGGTCGCGCTCAACGCCGCCAAGCCGCTCGATTTCTCCAGCTTCCCCACGGTGCTGCTGTTCGCCACGCTGCTGCGGCTCGCGCTCAACGTCGCCTCGACCCGCGTGGTGCTGGTGTCGGGACATGAAGGATCGGACGCTGCGGGCCATGTGATCGAAGCGTTCGGCCATTTCCTGATCGGCGGCGACTATGTCGTCGGCATCTTCGTCTTCGCCATCCTGATGATCATCAACCTGGTGGTCATCACCAAGGGCGCGGGTCGCGTGTCGGAAGTCAGTGCGCGCTTCACCCTCGACGCGTTGCCGGGCAAGCAGATGGCGATCGACGCCGACCTCACTGCCGGCCTGATGACGCCTGAAGAAGCCAAGCTGCGTCGCGCCGAAGTCGCGACCGAAGCGGATTTCTACGGCTCGATGGACGGCGCCAGCAAGTTCGTGAAGGGCGACGCCGTCGCCGGCATTCTCATCCTCGTCATCAACATCGTCGGCGGCATCATCCTGGGCGTCGCCAGCCATGGGCTGACCATGGGGCAGGCCGCCGAAACCTATATATTGCTGGCGATCGGTGACGGCCTCGTCGCCCAGATTCCGGCGCTCCTGCTGTCGATCGCGGCGGCATCCATCGTCACCCGCGTCAAAAGCGAACAGGATCTGTCGGGCCAGGTCGCCGGCCAGTTCGGCTCGGCTCGCGCCTGGGTGCCGGTCGCCGCGATCATGGCCTGCCTTGGCGTGCTGCCCGGCATGCCGCACATGATCATCCTGCCCGCCGCCGCGCTCGCCGGCTTCATCGCCTGGCAGTTGCGCAGGACGGCCAAGGCGAAAGCGGACGAACCCGCCGCCGCGCCGCCGCCTGCCAATCCGGCGCTGATCGAATGGGACGACGTGTCGGACGGCGCCATCCTGGGCCTCGAAATCGGCTATGGCCTCATCGGCCTGGTCGACGAACGCAAGGGCGCGCCGCTGATGGCGCGCATCACCGGCATTCGCCGCCAGCTCTCGAAGGAACTGGGCTTCGTCGTGCCGATGGTGCGGGTAAAGGACAATCTGGCGCTCGAACCCAATCAGTATCGCATCACCATCGCCGGCGTGGTCGTGGGCGAAGACGAAATCTGGCCCGAAGACCTGCTCGCGCTCGACAGCGGCGCGCTGGAAGGCACGGTCCCCGGCCGCCCCGCCAAGGACCCGACCTTCGGCCTCGACGCGGTCTGGATTCCGCAAGCCAGGCGCAGCGAAGCGGTGGTCGCGGGCTATACCGTGGTCGATCCGCCCACGGTGGTGGCAACGCACCTCAACCAGCTGGTCGCGATGAACGCGGCCGAAATGTTCGGCCTCGATGAGACGCGCAAGCTGCTCGACACGCTCAAGGATTCAGCGCCGCAACTGGTCGATGGCCTCACCCCGGCGCTGCTCAGCCTCGCGCAGATTTCCGCGCTCTGCCGCGCGCTGCTGGCCGAAGGGATCGCGCTCAAGGATTTCCGCCGCATCTGCGAGGCGATGGTCGACGCGACCCGCCCCGACATGAGCATGGACCAGCTGGTCGAAGCGGTGCGCCAGCGCATCGGATCGCTGATCATCCAGGGGCTGGTGCCGGTCAAGATGCCGCTGCCCGTCATCACGCTGGACGGCGATCTCGAAGCGCTGCTGGCGCAGGCGATGCGCGTTGCGGGCGATGCCCGCCATCCGATCGAACCCGCGCTGGCCAACCGCATCATCGAATCGGTGGTGGACGCCGCTCGCCCGATCCTGGGGCAGGCGCGCAGCTTCGCCATCGTCACCTCGCCGCTCGCGCGCCGCGCGCTGGCGCGGCTGTTCAAGCCGCATCTGCCCGAAACGCCGGTGCTGTCCTTTCTGGAAATTCCCGATGGCAAGGGCGTCGAAGTGGTCGCCGTGGTCGGCGGCCAGCCCCGGCCCACGCCGCGCCATGATCCCGCGCCCCGCCATGATCCCGCGTTGACGCGCGAACGGGTCGCCTGAGGAGCCTGAACCCATGTATATGAAAAAGGTCACAGGCGGTTCGGATGCGCTCACCTACGGCAAGACCGCCCGCGCCGAAACGCCCGAACAGCTCGCCCGCCGCTACATGCCGCTGGTGCGCAAGATCGCCTGGCACGTCCATGGCCGCGTATCGAGCGCGATCGAGGTGGAGGACCTGCTCCAGATCGGCATGCTCGCGCTGGTCGAGGCGGCGAACGGCTTTGAAGATCGCGGGCTTGGCTTTGCCTCCTACGCGCAGTTGCGCGTGCGCGGCGCGATGATCGACCATCTGCGGCGACAGGCGACGCTCTGCCGCTCGGCCATGGCCCGGCGCAAGGAACTGGCCGGCGCGCGCCGGATGCTCGAACAACGGCTCGGGCGCACCCCCACCGAAGCGGAAATGTCGGCGCATATGGGCATCGACCCGGCCGAATTTCGCGAAATGGTCGACGGCGCGGAGATGATCCAGCACGCCAGCATGGACGAAGTCTATTCCGACCAGTCGATCTGGTTCGCCGACGTCGAAGACCGCGCCGACGACATCATGGAACGCGAAGCGCTCAAGGCCGCCGTCGCCCGGCATATCGGCGATCTACCCCAGCGCGAGGCGCTGGTGCTGCAACTCTATTTCGTCGAGGAACTCAATCTGGAGGAAATCGGCCAGACCCTCGACATCGGCGCCGCCCGCGTCTGCCAGATCAAGAAAGCCGCGCTCGACAAGCTGCGCGAAAAACTGCGCGACTGGAATTGATCGCCCGGCACGGGGCCAGCCGAGCGCCGAACCTGCCGACAGGCGAAGGGCGCATTCGTCCTGTCCTACAGGTCCCGCTCCCTGCTATGGTCATGGCCGGCTCTTTCAACCGTCCAGCCATCTATCGCGGGGCCTTGGAAAATTGCCCCGGCGCGACATGAAATTACCGATCGAGCGGGAAAAGTGCGAAGTTAAGCGTGGCTCTCACCCGTCATTGGCCGGTGAATCGCTATCCGTCTTCCGCGCGAACAGCCGCCGCGCCAGCGTCCAGCGGTGCCGCAACGGCGTATAGCCCTGGCCGCGCCACCATGGGTCGGCGACCTGGAACAGCCCGCTCGCCGCCGCCCTGCTGCCCAGGTCCTTGCGCGCCGTGGCCGCCGCCAGCATCGGCGCCGCGAACAGCCCCGCCACCACCGGCACGATCCAGCCGACGCAATCGGCGCGGATCGCCAGGCACAACAGCCCCGCTCCCAACAGCAGGTGCCATTTGAACAGCCACAGCGCGCTGGCGATCGCCATGCCGTCGCGGTCGCGGGTCTGGCCGCTCCAGCTGCTCTTGCGACCCATCAATATGCCAAACAGGTTGATCGTCTGGGTCAGCATCGCCACCGGCGCCATCAGGATCGACAGGATGATGTCGGCCACCACCCCCCGCGTCATCCGCGCCGCCCCGCCAAAGCCGATGCGCCGCGCCGGATCGGCCAGCGCCCAGATCATCGCCAGCAGCTTGGGACCAAATAGCAGCGCCGCGGTCAGCGCCAGCAGGCTCCCGTCCGGCAGTACCGCCGCCGCCGGCCACTGACCGGCGGCCGCCCCGCCCAGCACGACCAGCATCAGCAACAGCCACAGCGGCGACGTGCAATAGGCCGACGTGCCGACCAGCAGCTGGAACCGGCTGACCGGATGCAATCCCCTGATCCGGGCGATCAGCGGCACATGCTGGATATTCCCCTGGCACCAGCGCCGGTCGCGGGTGAACAGGTCGGGCATCGACGGCGGGAATTCCTCGAAACTATCCTCCGCCGTGACCATATGCACGTCCCACCCCCGCCGCCGCAGCAGCGCCGCCTCGATCATGTCGTGGCTCATGATATGCCCGCCAAAAGGCGCGCGGCCCGGCAGTTCGGGCAGGCCGCAGCTTTGCGCGAAGGCCCGCACCCGCACGATCGCGTTGTGGCCCCAGAACATGCCTTCCGATCCCGCCCACCAGATCATGCCCGCCGCCGACGTCGGGCCATAGAGCCGGCTCGCAAATTGCTGCCACCGCGCGAACAACGTCGCCGCGCCCATCACCGTGGGCACCGTCTGGATCAGGCCGACATGCGGATGCCGCTCCATATCGGCGGCAAGCCGCGCCATCGTCTGGCCGCTCATCACGCTGTCGGCGTCGAGCACGATCATGTGGTCGTATCCGCCGCCGAAACGCCGCACCCATTCGGCGATATTGCCCGGCTTGCGCCCGACATTCATTCCCCGGCGGCGATAATGGACGGGCCGGGTAAAGGCGGCGCGCAACTCCTGATAGGCCCGGCGCTCGGCCTCGCCATTGTCGGGGTTGGAATCGGACAGGATGAAGAATTCGAACCGCTCGCCCCCCATCACCCGCGCCAGCGATCGCTCCATGATCGACAGCCGGCCCAGCACGCCCAGAAAATCCTCGTTGCATACCGGCAGCAGGATCGCGGTGCGGCCCTTGAGCGGTTCGCTGCTGTCATGCGCCAGGCGATCCGACCGCCGCGACCCGCCGATCGTCAGCAACAGGAACCCGATCAGGCTGGTCGCAAAGCCAAAGGCGATCCAGGCGAACAGGGGGATGAACAGAGCGAGATAAATGCCCTCCCACATCGTGATGCCGTCAAGGCCGATCGAGCGGCGCATCTCGTGCGCCGCCATTCCTGCGGGGATCAGCGCCAGCACCACCACCAGCGTCCGCCGCGCCCACAGGTCGAGGTCGAATGGCGGTGCGGGCAGGCGCGGCGGCGCAATCGAAAAATCCTGATCGGGCATCGCGATCGGGGTTTCGGGCGGCAATTGCTCAAAGGCCGCGGAGGCAAGGTTCGGGTTATGGGGCAATGGGGTAATGCACCATTTCGCTGATCGCTCGTCCGCCGTCGCGCAGCTGGACCCGCAGGTCGGCCCCGGCGCCACCCTCGACCCGCACGTCCAGCGCGACGCGAAAGGTCCCGTGCAGCCCGATCACCGGGTAACCGCCGCGCTTGACCAGCGCCGCGCCGCTGACGTCCGTCCACAATTGAGGTTTGATGCCGGGAGGAACTCCTGTGAAATCGAGCACGATCCGCTGCCCGCCCGCCTCGGCCGCGCCGCGCCAGATATCGGCCAAACGCACGATCGGCAAAGGCGGCTCGCTCGATCCCCAGTCCAGCCTATAGGCGGCATCGATCCGCCGGCCCGGCCGAGCGACCAGCGCGGGCATCCAGTAGGCGGCGACATTGTCGACATATTCGCTCGTCGTCGGAAATTCGTAAAGCCGCACCTGCCCCGCGCCCAGCGTCGCGCGCGGCGTCGCGCGCAGCGACGGGCGGCGGTGGTAGAATACCCCGTCATCCTGATAATGGTCGAATTCGCGATCCCGTTGCACCAGGGCGAACGCGGCCGGATCGCGCTCGGCAAAGATGCTGACGCGAGGCGCGCGCGGATTGACCAGAGGCCGGGCATGGGCCGCGCCATCTGCCGCCTGGATGGCGAGCATGTCGGAATCGTGGATTTCGGGCCGCCAGTCGGTGCCCGCCGTCGCGCGGTTGGCCTGATCGTACCAGAACATGCTGGTCATCGGCATCAGGCCGAGTTCGGCGATGGCGCGGCGGGGGAACAGCGCGGCGGTCACTTCCTGACTGACGCCTTGCGCCGAAAGCCGGTTGACGAACCGAAAGGCGCCGGTGATCGACGCCCCGTCGAGCAACGCATGAACGATAAGGCTGTCGCTACCCGATCGTTCGAGCCAGAAGCTGGTGAAGCGCGGGAATTCCTCGTTGCCGACGCTGGTGTTGATCGCGATGGCGCGCGCCGACAGACCATATTGCTTATGCGCGCCAGCCGACCGGAAATAGCTCGCGCCCAGGAACGACAGCCAATCCGCGTCGCGCGCACCGTTCATGACCCGAAACCCCGCAAAACCGGCGTCGCGGCCGAGCGCCGCAACGGCGTTGCCGACGGGGGCATCGAACATCGTCGGGTCGTAGGGCAGGGGGCGTGCATATCCCCCCTCCACCACATGGATGGCGACCGGCTGCGGCGCGGTGGCGCTCAGCGGAAAGAAGCGGACCGCGACATCGCCCGGCATATCGTTCCACAATGTGCGATCGTAGCGAAAGCGCGCTACGTGCAGCGCTTCATAATCCACCTTTGCCGCGCCCGGATGAGCAGGCGTTTGGGCAAAGGGCCGACGGCCAAGCCGCTGCGCCATCGCCACCAGTATCTCCCACGAAAAACGCGTGCCGTGCGGCTGGGCGCGCAGGGCCGAGGGCAGCATCAGGGCGGCACTGGTGGCCGCGATCATCGCACGGCGGTCGATTCTGGTCATCACGTCATCATGGGGGGCGCCCGCCGCATTGCAAGGCGGCATGCCGGAGAAACGCGACGAAGCCTCCGCCCGGGGGGACGGAGGCTTCGCATATGCTGGCCGTTCGATCGAAGGTGATACCCCGGCGCGGTGGGGACTGTGATGCGCCGGGGCGTCATGACGGGCTGTCGGTGACCAAACCTCAGCCCATCAATGTGGTGCCGGGTTTAGCCGATCAGCTTCAGCACGCCCTGCTGGCTCTGGTTGGCCTGTGCCAGCATCGCGGTCGATGCCTGGCTCAGGATCTGCGACTTGGCGAGAGCGGTCGTTTCGGCCGAGAAGTCGGCGTCCTCGATGCGGCTGCGGGCGTCGGTCAGGTTGGTGACGTTGGCGGTCAGGTTGTTGACCGTCGATTCCAGCCGGTTCTGCGCCGCACCGAGCTTCGCCTGGGCCGTCGAGACGGCCGACAGGGCCGTGTCGTAGAGCGCCAGGGTCGCCGTGGTGGCGGTGGCGGCGCTGACCGTGGCGGCAGCGGCGCCGACGACGGGCGAAAGATCGATGCCGCCCAGCGAGAGAGACACGGTGTCGTTCGCGGTCGCGCCGGCCTGGATCGAAACCGTGGCGGCCGTGGTCGGGAACAGCGAGATGCCGTTGAACTTGGAATTGGTCATCGTGGTGCTGATCTGCGTGGACAGCTGGTCCAGTTCCGACGTGATGTTCGCCTTGGCATTGGTGTCGTTGGTGCCGTTCAGCGCCTGAACGGTCAATTCACGCATACGCTGCAGCATGTTGGTGACTTCACCCAGCGAACCTTCGGCGGTCTGGGCCAGGCTGATGCCGTCATTGGCGTTGCGGATGCCCTGGGTCATGCCCTTGATCTGCGCGGTCATGGTCGACGCGATGGCGAGGCCAGCGGCGTCATCCTTCGCGCTGTTGATGCGCTTGCCGGTCGACAGGCGCTCCATCGCGGTGCTCAGCGTCTTGCTGGCCATGGCGGAAGCATTGCTCGAGCGCAGCGCGGCGGTGTTGGTTCCGATAACAGTCATGTTATTCCCTTTCTTCCCATCTCAGGTCGCTGCCACTCGGCGCTTGCGGCCTCAGGGCAGATAACGGCCCGCGTCGCAGGAGCTTAAATCAGGCAGGTCACTTTTCTGGCCGGGTCAGCAGCCGGCAGTCCCAAACGGCCGGAAATCCGCCTTGATCGCGCCTGCATGCGGGCGGAAAAAAATTGCCGGGGTCGGCAAGCAGGGCGGCAAATTAACCGGATGATAACCATAGCTGGCGATATCGGTCCTATCGAAGGGGGCCGGATGTGCGGGGGCACGGACCGATCCAACATAGAGGGACCTTGTCATGCCGTCACTCGACATGAGCCGTGGTGTCTGTGCGCTCGTTCCGGGCTTGCAGCACTGGCTCGAAAACGCATTTCATGCGGTACGGATCGTCGAAGCCGACGCGCCACGCGAACGCGGCGCCATCCGCGTGCTGCTGATGCGCGAAATCGGCCATGCCACGCATCGCGACATCCTGATCGACCTGCGCGACGATCAACCCAGCCTGATCCCGGCGGCGGGCGGCCTGCCTGCCCGCATCGCCTTTGGCCTTGAAGATATGGGCTTTGCCTTTGCGCTGATCGCGGAGATGGCTCGTCCCGACGCCGTTCCCGCCGTGGGCGATGCGGCCAGCGCGCGGCTGATGACGCTTGCCGCCCGTATCGCTCGCAGCGATGCCACGGTGCTGGTCCAGGGCGACACCGGGACCGGAAAGGAAGGCATGGCGCGCTTCCTCCATGCCCAATCGGGCCGGGCAAGCCGCGATTTCATCGCCGTCAATTGCGCCGCGCTTCCCGAAACCATGATGGAAGCGATGCTGTTTGGCCATCGCAAGGGCAGCTTCACCGGCGCGGCCAACGCCTCCGAAGGCCTGTTCCTGGCAGCCGACGGCGGCACGCTGTTCCTCGACGAGATCGCCGAGCTGCCGCTCGCGCTCCAGGCCAAGCTGCTCCGCGCCTTGCAGGAGGGTGAAGTGCTGCCCGTAGGCGCGACTCATCCCGTGCCCGTCAACGTCCGCATCATCGCTGCCTGCAACCGCGATCTCGCTTCTGAATGCGCGGCGGGTCGGTTCCGCGAGGATCTGTACTGGCGCCTCAACGTCATGCCGCTGGAACTGCGTCCGCTGGTCGAGCGGCGGGGCGATATCGCCGCGATCGCCGCAGCCATTCTGCTGCGCCAGCAGACCGGCGCTGCCGGTGGCTTCGTCTGGCCGACCGCGCCGGCGATGGACAAGCTGGCGCATCATGTCTGGCCCGGCAATGCCCGTGAACTCGGCAACGTCCTTCAGCGCGCGATCGTGTTGCGCGAAGGCGAACGGATCGAAGCCGACGACTTGCATCTCGCCGCCCCGGCCCAGCCGGTCCGGCTGGTTTCGCCCGCGCCACAAGCGCCCGTCCGGCTTCAGGATGTCGCGCGCATGTCGAAGCTGGAAGCGATCCGCCATGCGCTGCGCGAGACCGACGGCCATCGCGCCGCCGCTGCCGCCAAGCTTGGCATTTCCGAACGCACGCTGCGCTATCGGCTCGCCGAGATGCGCGAACTCGCCGCAGCGTAAGGGGGGCCTGAACCATGGCTGTGACCGGCATTTCACCCACTGACAGCGTGATGGCGATCCGTAACGCCATCCTCCAGAAAAACGCGGCGTTGCGCGATGTCGCTTCGACCGGCACGGCCGGCGCGCCAGCGGGCATTGGCGGCGCCGACGCGACGCGCCTCGGCGGCTTTACCGATGCGCTCAAATCCGCGCTCGAACAGGTCAACGGCCTGCAGAATCAGGCGGGCGCGGCGGCGACCGCTTTCGAACGGGGCGAAACCACCGACATCGCGGCGGTCATGCTTGCCAAGCAGCAGGCGTCGGTCGGCTTCGAAGCGACGCTTCAGGTCCGCAACAAACTCCTGTCCGCCTACAAGGACATCATGAGCATGCCGGTATAATGATATGAGCGAGAACGCACTCACCATCGATGGCGGCGCAAGCGCCAAACCGGCCCTTCCAGCCATGTCCTCTCCCATGGGCGGCGGGCTTGACGCCCTGCGCGCGCGCGTCACCGGCTTCATGCGCCAGCCAGCCGTGGCGCGCAGCCTGCCGCTGCTCGGGCTGCTTGGCGTCGTTGCGCTGGCGGGGCTTGCCTGGCTGGCGCTGCGCGAGCCGCCCCAGCGCGATCTGTTCCGTGGCCTGCCCGACACCGACAAGTCGGCGGTGGCGCAGGTGCTCGAGCAGAATGGCGTTCCTTATGATTTCGATGGCAACGGTGGGATGACCGTTGCCGAGGACGATTATTTCAAGGCCAAGATGATGCTGGCCGCCCAGGGCCTTCCCAAGAGCGCGCCCGACGGCAACAGCATGATCGACAGCCTGCCGATGGGCGCCAGCCGCGCGGTCGAGGGCGAAAAGCTGCGCTCGGCGCGCGAAATGGACCTGGCTCGCACGATCGAGGCGATCGACAGCGTCGAGACCGCCAAGGTGCACCTGGCGGTCGAACCACCCAGCGTCTTCCTGCGCGATCGGGCCAAACCTTCGGCATCGATCATGCTGCGTCTTGCCAACGGCCGGACGCTGACCGACGAGCAGGTGAGCGCGATCGTTCATCTGGTCGCGTCGTCGGTGCCAGAACTCAGCCCTGACCAGATTTCGCTGGTGGACCAGAATGGCCGGTTGCTCAGCAATAACGACGGCAACAGCGCCGATGATCGCCAACTGGGGGTGCAGAACCGGGTCGAAGATCGCTATCGCCGCTCGGTCATTGCGCTGCTGACGCCGATACTGGGCGCGGACAAATTCTCCGCCGAAGTCCATGCCGAACTCAATTTTTCCGAGCGGCAGGCCACCCGCGAAACCTATCCGCAGGACGAAGCCCGGCTGCGCGTCGAACAGGGCAGTTGGTCCGCCGACGAGCGCGGCATGAAGGGCGGCGAGGCGGGCGGCATCCCCGGCGCGCTCAGCAATCAGGCGCCGGTCAATCCGACCACGACCGCGACCAATCCCAATGGACAGGCCGTGCAGCAGGGTCAGGCCGCCGCCGATGGCGAACCCGCCACCCCTGCCGCCGCCCCGCTCAAGACGCAGGAGACATTCAATCGCAGCTTCGAGCTGGGCCGCGAAGTGTCGGTCACGCGCGATGCGGTCGGCACCGTCAGGCGCCTGTCGGTTGCCGTGGCGCTGGACAATGGCGCCGATGGCAAGCCGCGCAGCGCGGCCGAGATCGCCGCGCTCGAAGCGCTGGTGAAGGGTGCTGTCGGTTTCGATCAGGCACGCGGCGACGTGGTCGCGCTTTCCTCGCGCAGCTTCGCCAGGCCGGTCGAGGTCGTCGCTCCCTGGTACGAGGCCGATTGGGTCGCGCCGCTGACGCGCAATGTCTCCGCGCTGCTGGTGGCGCTGCTTCTGATCCTGGGCATCGGTCGTCCGCTCATGAAGCGCCGCGCCGCGCTCAAGGAAGAGGCGGCCGCCGACGTCGCCGTGCAGGGCCAGCGCATCGGTCGCGAAATTTCGGGCGAACTGAGCCGCTCCGCTCTGGAAGCGCCCGATCCCTCCCGTCCGATCACGCTCGACATGATTTCGTCGACTCATGACTATGCCCAGCGGGCGGACCTCATCCGCAATTTCGTCAAGCAGGACCCGGATCGCGCGGCCCTTGTGGTTCGCGACCTGCTGAAGGAAGGGAAGAAAGAGAATGCCTGAAATAGTCCCCGGCCGGCCAGAGGCGCTCAAGGGCAGCGCCGCCGCCGCCGTGCTGCTGATGCTGTTCGATGAGGACGAAGCCGCGCAGATCCTCGCGCGCCTCGAACCCGACGAAGTCCGCCAGCTCGGCTACGCGATGTACGACGTTGCCGATGTCGCGCCCGACGAAGTCAACGAAGCGCTCGACCATTTCGTCAACAAGGCCAAGCGGCGCACCACTATCGGCTATGGCGCGACCCGCCATATCCGGGGCGCGATGACCAAGGCGCTGGGTGAGGAGCGGGCCGAAACGATCCTGGCGCGGATCACGCCGCCGACCCGCTCGACCCAGCTTGAAATGCTCAAATGGATGGATGCCAAGGAGATCGCGGCGCTGATCGAATCGGAACATCCCCAGATCATGGCGATCGTGCTCGCCCATCTCGAAGCCCCGGTCGCTGCCGATGTGCTGCAATTGCTGCCATCGGAATATCAGGAAGAGATCGTCTATCGTATTGCCACGCTGGGGCCGGTGTCGACCGAAGCCCTGGACGATCTGGAGCAGCTTTTGCTGCGCGGCTCGCCTTCCAAGAAGCAGGGGGCCGCATCGCAGCGCGGCGGCACGGTCGAAGCCGCGGCGATCATGAACAATGTCCGCAAGGACAATGAACAACGGATCATGAAAGCGGTCGCCAAGCGCGACAAGATCATCGCCCAGACGATCGAGGAGGAAATGTTCGTCTTCGACAATCTCATCGACATGGACGACAAGAATCTGGGCACGCTGATGCGCACGGTCGACAGCCAGGTGCTGGTGGTCGCGCTCAAGGGCACGACGGATATGCTCAAGGGCAAGATATTCACCTGCATGTCCGCGCGCGCGGCGCAGGCCATCGCCGACGAGATCGAGGAACGCGGCCCGATCCGCCTCGCCGAAGTGATCGACGCGCAAAAGCTGATCATCGCGACCGCGCGTCGCATGGCCGATGCCGGCACCATCATGCTGGGCGGCAAGGGGAATGATTTTGTCTAGAATCTGGGGTGCCGACGCTCAACACGACATCGCCAGCGTCGGCCTGTCCGCCATGCGCGAAAGCAACATGGGAAGCGGCTTTCGCAGTCTCTACACCGCACCGCCGGGCCAGGAAAGCGCCGCGCTGCGCGCCGCGGCACGGGCCGAGGAGGATGATCCGCTCGAACAGGCCCGGATCGAAGCCTTCACCATGGGTTTCGACGAAGGATGCCGCATTACGGGCGAGGCCGCGGCGGAAGATGTCGAGGCGCGCAACCGGCTCGCCGAGGCGCTGGAACTGCTTGCCCCCGCGCCCAGCGGCATGCTTTCGACCATGTTGTCGGCAACCGTCGTGCGCCTGGTCGAACAGATTGTGGGCGAGGTCCAGATTGATATCGAGCGCCTGGTCCAGCGATGCGACACCGTCGCCGCCTTCATCGAAAACGACGAAGGCAATGGCGCTCTGCACTTGCATCCCGATGATATCGCGATGCTGGCGGACGAACCGATCGCGGTGAAACTGGTGCCCGATGCGGCGATGCGGCGCGGCTGCGTGCGGCTGGAAACGGCGGCGGGCTGGGTCGAGGACGGGCCGGACGTGCGCCTTTCGCGGCTGCGCGCGCTGCTGGACGATATGGAAGGCCGTTCATGAAGGGGGTTTGGGCATGATCCGCGCTGCGCTCGCTCAGGCGGAAACGCTGTTCGACCATCTTCAGGTGCAGAACCGCTTGCCGCGCCATGTCGGCCGGCTGGTCAGCCATGACGGGGGCATGCTGGAAGTCACCGGCTTCCGTCGCCCCATCGGCGCGGGTGCGCGCGTGACCGCCAGCGACGGGACCATCGCGCGCGCCGAGGTGATCGGCTTTCGCGGCGACCGCACCATATTGGTGCCGCTCGACACCGATTCGCCGCTCGAAAATGGCGCGCGGGTCGAACCAGACAGCCAGGCCAACATGGTTCAGGTCGGCGATGGCCTGATCGGCCGGGTCATCGACGCCATGGGCCAACCGCTCGACCGGCGCGGGCCGATCATCGCGGGCGGCAGCTGGCCGCTCAATGGGGTCAAGGGCAATGTGCTCGACCGCGGACGAGTGACCGAGCCTTTCGACCTGGGCGTGCGCGCGGTCAACGCGCTGCTCACCGCCGGGCGCGGCCAGCGGATCGCGATCATCGCCGGCTCCGGCGTCGGCAAATCGGTGCTGATGGGACAAATGATCGCCGGCGCCGAAGCCGACATCGTCGTTGCCGGCCTGATCGGCGAGCGCGGCCGCGAAGTCAGCGACTTCCTTGAAACCAAGCTCAAGGGCTCGATGCACAAGTCGATCGTTGTCGCCGTGCCTGCCGACCATCCCCCTGTCCTGCGCCTGCGCGCGGCCGCGCGCGCCACCGCCATCGCCGAATATTTCCGCGCGCGCGGCAAGAAGGTTCTGCTGCTGCTCGACAGCCTGACCCGCTGCGCGCATGCCCAGCGCGAAATCGGCCTGGCGCTGGGCGAACCGCCGGCGATGAAGGGGTATCCGCCCAGCGCGCTGGCGCTGATCCCCAAGCTGGTCGAGCGCGCCGGCGTCGATGTCCGCACCGGCGGGTCGATCACGGCGCTCTACACCGTGCTCGCCGATGGCGACGATACCGACGATCCGATCGTCGATGCGGCCCGCGCGATCGTCGACGGGCATTTCATCCTGTCGCGGCATTTGTCGGAACAGGCGATCTTTCCCGCGATCGACATCGGCAAGTCCCTGTCCCGGGTGATGGCCGATGTGGTCGCGCCCGATCATCTCGCCGCCGCCGCCGCCTATCGCCGGCTCTGGGCCGCTTACGAAGAGAATAAGGACCTGATCCTGATGGGCGCCTATCGCCCGGGCAACGATCCGGTCATCGACGAGGCCGTTCAGCGCCGGCAGGAAATCCTCGATTTCCTGCGTCAAGATGTGAAAAGCCGTATCGATCTCGACACCAGCGCAAGCGCGTTGATGACTGAATTCGGCGCATGAAGGGTCTCGTCGCCCGGCGGCAGCGCGTGCTGCGCGTGCGCCATGTCCAGCACAGTATGGCGGTCGCCGAAACCGTGCGCGCGCAGGACGAAGCCAACAGCATCGCTCACAATGTCGAACGGCTGCGGCGCGTGCGCCAGGAACTGTTTCGCAACGAGGGTATGGCGAATGGCGCGGCTTTTGCAGCGATGCAGGAGCTGGCCGGGCGGCTGGAGCAGGCCGGGCGTCAGCTCGACGGCGCGCTCTATGACGCCAGGCGCAAGGTGGAAGCGAAAAAGGACCTGTCGATCGTAGCCAATCGCGAGCGGGAAGTCGCAGAAAAGCTCAAGGGGCGCGCCGATGCCGCACTGGAACAAGGGCGCGAAAGGCGGCGGGCGGCGCTGCCTCGCTATCGCCGGATGCAAAGAACGGGGGAAAATGAGTGACCATCTTCGCCAGCCTTCGGGCGCTGCTTCTCCCGGCAATCGCACCCGGCAAGATTTTGCCGACAGCTGCCGCCGCGCCTGAAAGCGGTGAGGGCTTTGCGGCGATGATGACCGCGATGGGCGATGCCGCCGCCGCCACTCCGGCCGGCACTCCGGTTCCTGCCATCCCGGCTGCCGACCAGCCCCAGCAGTCCTCGCCATCGCTTACGGCGTCGGTCGACGACAGCGTCGCACCGCCCCTTCAATTGCCGGACGCTACGCCCGTCGCGACATCGCGCGACGCACCGACGCCTGGTCCCCGACCGATCGCTCTCCCGGTATCGGGCGAGGACAGCCCCGCGCCGCGCGCACAACTGCCGGACGCCGCGCCCATCGCGACATCGCGCGACGTACCCACGCCCGATCCCCGACCGATCGCTGACCCGGCGTCGGTTGAAGACAGCGTCGCACCGCCCGCACAACTGCCGGACGCCACGCCGGTCGCTACGTCGCGCGACGCACCGACGCCTGGTCCCCGACCGATCGCTGACCCGGCATCGGGCGAGGACAGCCCCGCATCGCCCGCACAACTGCCGGACGCCGCGCCCATCGCGACATCGCGCGACGTACCCGCGCCTGATCCCCGACCGATCGCTGATCCCGCGTCGGAAGATCCAGTGCGCCTGCAACCGGTTGGCCCCGTTCCCGCCATTCCCGAACTGATCACTGTCGGGTCCGATCCCATCGCGCCCGCGCCAATCGTCGCGACGGTCGCGCCACTACCGCAGCGGCATGGCTTGCAGCCCGCAACGACAGGCAAGCCAGAGGCCGAATCCCGGCCCGAGGCGGCTGTCGCGGCCAAGGCAGATAAGCCACGCGTCACGCCGCCCAACGATGGGTTGGCTGTCGAGGCGATGACGCCCGCGCCTGTCCCCATTCCAACGCCGCTCACGGTCGCGCCGGAGCGCACGGCATCGCACGCCGCGCCGCCAGCCAGCTCGCCGCCTTCCGACGCCATCGTCCCGCCACCGGTCGCACCTGCGTCCAGGGCTTCGAACGGGCTGCCGATCGTCCCGACGGATGAGGTAGCTCCAGCCGATCCGGGACAGGCGATCGCCGCGCCGCCAAAGACCATGGCGCGTCTCACTACGAAGACGGCCGCTCGAACGGCTCATCCGGCAGGCCATGAGGCGGACATGGCCCTGTCCCCGTCCGCCACGCCCGCCCAGCCGAATGTCAGCGCGGAAGCGCTTCTCGCCCAGCCCGATGACGCGGCGCGCTCCGCTTCCTCGCCGTCGCCCTTTTCAGCCGCGCCGCTCCCCGTCACGACCGTTGCAGCCATTGCCCCCGCTATCGCCGCGCCGATCGATGATCGCGCGCCCGCAGCCCCACCAGCTGCGCCGCTCACGCTGACGCCACGCCCGATCGCGCCACCGCCCGCCCCGACGTCACAGACAGCGGCCTTGCCCGGCAGGCAAGAGGGGGAACCGGGCAACGCGGACGGAAGCAGCGATCCGCAACGGCGAACGCCGTCGCTCAGTGTCGCGATCCAGCCGCCTGCCGACGATAAGCGGACTGCCGCTCCGCCCCATGCCGCACCTTGGGATGGCGTTGCGCGTCCTGAGCCGGTAACACGCCCTGCGGCGGCGACCGCCCCGGCCCAGCCCGTCCAACCTGTGCAAGACGCCGTGGGCCAGGCGGGCGCGGCGCTGGAGATCGTCCTTCCCTCAGCATCGCCGCTACCACAGGTCCAGGCGACTATCCCGACGAGCGATCCGGCCATGACCGCCGCGCCCGACGCCATCTTGCCCGATCACCATGCGGCGCTGGTCGGCACAACCGCTTCACCCGTCGCACAGGAACCGGCGGCGCGGTCAGAAGCATTGTCGCTGCTTCAACTGGTGCGCGATCATTTCGCGCGTCGCAAGCCCGCCGATGCGTCGCCCGCCGGCGCTTCGGCCGATGGCCCAAGGCCCGTGGGCGGCATGGCCACGCCGGTTCCCGCGGTGGTCCCCATGCCGCCCGCCGTCGCTGCCACGATCATCACCGCGCCACCTGCACCCTTGCCGCTGCCCGTCAACGACATCGGCGGCGCACTGGCCGGCCAGGCGGTCGACATGGGTGTGCAGGGCCAGTGGATCGACGGGCTTGCCCGCGAAATCGCGTCGCTGTCGACCAATGGCGGACAGGGCAATTTCCAGATCCGATCCGATCAATTGGGACCTGTACAGGTCGCGATCCGGCAGGGACCGCTGGGGGCCGACATCAGCCTGACAGTCGCCAGCGCGGCCGCCGAACATGCGCTGCGCCAGGATAGCGACCGGCTGCGCGCCGACGCTGCGCTCTCGGCCGTTCGCGTTGCCGAGGTGCGTATCGAACGCGCTCCGGCGGCCGATCCGGCCCGTAGCGATCCTGGCCAGCAAACGTCTTCGCAACAGAATGGATCGACAGCCGGCGGCTCCTTTCAGGGTGCCGGTCCGGGAATGGGTCAGGGCATGAGCCAGGGGCGTTCGCAGGCGCAAGAAAATTTGAGTGGGGGTCATAAAGCCAGCGCCGATGCCGCCGTTCTTGACCATGTCGATGCGCGCGAGGGCGCGACGGGCGGCGCGTCCGCTCCCGGTCGTGCGCGCTATGCCTGACGCGCGCGCTAATTCAGGGAACCGAACATAATGAGCGATGAACCCAAGGCGAAGAAAAAGAAGGGCGGCGGCATGAAGCTGATGCTCATCCTGGTCGTCGGTCTGGTCCTGGGCGGCGCTGGCGCGGCCGGCGGTCTGTATGCGGCGGGCGCGTTCGGCGCCAAGGAAGAAGGCCCCAAGGAGGACCCCAACAAGCCGGTGCTGGTGCTGAAGGGGGAAAATGCCGAGGAAATCGCCAAGGCGCATGGCGGCGGTGAAGGCGATCATGGCGGCGCGACCGCCAAGGGCGGCGGGCATCATGCCGCGGGCAAAGGCATCGACCTGCCCGCGCCTTCCGATCCTGCGGCCTATCAGGCCAGCTATTTCCAGCTTCAGGCGCCCTTTACATCGAATATGATCGACACCGATGCCTTCGCCCAGATCAGCATCGCCGTGTCGACCTATTATGACATGCGCGTGGTCGAAGCGATCAAGACTCATGAAATGGCGATCCGCAGCCAGGTGCTGATGATGCTGGCGCAGCAGCCCGAGCAGGTCCTTTCGACCCCCGCCGGCAAGCAGGATCTCCAGAAAAAAATCCGCAACATTATCAACGAAGTTCTCAAACAGAAAACCGGCTATGGCGGCGTTGATAACGTTTATTTTACCAATTTCGTTATTCAATAGGCCCGTCTGAAGCGTCGGGAACTCCCCTGCCGCGACAGGCAGGGGACCTTGATGAACGACGTTCAAACCTTCGCCTTCGGCCGCGGGGAGTCGCAGGCACCGGTCATGCTATCGGGATTGGACCGGCTGGGTGAAAAGCTCTGCCGGCGCATGCGCGCCCTGATCGAGCCGATCGCGGGCGTGCGGCCCAATGTGGAAGCGCAGGATGGCCGGGTGCTCGACTTCGGCGCGTGGTCGGCCGATGTGCCGGCCTTTTCCAGCATCAGCTGCTATCGCATCGCGCCGCTCAAGGGCCAGATGCTGCTGCGCATGAATGCGGCGATGATATCGACGCTGGTCGACTGCTTCTATGGCGGCATCGGCAACCGCCCGCTGCCCGCGCGCGGTGAATTCACGCCTACCGAAGACCGGCTGATCGTCCGCCTCGCCGACGCCATAGTGGCGCGCATGGTCGAATGCTGGGCCGATATCCTGCCGCTCGAACCGGCGCTGATCGTCCGCGAAACCGGGGTCGGCTTTGCCGCTTCGGCGCAGGCGAGCGAGCCGATGGTGCTCCAGCGCTTCGTGGTTTCGATCACCCGCGAACATGAATGGCCGATCGACCTGCTCTTCCCGCTGGCGGCACTGCGCAGCGCCGAAGCGCTGATGGGCACCAAGGTCCATGACGACGATGCCCAGACCGATCCGGTCTGGCAGGCACGCATCGCGCGGCAGATGCGCAACATCCGCCTGCCCGCGCGCACCGTGCTGGCCCGGCCCAATCTGTCGCTGGCGGACCTGATGCAGCTCAAGGCCGGCGACGTCATTCCGGTCACGATCAATCGCAGCCTGCCGTTGATCGTCGGCGACCGCATCGTTGCCCATGGCACGATCGGCGAACAGGAAGGGCGCGCCGCCTTCCAGATAGAAAAACTCGTACAGGGAAATGACCAATGAGCGACATGAGCGAAGCCCCCCGTCTTGAAGGCATGGCCCAGGGCAAGGGCGAGGACATGGCCACGCGCATGGCCAACAGCCGGCAGTTCAAGCTGCTTGCCGACATTCCGGTGCGCATGTCGGTGGAGGTCGGTTCGACGTC
The DNA here is from genome assembly GCF_037725245.1 of Sphingobium anseongense. Taxonomy (NCBI): domain Bacteria; kingdom Pseudomonadati; phylum Pseudomonadota; class Alphaproteobacteria; order Sphingomonadales; family Sphingobiaceae; genus Sphingobium; species Sphingobium anseongense. Next base: position 146,745 of record NZ_JBBJUL010000005.1, on the reverse strand, counting down.
GCTGCGCCTTGCCGAAGTCATGGACCTGGCCGAAGGCAGCATCGTCGAACTCGACCGGCAGGCCGACGACCTGCTCGACATCATGGTCAACGGCGCGTTGATCGCCAAGGGTGAGGTCGTGACGGTCAACGGCCGCTATGGCATCCGCATCGTCGATATCGCCGCCACGGAAACACGCCTTGCCGGTGTCGAACGGCGCGGCTGACCGCATCATCCTGTTTTAGCGCTTGCCTTCCAGACCCTTCCTGGCTGATCGCATGGCGTATTAACCATAGTTGCGGGGCGCGTCGTCATGTTCTGGTATTTCGTCAAGCTGCTGATCATGCTGCCGCTCGTTGCCGGCATGGCGTTCGGCGCGCTGTGGCTTTGGCGCAAATATCAGCCGGGCATGATCGGCGTTCAGGGTGACCGCACGCTCAAGCTGCTCGAAGCGCTGCCGATGGGCACGTCGGGCAAGCTCGCCGTCGTCGAATTCGAAGGCCAGAAGATCCTGCTGTCGGTGACGCGGGGCCGCATCGAAAAGATCGCCGAAGGGTCGCAAACCCGTGTCCTCCGCTAAAGTCCTTCTTGTCGGCGGGGCCATACTCGCCGCCGGTCTTTTCTGCGTCGAACCGGCGCTGGCGCAGGCCGCGCCCGCGCTCGCGCCGCCGGTCCCCCCGCCGGTCGACAATGGCGGCGCTCTGACCCGCGCGATGGGCGCGATATCGGGCAATGGCGCGCCACTGTCGCTGTCCCTGCAAATCCTGATCCTCATGAGCCTGTTGACGGTGCTGCCGTCGCTGGTGCTGATGATGACCAGTTTCACCCGCATCATCATCGTCCTGTCGCTGTTGCGCCAGGCGCTCGGCCTGCAACAGACCCCGCCCAACCAGGTGCTGGTGGGCCTTGCGCTGTTCCTGTCGCTGTTCGTGATGCGGCCGGTGATCGATCAGATCAACGGCCAGGCGTTCGATCCCTATGGCAAGGGGGAGATCAGCATCGAGGAAGCGGTCGGCCGGTCGGGCAAGGCGCTGCACGGCTTCATGGCCAAGCAGACGCGCGAAAGCGATCTCAAACTGTTCGCGGGGCTTGCAGAAGCGCCCGCTTTCCGCACCCCCGCCGACATTCCCTTCTCGATCCTGCTGCCCGCATTCGTCACCAGCGAGCTAAAAACGGCATTCCAGATCGGCTTCATGATCTTCCTGCCCTTCCTCATCATCGACCTTGTCGTTGCATCCACGTTGATGGCGCTCGGCATGATGATGTTGTCGCCCACCATCATCTCCATGCCGTTCAAGCTGCTGCTGTTCGTGCTGGTCGATGGCTGGGCGCTCACTATGGGGTCGCTCGCCGGCTCCTTCGCGACATAGCGGGCCGGGATGGACAACGCCGATTTCTTCATGGGGCTGGCCCAGCAGGCGCTGTGGATCACCGCGCTCGCCGCCGCGCCGGTGCTGATCCCGGCGCTGATTGCGGGCGTGCTGATCGGCATGGTCCAGGCCGCCACCTCGATCAACGAACAGACGCTGGCTTTCGTCCCCAAGATCATTCTCGTCGGCGGCATGCTGGCTTTGTTCGGGGGGTCGATGATGCTCCTGATCGCCGATTTCACCCGCGAGATATTCGAACGCATACCGGACCTTTTGCAATGAGCCGGGGCAGATGATCGCGCCGGGCTTCGCGGGGGTAGAGGCGCAACTGTGGCTGCTGCTGGTTGCGATGATCCGCCCCGGCGCGGCCTTCATCGCCGCGCCCGTATTCGGCGCGCCCGCGGTGCCGATCCAGTTGCGCATCATCCTGTCCCTCGCGCTCGGAATGGCGGCGCTTAACAGCGTGACCATCGCGCTGCCGGGCGACGGCATCGCCAGTATCGAAGGGATGATGTTGATCGCGGGCGAAATCCTTGCCGGCCTTGCCATGGGGTTCGCGGTGCAGATCGGCTATGCCGCCGCCTTCGTTGCGGGCGAAGCGATCGGCGCGGCCATGGGTCTTGGCTTTGCCGCCATGGTCGATCCCCAATCGGGCCAGCCCACCCAGGCGGTCGGTCAATTCCTCTCCATCCTCGCCACTTTCCTGTTGCTTGGCATGGATGGCCATCTGATGCTGGCAAGCTTCGTCGTGCAAAGCTATCAGACGTTGCCGCCCGGCGGCCCGATGCTCGGCAACGACGCGATCTGGGGCCTTATCCAGTTCGGCGGCACGCTGCTCGGAGCGGGGGTCACGATCGCGCTCCCCGTGGCGTTCGCGCTGGTGCTGATCCAGATTATCATGGGCATGCTGGCGCGCACCGCGCCCGCGCTCAACCTGTTCGCGGTCGGCATGCCCGTGGCGATGATGACCGGGCTGGTGCTGCTTGCCATCGCCGCGCCGGTCATGGGCGAAGGCGTCATCGCCGCGCTCAAGGCGGGGCTGGAACAGGCGCAGTCGATAGCGGAGGGGCGCTGACATGGCCGATTCCCCCGGCGGCGGCGAAAAGACCGAAAAACCGACACAGAAGAAACTGGATGACGCCGCCAAGAAGGGCGACATTCTCCAGTCGCGCGAACTGGCGACGGCGATGGTGGTGATGGCCGGCATCGGCTGCATGGCGATCACCGGCCCGGCGCTGATCGAGGCACTGTCGAACATGCTGATCGAAGCGCTGCGTTTCCGGCGGGACGACATCACCAATTTCGCGCCCGCCGCGCGCGGCGTCGGCCTGCTGTCGGGCGTGCTGCTGCCGGTTGGCGGTATATTGCTGGCCACGACCTTGGCCGCGATCGCCGCGCCGGCGATATTGGGGTCGCTCGGCTTTCGCGCCGGCGCCTTCGCGCCCAAGGCGTCCAAGCTCAATCCGGCCTCCGGCCTCAAGCGCATGTTCGGCGCGCAGGGCCTTACCGAACTGGTCAAGTCGATCGCCAAGGTCGGCCTGATCGGCGCGATCGGCGTATGGCTGGTGTGGGACAGGCTGACCGCGATCGTCGGTCTGGGCAAGGCCGGGATCGCCCCCGCGATGAGCGAGCTTGGCTCCATGTTCCTGATGACCTGCCTTGTCATGGCCGGCGCATTGTTCCTGATCGCGGGCATCGACGTACCGGCGCAGATATTCCAGCGCGCCAAGCGCCTTGGCATGTCCAAGCAGGAAGTGAAGGACGAGCATAAGGAAAGCGAAGGTTCGCCCGAGCTCAAGGGCCAGATACGCCGCAAGCAATATGAGGTGCTGAACGGATCGACTCGGCAGGCTGTCGCCGAAGCCAGCGTCATCCTGACCAATCCCACCCATTTCGCGGTAGCGCTGCGCTACAAGCCCGGTGTCGATTCGGCGCCCGTCGTCGTGGCGCGCGGCTGCGACGCGATCGCCGCGGCGATCCGCGAACTGGCCGACCAGAAAAAGGTGCCGGTGCTGCAATATCCCGAACTCGCGCGCGCCGTCTATTTCACATCGCGCAATGGCGAGATCGTCAACGAAGCGCTCTACATGGCCGTCGCCACCGTGCTCGCCTTCGTCTTCCGCGTCGAAAACCGGATGGCGAGCGAGATGGACCGGCCGTTCATCAGCGTGCCCGAAGACCTGCGGTTCGACGCCGACGGTCGAAAGCTCTGATCCGGGCTATTATCGCGGCGTTGTTGACGCCACGGCTGGGTCGTCCCGCTCCGGCGACATGATCAGGCACGAAAATCGGATGGTGAATTAAAGTTTAGTCGCGTTCGTCCGTACTCTTTTCATGGGGACGCATTATGATGGTGCGTCATGAGCGACTATCTTTCACGCGGCGAAATTGCGCCAGTCGACCGGGCTTCAGCTCGTGCGCCTGCGCCGATCGCATCGGTTCATCGGCCTGCCCCGCGCGGGCCGGCCATTTATGGGTCGCCCGATCGCCCGTCGCCGCAGCCGACGAACGGCCGGCTGGAAGGCGATCAGCTTGCCAGCGCGGCGGAATATGCCAGCGTGCATGAACGTATCGCCAACATCCTTGCCGAACTGCGCTCGTCCGAACAGGATTCGGCCCGCGCGATCGACGGGGCGGAGGCTGCGATCCAGGCGATGCTGCCCACGCCGATCATCCTTGTGCCGCTGCCCCCGGCCAGCAAGGAGCAGATGGAACAGGCCGCCCGCCTTGCCAAACGGATGGTCGAACAGGCTGCCTTCACCCATGCGGTGCAAAGTCATGTGCGCCCCGGCACGGTCGACCAGATCCTGTCGATGGTGGCCTGACCATTATCTGAAATCTTTCCTAAAGTTCTGGTCGCTACAGCCGTCCTATTCGCTTGAAAGGACGGCGCATGGTTTCTGTGAGTAGCAGCATTTCGACCGCGCTGGGCATCGGTTCGGGGATCGATACCGGATCGCTCGTGTCGAGCCTGGTCAGCGCCACGCGCGACCCCAAAGAGTCGGCGATCAACAACCGCCAGTCGCTCAACAGCGCGCGTATATCCGCGCTTGCTTCGGCATCCAGCTCGATCGACACTTTCGCCGATGCGCTCAACAACCTGCTGTCCAGTTCGGGTTATGCCGGCGCGCCCGGTTCCAACGATCCCAGCATCGCGTCCGTCAGCCTGATTCCGGGCGGCGTCCCTGCACTGCCCGTTCAACTCGAAGTCGAACAGCTCGCCTCGGCGCAGGTGCTGGCGTCGACCCCTGTCGCCACGCCGGCGGCGGCGCTCGGCCTTGGTGCCTTCACCCTGACGGTCGGTGGCCAGAGCGCGACGATCGACATTACATCCGCCAATAACAGCTATGCCGGACTGGCCTCGGCGATCAATGCCGCCGGGCTGGGCGTCACCGCGACCGTCGTCACCGACAATCAGGGCACTCGCCTGGTGATGAAGGGTGCGAGCGGCGGCGCCAACAGCTTCACCTTCACCAAGGATTCGGGCGACGCCAGCCTCGATGCCTTCACCTGGGACGGCGCGACAGGCGGCATGGCGCGCCAGGCGCAGGCCAGGGACAGCATCATCCTCGTCGACGGCGTGCGCCAATTCTACAGCAGCAACACTATCGACACCGCGGTTGCCCATCTGCGCATCGACCTCAACAAGGCCGCGCCGGGCACGCAAATCACGCTGGCGTCGACCGAGCCGACCACGTCGATGCGCGACCTGGTGGTCGAATTCGTCGATGCCTACAACACGATGATGAAGGCGCTGAACACCGCCACCGCCACGGGTGCGGACTCCTCCAGCTCGGGTGTCCTCAACGGCGAATCCGCCGCACGCGACATGAAACGGCAATTGTCGCGGATGACGAGCACGGCCCTTGCCACCAGTGGCAATTATCGCACGCTGGTCGACCTGGGCGTCAAGACCAATCGCGACGGCACGCTGACGCTCGACACCAAGGCGCTCGACGTCGCGATCGCCGCCGACCCTTCGGCCATCACCCAGATGCTGAACCCGGCGGTCGCATCCACCGCCACCCCGGGTCTTGCCGGGCTGATGGATCAGGTGCGCGATTCCATCCAGGCGAAGGACGGCGCGCTCGCCTCTGCGCAGGCCAAATATAATGCGCTCGCCGAGAAGCTGACCAAGCAGCTCGAAAAGCTCGACGAGCAGATGGAGACATACGAAGCTCGGCTGACCGCCACCTATTCGGAGATGGAGACGCGGCTGGCCGCACTCAAGGCGACCCAGAGCTATCTCGATCAGCAGATCGCCATGTGGACCAAATCAGACGATTAAGAACGGGGACGACGAATGTTCTACAATCAGGGTTATGCAGGTGCCACCGCCATGCGGCGCTATGCGGCGGTCCATTCGGGCAGCCGGACCGAAGGGGCCAGCCCCCATGCGCTGGTCAAGATCTTGTTCGACGAGCTGCTGCTCGCGCTGGAAACAGCCATTGTGGCCGAACGCATGGGCGATCGGGTCAAGGTGTCCGACAAGCAGGCGCGCGCCATGTCCATCCTGTTCGCGCTCGAATCGAGCCTCGATTTCGACAAAGGCGGCGACATCGCCAGGGGGCTTGGCCAGATCTACCGGGAAGCGCGCCGGCTGCTTCTGACGGCCGCGCGCGAACGCTCGGTCGAACCGGTCGATCAGGCGCGCGACATGATCGCCGAAATCGCCGACGCCTGGGGCCAAATCGGCTGAAGGCTTGATCCGGTGCCACTTCCGCAAACAAAGCCGGCGGGTTGACGCTCGACATTCGCCCCCTGTATAGGCGCAATTCGCATAGGGCGGCCCGGCGGGGGTCGCCTTTTTGCGTTTTTACGCACGCGCGATGAAGGGAAGGTACGATGTCGATTACGCCGCTCATGCCCGTTTACCCCCGGTGCGATGTGCGTCCGGTGCGAGGCGAAGGCTGCTATCTGATCGGCGAACGCGGCGAGCGCTATCTCGATTTCGCCAGCGGCATCGCGGTCAATCTGCTCGGCCACGGCCATCCCCGGCTGGTCAAGGCGATCGCCGATCAGGCAGCGACGCTGATGCACGTATCCAATCTGTACGGGTCGCCGCAGGGAGAGGCGTTCGCGCAGCGGCTGGTCGACAACAGCTTTGCCGACACGGTCTTCTTCACCAATTCGGGTGCCGAAGCGGTCGAATGCGCGATCAAGACCGCGCGGCGCTATCATTATGCGAACGGCCAGGCGCACCGGCACAAGATCATCAGCTTCGACAATGCTTTTCACGGTCGGACATTGGGCACGATCAGCGCCACCAGCCAGCCCAAGATGCGCGATGGCTTCGAACCGCTGTTGCCAGGTTTCACCGTGGTCCCGTTCAACGACCTCGATGCCGCGCTGGCCGCGATCGATGACGATACCGCGGGTTTTCTGCTGGAACCCGTGCAGGGCGAAGGCGGCGTGACTCCGGCGACGCCAGCGTTCCTGACCGGCCTGCGCCAGGCCTGCGACGACCATGGCCTGCTGCTGATCCTCGACGAGGTGCAGTGCGGCTACGCCCGCACCGGCACTTTCTTCGCGCATGAACAATATGGGATCATGCCGGACATCATGGCGGTGGCCAAGGGCATCGGCGCCGGTTTCCCGCTGGGCGCCTGTCTTGCGACCGAGGAAGCGGCCAAGGGCATGGTCGCGGGCACGCACGGGTCCACCTATGGCGGCAATCCGCTCGCCATGGCGGTTGGCCAGGCCGTGCTGGACGAAGTGCTGGGCGATGGCTTCCTCGACAATGTAAAGGCCAAGGGCGCACGCCTGCGCGCGGCGCTCGAACAGTTGATACCCAATCATGACGGCATTTTCGAAGATGTGCGCGGCATGGGGCTGATGCTGGGTGTAAAGCTCAGGGATAGCGCCGACGCGCGATCCTTCGTGGCGCATATGCGCGACAATCATGGCCTGTTGACCGTGTCGGCGGGGCAGAACGTCGTTCGCATCCTGCCGCCGCTGGTGATCGAGGACAGTCATATCGCCGAATGCGTCGAAAAACTGTCCGCGGCGGCGCGGAGTTTCGGCGCGGCCGAGGCGGCCTGACATCAATCCACCCCGTTCATGCTGAGCAGCAGCCGAGCGAAGTCGAAAATCCGTATCGACGCATAGGCGCGTAATCTATCGATACATCGTTTCGACACGCGCAATGGCTGTTCAGGGCGAACGGGCGGTTGGAAAGGAACGTTCCATGACCAGACATTTTCTGAACCTGTCCGACGCTGGCGGCGATGCCATTGCCGCGATGATCGCCGACGCCATCGACCGCAAGGCCGCGCGCGCCGGCTGGCCCAAGGGCAGGGCGGATGCCGACGCGCCGCTCGCCGGACACACGCTGGCGATGATCTTTGAAAAGAATTCGACCCGCACCCGCGTATCGTTCGACATGGCGATCCGCCAGCTTGGCGGCACCTCGATCGTGATGGACGCTGGCGGCATGCAGCTTGGGCGCGGCGAAACCGTGGCCGACACCGCGCGCGTTCTGTCGGGCATGGTCGATGCGATCATGATTCGTACCGACGATCATGCCAAGATCGAGGAAATGGCCCACTATGCCACCGTTCCGGTCATCAATGGCCTGACCGACCTGTCGCATCCCTGTCAGATCATGGCCGACCTACTGACCGTGATCGAAAGCGGCCTGGCCCTGCCCGGCAGCCAGTGGGCATGGCTGGGCGACGGCAATAATGTTCTCCATTCGATCATCGAGGCCGCCGGCCTGATGCAGTTCGACGTCCGTATCGGCGTGCCGCAGGGCTATGAGCCAGACCCCCGCTTCGCGGTCGAGGCGACCGCCCGCGGGGCATGCATCACCCTCTCGCGCGACGCGGTCGAGGTCGCCAGCGGCGCTGACGTGATCGCCACCGATACCTGGATCTCGATGGGCCAGCAGCACGCGCAGGACAAGCTCGCCGCGATGATGCCCTATCAGGTGACCAGAGACCTGATGGCCCACGCCAAGCCCACGGCGAAATTCCTCCACTGCCTGCCCGCCCATCGCGGCGAGGAGGTGGTGGATGCCGTCATCGACGGGCCGCAGTCGCTGATCTGGCCGGAAGCGGAAAACCGGCTCCATGCGCAAAAATCGGTGCTGCTGTGGGCGCTGGGCAGGCTTGGCTGACGGAGTGACCACCATCTTGACCGCATCCCCCAATCTCGATCTTGTCCAGGGCTTCACCATTACGGCTCGGCATGCGCGCGGCCGGGTGGTTCGACTTGGCCCGCTGCTCAATCAGGTCCTTGCCGCGCACGCTTATCCCCCGCCCATCGAGCGGCTGCTCGCGTCCGCGCTGGTGCTGGCGGCGCTGCTTGGCAACACGCTCAAGGATGCTGGTGGCCAGCTGACTTTGCAGGCGCAGAACCAGCATGGTGTCGTCAGCCTGCTGGTCGCCGACTACAAGGCCGGCGAACTGCGCGGCTATGCCAAGTTCGACGCCGATCGCCTGGCCGAACTCGGGCCGGACCCGACCCTGTTCGGCCTGTTCGGCAAGGGTTATCTCGCCATCACTTTCGACCAGGCGATAACCGGCGAGCGCTATCAGGGGATCGTGCCGCTCGACGGCGAATCGCTGGCTAAGGCGGCCGAACATTATTTCTTCCAGTCCGAACAGATTCCCAGCATCGTCCATATCGCAACGCGCCATGATCCGGGCGAAGGGTGCGTCGCTGCGGGCATGCTGCTCCAGCACCTGCCCGAAGGCGAAGTCGGACGCGAGCGGTTGCATGTTCGCCACGATCATCCCGAATGGGAACATGTCCAGGCGCTGGCAAACACCCTGCAGGATGCTGAACTGACCGATCCGGCCTTGCCTCTGCCCGACATCGTCTGGCGGCTGTTCCATGAGGAAGCCGAAGTGCGCGTGACCGATCCCGCTCCGCTGGTGAAGGGATGCCGGTGCAACATCGCCCATATCCGCGAGGTGATCGGCAGCTTCCCGGCCACCGAACGGACCGAAATGGCCGATAGCGACGGGATCATCACCGTCGATTGCGCCTTTTGCTCGCGGCTGTTCCCGGTCGGGCTCAAAAGTTTTCCCGCCCCCTGACCTGCATCGTTTCGCACGCGTCATTTCCGATCTGGGCAGGCTGCGCCAATTTTGCTATGATGTTGCCGCAATTCTTCTGCATGAGCTGAGGAAGATGCGGGGCGCTTTCCTGTCATGCCAGCCGGAAAATCCGGGCATGAGCCATAAACTGGGTGCTAAAGACCATGTCGGCTATGCTGTTGCGCGTCCTTCCATCGGGCGTGGCTGCTATGATGATGGCGGGGCTGGCCGGTGCCGCGCAGGCGCCGCTGCCGGCAGCGCTGCAACGAGTAGAGCCGGGCGCTTGGGAATTGCGCCAGCGCGAGGATGGCAGCATCCGCCGGTTGTGCCTGGTCGATCCGCAGCAGTTGCTCCAGCTTCAACATCCCGGCGCCATTTGCCGGCGCTATACCGCTATCAACACCGCTGAATCGATCGCCGTCAGCTATGATTGCGGCGGCGCGGGCGGGGGCCGTACGGACGTGCGCATCGAAACCGCCCGGCTGGTCCAGATCCGTTCCGAAGGCGTGGCGGGCGGCGCGCCCTTTTCCCTGGCGATGGAAGGGCGACGGGTCGGCACATGCCGCTGACCAGGCGGCTTGCGCTAGCCCTGCCGGGGCGTTAGCGCACGGCCATGGTCGCACAACAAGGAAAATTCGCGGTCGTCCTGCTGTCGGGCGGCCTGGACTCGATGGTTGCCGGGGGTCTGGCGCGCGAAGCGGGCTATCGCATCCTCGCGCTCACCATTGACTATAACCAGCGTCACCGCGTCGAATTGCGCGCTGCCGACCGGGTCGCCACGGCGCTTAACGCGATGCGGCACATCATCCTGCCGCTCGATCTCACCGCCTTTGGCGGATCGGCGCTTACCGCCGATATCGCCGTGCCCAAGGGCGGCGTCGGCGACGACATCCCGGTCACCTATGTGCCCGCTCGCAACACCATCTTCCTGTCGCTCACGCTGGGCCTTGCCGAAGTGTCGGGCGCCAACGACATCTTCATCGGCGTCAATGCGCTCGATTATTCAGGCTATCCCGATTGCCGTCCCGAATTCATAGACGCGTTCCAGGCCATGGCCGCACTGGCGACCAAAGCGGGGGTGGAGGGTCAGCCGATCCGTATCCAGGCGCCGCTACAACATATGAGCAAGGCCGACATCGTGCGCGAAGCCGATCGCCTCGGCCTTGATGCCGGCATGAGCTGGTCCTGCTACGACCCGACCCCTGAAGGGCTGCATTGCGGCCGCTGCGACAGCTGCCGCCTGCGCGCCAAGGGGTTCGATGAAGCCGGGCTGCCCGATCCCACCCGATACGCCGTTCGGCCATGAGCGTGCTGCGATGACCTATGCGGTCAAGGAAATGTTCCTGACATTGCAGGGCGAAGGCGTGCATTCGGGCCGTCGCGCGGTATTTCTGCGCTTTGCCGGCTGCAATTTGTGGAGCGGACGGGAAGTCGATCGCGCTGAGGCGATATGCCGCTTTTGCGACACCGATTTCGTCGGGACGGACGGCGATGGCGGCGGCAAGTTCGCACAGGCGCCAGCTCTTGCCGCCGCCGCCGCCGCCCTTTGGGGAAACGGCGCCGACGGGCGCTATATCGTCCTGACCGGCGGCGAGCCGATGCTGCAGGTCGATGATGCGCTGGTCGATGCGCTGCATCAGGCCGGTTTCACCATTGCGATCGAAAGCAACGGCACGCTGCCCGTCCACCCCGGCATCGACTGGATCTGCATCAGCCCCAAGGCGGGCAGCACCGTGGTGCAGACGCGCGGCAATGAACTCAAGCTGGTGTGGCCGCAGCCGGGCGGCGGGCATTGCGCGGCCGATCTGGCGGCGATGGAAAGCTGGGCCTTCGACCATTTCCTCGTCCAGCCGCTTGACGATTGCCACGCGCAAGCCAATGCCCGCGCCGCGATCGACTTCGTACTCGCCCGCCCGCGCTGGCGGCTCACCGTCCAGGCGCATAAATATATGGGCCTGCGCTAACCATCCGCTCGGTCCTAGGGCTGCGGCTTGACCGACACCGGGTTCCAAACCTGCTGGCATTGCGCGACCAGCCGCCCCTTTTTCCAGCATTTTGGGTCAAACGAGGGCAGCGAAACCTTGTAGCTTCTGCCCGGATCGCCATAAACCTGCTCGCCGCTGTACACGAGCGACTTCTTGATCATGGCAAGGCCGCCGCGCGCAACTTCGTTCAGCTTGCCGCGATCGGCGAAGATCGCCTGCCGACCCACCTCGGCCGCCGCCATGCAAAAGCCGCGCTGCGCCTGAACGGTCGAATAGCCCGAATAGATGCGCGTGCCATATTGGTCGGACGCTGCCTGACCCGGCTTGCCCTTGCCCGCGGTGCGCTGGAAGTAGGCGAGCAGCACCTTTTGCGCGTTGTCCATTTCGACATCATGATGCGCGATCATCGCATTATAATTGCTGATCGCCAGCAGCGTCGGCTCGAACTGGCATTGCAATGCGGCAACGTTGAGCGCCGCCCGCAAATTCCACACCATCCCCGCTTTCAGTTCCGCCGGCGTCGCGCCGGGCAGGCCAAGCGCGACCGGCGCGGTGGCGTCAGTCAGCGGCGCGGCGGACAGATCGGGCGGTGTCCAGAAAAATTGCGCGGCCGCCGGATGCGCCGTCAGCGCAGCCGCGCAGGCCAGCGCGGCGCTCAGGGAGCGTATCGATCGCGACGATGACATGGCAGGACGTCCTTCCCCGGTGATTAGGCGCGGCATGCGCCGCTGTCGTGATCTTTATCATGCGCCATGGCGGATATATTGGATCTGAACAACCGGCGCCCGGCAGTCCGGCCGCTATTGATCGGCCAGCACTTCATCATTGCCGACGACGGGTGCCTGGCCGGCGTCCGGGGCCTTTGTCTCGTTGGTCGGGACCGCGCCGTTGTTGTCGGGCAGAGCGATCGAGGTCCCTTCGCTCTGCACGCCGTCAAGGTCGGTCATGGCGTCGGTGGCCGTGCCGTCGACCACTTCCAAATCCTTCATCTGCACGCTGTTGCCGTCCTTTGGCCCGCTGCCACAGGCGCTGAGCATCAGGCCGGCGGCCGATATCATGATGGCGAAGGCAGTCCTTGCGGCCGGGCGCATGCGTGTCTCCTCGACGTATGACGATAGCCCGGTGGCCCCACCCCCCAAGCGGAACGCGGACCCTAACCGCCTGTATCGCATTGCTCAACCCCTTCGGGGCATTTGCGTAAGCCCGTGAGAAAGGCCGGGAAATGTGCGGCAAGGGCCAAGTCGAGCGCTGGCATCGAGACCGGCAGGCCAAGCGCGGCGATGCTGGTGACAGGATAATCGCTGATGCCGCACGGCACGATGCCCGTGAAATGCGACAGGTCGGGATCGACGTTGATCGCAAATCCGTGCAGCGTCACCCATCGACGCACCCGCACGCCCAACGCCCCGATCTTCGCCTCGCGCCCCTGCGCGTCGTCGGTCCATATGCCGATCCGTCCGTCGGCGCGCCGCGCGGCGACGCCCAGGTCGGCGAGCGCGGCGATCATCCAGCTTTCGAGACCATGCACGAAATTGCGGACGTCGCGGCCACGCGCGCCCAGGTCGATGTTGAGATAGCCGATTCGCTGGCCCGGCCCATGATAGGTGTAGCGCCCGCCGCGCCCGGCCTGATGCACGGGAAACCGCGGGTCGAGCAGCTCTGAAGTGTCGGCGCTGGTGCCGGCGGTGTAGAGCGCAGGATGCTGCAACAGCCATACCCGTTCGCCCGCTTCGCCGGCGGCGATGGCGGCGGCGCGCGCTTCCATATCGTCCAGCGCATCCACATAGTCCACCAGTTCGGGCGACACGCGCCATTCGACGGTGTCGGCGGCCGGCGGGGCGGCCAGGGGTACGGGACGCGGGGCAGGGTTCTGTGTCATGCGCCTTCCTTGACTTGGCGCAGGCGAGCGATCAAGTCTCCCCCGCATCGCGCAGGGACCGGACATACATATGGGCAAGCTATCGATCGGCAAGGCGTGGGAGGAAAGCGTCGCCTTCGTCGCGCGTGAAAGCACGCTGTTGCTGCCTGTGGCGCTGCTGTTTGTCGCCCTTCCCAGCCTGATGCTGGAACAGCTGATGCCCCCCGGCCTGTCCGCATGGCTGCAAGCCGGGGGCGAGGGCGCGATGCCGCCGGTGCCGCTCGGTTTCTGGGCGGGCGCGTTGATGTCCATGATCCTGATGTGGTTCGGTTCGCTGGCGCTGTTCGCGCTTGCGCTGCGCCCCGGCATCAGCGTCGGCGAAGCGCTTCGCCTCAGCATCGCCCGGTTGCCGGTGCTGATCGGGGCGGCGCTTTTGATCATGGCGGGCATTTTCGCGCTGGTCCTGCTGGTGGCGCTGGTGGCGGTGATGCTTGCCTCCTTGTCCAAGCCGCTGGGGGCGGCGGTCGTCGCGCTGTTCAGCACGGCGCTGGTCGTGGCGGCGTTTTTCGGCGGCGTGCGGATGATCCTGCTCAATCCGGTGATCATCGACGGCACCATGGGGGTGCGGATGTCCATCCTTCGCGCATGGCATCTGACGCAAGGCCATTTCTGGCGGCTGCTGGCTTTCCTTGTGCTGCTCCTAATGCTGCTGGCGATCGTCAGCAGCGCGGCGCAGACGGTGGTGGGCGTCCTCGCCGGCATAGTCGCGGGGCCGGCCACCGCCAAGCTTGCCGGCGGCATCGCCGGCGCGCTGGTGACGACATTGGTGCAGCTCTACATGCTGGTGATGATCGCGCGCCTCTATCGCCAGGCGCAGGATGCGGCCTAATCCAGCAGCAGCGGAATGTGCGGCGCGGCCTCGCGCGGCAGGACACCCAACAGGCGGGGATCGTCGAAAGTCTCTATTTCCCGCTTGAACGGCACGAAGCCCGATTTGCGATAGAAACCCAGCGCCCTGGGATCATCGAGCGTGCAGGTGTGGACCCGGATCCGTTCCACCCCCTTGCGCCAGGCCAGCGCCTTGGCCTGCCCCATCAACCACCGGCCATGGCCCTTGCCGGTCCATTCGGGGACAAGCCCTAAAAAGCTCAGTTCGCATTCGCCCGCGACCCGGAAATCCAGTTCCAGCATCCCGACCTCTATGCCGCGCGGATCGACGACGGCGTAAATCGCCACGGCCGGGTCATGGATGATCGCCAGCACGTCCGCGTCGGGCAGGACCAGTCGGGAAAACCACAACCATGGTTCACCCACCCGGCGGAACAGCGCGCGGTAGGCATCGAGCGTGGGCTGCTTCCACGGCGCCAGGCGCAGCGGCGCGGGCGGGATCGGCGCGGGCAGCGGGCGCCGGGTCATTTCCAGATGGGTGACGATCGTCGCGATCTGCCGGTTGGCGATCCCTATCAATCCCATGGCGTCAGGCTCATCGGTTCAGCGCCAGCTCGCCATCGGCGGCAAACTCATCAATATCGCTTCGATATTGCCGCCGGTCTTTAGCCCGAACAACGTGCCGCGATCATGTACCAGGTTGAATTCGGCATAGCGGCCGCGCCATTCGAGCATCCGCTGATAGTCCTCCTTACTCCATGCCATGTCCATCCGCCGCCGCACGATCGGCGGATAGGCGGCCAGAAACGCCTCGCCCACCGCGCGGGTAAAGGCGAAATTCGCGTCGAAATCGCCTTCGAGATGATCGAAGAAGATGCCGCCCACGCCGCGATGCACGCCTCTGTGCGGGATGAAGAAATAATCGTCCGCCCACGCCTTGAAGCGTTCGTAATAGTCCTGGCCATGCGCGTCACAGGCACCCTTGAGCGCGGCATGGAAATCGGCCGTGTCCTGGGCTTGCGGTATGGGCGGATTGAGGTCGGCGCCGCCGCCGAACCATCGCTTCGTCGTGACCAGGAAGCGCGTGTTCATATGAACCGCTGGGACATGCGGGTTGGCCATGTGCGCGACCAGGCTGATACCGGTCGCGAAGAAGGCGGGGTCCTCGGCCGCGCCATGAATGCTCTTGGCGAAATCGGCGCTGAACGCGCCGCCGACGGTCGACACGTTGACCCCGACCTTCTCGAATATCTTGCCTTTCATCACGCCGCGCACGCCACCGCCGCCTTCGCCGGGCGTCAGGCCGTCCGCCTCGCGTTGCCAGGGGGTATAGGCAAAGCGCGCATCGCTCCCGGCCTCGCGCTCGATCGCCTCGAACGCGGCGCAAATCCGTGTCCGAAGCGATTCGAACCAGCTTCGCGCCGCCTGCTGCTGGTCGTCGAGCGCCATCATCGCCATATTCCTTGCTTCAGTCCGGGGTTCAGCCCTGGTCGATCCGCGCGATGCCCCCGGCACGACCCACAATCAAGAGGGCATATTGACGCGGGCCCCGCGATCTGGTCGGACGCACCGTGATGAAGACGCGGAACGACAGATGGGGCCACGGGATATGACGGGCCGCGTGCGGGGCTGGCTGCGGCGGGCCGATCGGTCCGTGCCCGGGCGCCGCTTTCCGCTGCGCGCGCTCGTCGGCGGCGACCGGCGCGCCAATCAGGACCATGTCCGCGCGCTCGCCAAGACGGTTACCATCCATCCGCACATGGCGGTGACGCGCGTCCTTGGCCGCTACAAAATGTATGTCGATCCGTCCGACTATGCGATCTCGGTGCATCTGATGTTCGATGGCTATTGGGAAATGTGGCTGACCGAAGAGATCGCTCGCACTGTTCAACCCGGCATGATCACTGCCGATATCGGCGCGAATCTGGGCTATTTCACGCTGCTGATGGCCGACCTGGTCGGTCCGCAGGGCCGCGTCGTCGCGTTCGAACCCAATGGGCAGGTCACCGCCCTCCTGCGCCGCAGCCTTCACGCCAACGGGTTCGAGGATCGCGTTGCGATCGCCTCCGATCCGCTGGGACGGACCAGCGGCGAACCGGTGAACCTCTACTTCAACCCCGAACAGGCCGGCGGCGCGTTCGTGACGTCGGGAAAGCGCGACGATTTCAGCGTGGGCGTGGCGATGACCACCCGCCGGTTCGACGATCATCCCGACGCGCCGCGCGTCGCTTTCGCCAAGATCGACGCCGAAGGCAGCGAGGAAGCGATCTGGGCGGGCATGGCCGGCGCGCTGGCGGGCACGGCTTTGCGCACGGTGGTGATGGAATATTGCGGTTGCCGCTACACCGACCCGCCCGGCTTCGTCGCCGCGATGACCGCGCATGGTTTCACGCTGGCGCTGCTGGAACCCGACCGCGGGCTCGTGCCGGTGACGGCCGAGCAACTGCTCGCCGCCGATCCGATGCGCGAATGGCTGCTGGTCCTTAGACGTTAAGCGATTCGCTATTCGGGGAAGCTGTCCGTCTGGCGCAGGGCCTCGGCCAGCGCGATTCCGGTCGACACCGCGATATTGAGCGAGCGGAACCCCGCCGCCATCGGAATACGCACGCGAAGGTCGACGCTGTCGCGCACATCGTCGGGCACGCCCGCCCCTTCCGATCCCATCAGCAGCACGTCGTTGGGGCGAAACGCCACCTGCGGCAAGCGGACCGATGCGTGGCTGCTCATCAGTGCGATGCGCCGCCCCGCCGCGCGTTGCACCTGCGCAAATGCCGCGTAATTGGCGTGGCGGGTCACATCCGCGGCCGCGCCATAATCCATCGCCGCCCGTTTGAGCTTCGCGTCGGAAAAGGCGAATCCTGTCGGCATGATGATGTCGACCGGCACCGCGAAGCACGCCGCCAGACGCAGGATCGCGCCGACATTGCCGGCGATTTCGGGTTGGTAGAGAGCGATACGCATGGTCCTGCGCATAATGCACTGCGGCAAATTGTCATAGCCTGCCCCAAATTGCTGTTGGCAAAGTGGGGGTCCTGTGGCTATCAGGCCCGCGAACCACGCCGGGGGAAAGCGGGGGCCGTTTCGCATGAGCGCCCAAATCCCTTGATAATCATAGCCGGGCACGGCAATGCGGCGCGGATCAGGGACGGTCTTGCAAGGGTCAAGGTGCATGGCGAGCGTTGAGCATATGGATAGCGAATCTCTGTCGGGTGAAGACGGCGTGCGTCGCCGCGACTTCATCAATATCGCCGCCGTCAGCTTTGCCGGCGTCGGTGCGGTTGCTGTCGTGCTGCCGCTCGTCAACCAGATGAACCCCAGCGCCGACGTGCTGGCGCAGGCATCGACCGAGGTCGACCTGTCCGCGATCAAGCCGGGCATGGCGATCAAGACCACTTTCCGCAGCCAGCCGCTGTTCGTGCGTCATCTGACGCCCAAGGAAATCGCCGAGGCGGACAAGGTGAACGCCTCGACCCTGCGTGATCCGCAGACGCTGGAAGAACGGGTCGTGGACGGCAAGAAGGAATGGCTGATCACCATGGGCGTCTGCACCCATCTGGGGTGTGTGCCACTGGGCGCGGCCGAAGGCGAAAATCGCGGCGAATTCGGCGGCTATTTCTGCCCCTGCCACGGTTCGCACTATGATACCGCCGGTCGCATCCGCAAGGGCCCCGCGCCGCTGAACCTGGAGGTGCCCAAATACGCCTTCACGTCCGACACCGCCATTCTCGTAGGCTGAGGTAAGAACCCATGAGCTTTCCCTGGGCTGAGCATTATACCCCCAAGCACCCCGTGATGCAGTGGGTTGATGAGAAGCTGCCGCTTCCGCGCCTCGTCTACAACGCCGTCGGCGCGGGCTATCCCGTGCCGCGCAACCTCAATTATTTCTGGAACTTCGGCGTATTGGCCGGCCTCGCGCTGGTCATCCAGATCGTCACCGGCGTCATCATGGCGATGCATTATGGCGCCAATGACCTGGTCGCCTTCGCTACCGTCGAACATACGATGCGCGACGTCAATTCGGGCTGGCTGATGCGCTATGCCCACGCCAACGGCGCCAGCTTCTTCTTCATCGTCGTCTATCTCCACATCTTCCGGGGGCTCTACTTCGGCTCCTACAAGGCGCCGCGTGAAATGGTGTGGCTGCTCGGGCTCGTCATCTTCCTGCTGATGATGGCGACGGCGTTCATGGGCTATGTCCTCCCCTGGGGCCAGATGTCCTATTGGGGCGCGAAGGTGATTACCGGCCTGTTCGGCGCCATCCCGGTCGTGGGCGAACCGATCCAGACCTGGCTGCTGGGCGGTTTCGCTCCGGGCAACGCCTCCTTGAACCGCTTCTTCTCGCTGCACTTCCTGCTCCCCTTCGTGATTGCCGGTGTCATCATCCTGCACATCTGGGCATTGCATATTCCAGGGTCGTCGAACCCGACCGGCGTGGAAGTGAAGGGGCCGCAGGACACCGTGCCGTTCCATCCCTACTACACGGCCAAGGACGGCTTCGGGGCTGGCATCTTCCTGATCGCCTTCTCGATCCTGCTGTTCTTCGCCCCCAATTTCCTGGGCCACCCGGATAACTATATCGAGGCGAACCCGCTCTCGACCCCCGCGCACATCGTGCCGGAATGGTATTTCTGGCCCTTCTACGCCATTTTGCGCGCGTTCACCGTGGACTTCTTCTTCATCCCCGCAAAGCTGCTGGGCGTGCTGGCGATGTTCGCGTCGATCCTGCTGCTGTTCTTCCTGCCCTGGCTCGACACCTCGCCGGTGCGGTCGGGCAAATACCGGCCGACCTTCAACAAATTCTTCTGGATCCTCTGCATCGACGTGCTGATCCTGGGCTGGTTGGGCGGCGCACCGGCGCAAGAACCCTATGTCATGATGAGCCAGGTTGCTTCGGCCTATTATTTCGCCCACTTCCTGATCATCCTTCCGCTGATCTCGCGCTTTGAAAAGCCGCTGCCGCTGCCCGGCTCGATCACCGAGGCCGTGCTCGCGAAATATGGCAAGACCGACGGCGCAACCGTCGCGGTCCCGGCCGAATAAGGGGTAGATAAGACCATGGTTCGCATTGGCGCATTCCTCGTCGGCCTCTTCTTTGCAGGCTGGCTGTTCATTTCCTTCCTGATCGGCGCGGTGGCTTATGTCTCCGAGCCGCCGGTGCCTACGGTGGAACATGAGTTCCACCTGGCGCCCAAGCATGTATCCTACTCGTTCGACGGACCGTTCGGCTCCTATGACCGGGCGCAGCTTCAGCGCGGCTTCCAGGTCTTCAAGGAAGTCTGCTCCGCCTGCCACAGCCTGAAGTTCGTCGCTTTCCGCGACCTCGAGGCGCTTGGCTATAACGAGCCGGAGATCAAGGCGATCGCCAAGCAGTGGGCGATCAAGGCGCCCTCGATCGATCCCGCGACCGGCGAAGCCGCAACGCGCGAGCCGGTGCCCGCCGATCATTTCCCCAAGCCCTTCGCGAACAATGTCGCGGCGGCGGCGGCGAACAATAATGCGATCCCGCCAGACCTGTCGCTGATGACCAAGGCACGCCATCACGGCACCGCCTATGTCTATTCGCTACTGACGGGCTATCAGAACCAGCCTGCCGCCCTGCTCAAGCATTTCCCCGACGCCAAGACCCCGGCGGGGCTGCACTACAACCCCTATTTCGCCAACCTCAACCTCGCGATGGCGCCGCCGCTGACCGCCGAAGGCCAGGTCACCTATGGTGACGGCACCAAGCCGACCGTGGATCAGATGGCCAAGGACGTGGCCGCCTTCCTGACCTGGACCGCCGAGCCGAAGCTGGAAAACCGCCGCCGCGCGGGTCTGGCGACGATCGTCTTCCTGCTGATCGCCACCGGCCTTGCCTATATGTCCTACCAGAATATCTGGGCGGACAAGAAGAAGGCCTGACCGGCAAGGCGGCGACGCTTTGCATGACACGCGATAGGGGCGTGGTTCCGAACCGGGACCGCGCCCCTTTTCATATGGAGGACATCCATGACCGATGATCGTCTTGCGTCGCTGGTGCGCACCATCCCCGATTTCCCCACGCCGGGCATTCAGTTTCGCGACATCACAACGTTGCTTGCCGACCGGGCCGGTTTTTCGACATTGATCGAGCGCATGGCCACGATCGCCCGGCCGTTTGATGGCGATCTGGTCGTCGGCATAGAGGCGCGGGGCTTCATCCTCGGCGCGGCGCTTGCCCATGCGCTGGGCACGGGTTTCGTGCCGGTGCGAAAGGCCGGCAAGCTGCCAGGCCGGGCGGTGGGCATCGACTATGCCCTCGAATATGGCAGCGACCGGCTCGAAATCCATGATGGCCAGGTAGCGCCCGGCGCGCGGGTGCTGCTGGTCGATGATCTGATCGCGACGGGCGGTACGGCGCTCGCCGCCGCGCATCTGCTGCGAGAACAGGGGGCGATAGTCCTCCAGGCGATCTTTGCGATCGACTTGTCGGATCTGGGGGGCCTGGCGGCGCTGACGACGAATGGCATCGCGGCGCAGGCGGTCATGGCATTCGACGGCGATTAAGTCTGCGGAAAGGGCATCGGGAGCATGGCTCCGGCACCCTGATGCCTATCGGCAGGGCGTTCGATCTGCTCCCAGGGCGCTCTGTATCAGCCCCGGCCGCCAATATCGGCGAAGCGGGCCTTGGCGATCTGCTGGAGTTGCAGCACGTCCTTGCGTGCCTGGAGGAAGCGGCGGGGGTTGATGGCTTCCCCGTTCAGGCGGACCTCGAAATGCAGATGGGTGCCGGTCGATCGGCCGGTCGATCCCATGCGGCCGATGGCGTCGCCGCGCGCGACCGCCTGACCGACGCGGCTGCCGGCGTGCGACAGGTGCGCATAGCGCGTCATCAAGCCGTTGCCATGATCGACCTCGACGACATTGCCATAGCCCTGGCGCTGGCCGACGAAGCTGATCCTGCCGCGCGCGGCGGCCAGGATCGGCTGGCCGTGGCGACCGGGGAAATCGATGCCCGAATGGAAGGCGGCATGGCCGTTGAAGGGGTCGCGGCGATAGCCGTAGGAACTCGACAGCATCGGCGTCGCGGTGGGCTGGCCCGAGGGGATGGCGACCAGGCTGCGCTCGAGAAATTCCATGCGCGCGAGTGCGACCGCCAGCGCCTTGAGGTCGCCGGACAGCGCTGCTTCGCCCCGCCATGGCACGAACGGGCCACCCTGCGCGCGTGCGGCGCCGCGCGCCAGCATGTCGGGGTTGAGGCCGAAGCTGCGGATGGCGGCCGCGGCCTTTTCGGCACGACGCTCGACCGCGCCGGTCAGCGTCCGTGCGAAGCGCTGCTGACGCTGCTCGATTCGCAGCAGCGGCGTGGCCTGGGGACCGGCGCTGATCCTGGTCGTCTTGACGGGCGCGGCATCCTTGTCGCTGTCGGCCCGATCGACCAGGTCGGCCTCGCTGGCGGCGTCATCGCCGAAGTGGGTTTTGTAGAGATCGTCCATGAAATCCTGGCGCGTCTCCAACTCCCTGGCCAGCGCACCGACCGATCGGCGATAGGCGTCGACCTGGCCGGCCTGGCTGGCGACCGCCTTGCCGTGCGCGGCGATCGCGGCGCGTTCGCGCGCCAGGGCGGCGCTGTCTGCACCCACGTTCAGCGCCAGTGCGCCGAGGCCCAGCAGGCCGAAGGAAAGCGTCGCCAGCGACAGCAGTTGCACGCGCGGGGTCAACCGGATGAACCGGATATCCTTCCCCGACCGAAGGTAAATTTCGCGTTCTGGCAATAGGCGGGCGGCCATTTGCGCGATACACGCGGAAATCCGCCTTTGTTGTTTTTTCAGCACAGTCGACCCGATTTATTTTGCGAGTCGAGCTGCTACCAGAGCGCCTGCGGTCAAGCGAATCGGTCGCCACGGAGTCGTGACGAGTCGAGCGATCGGCGCGCCAAAACGAGCGAATGCCCCAATTGTTCCCGATATTTCAGCAAAAATCGCGCTGGCTTACATTGTGCGGCGCGGCAGTTTTTCCTCGCCCAACAGCAAGGCTACGTCGCTCGCGGCTACCGCAGCGCCAAAATAAAATCCCTGGCCATATTGGCAGCCGCCGGCGCGCAGATAGTCGACCTGCTGCGCATTCTCTATTCCTTCCGCAACGGTGCGGATGCCCAGGCTATAGGCGAGGTTCAGCACGGTGCGGATGATCGCCGCGTCGTCGGGATTGGTCTGCAATTCGCGTACGAAGCGCTGGTCGATCTTGATGATGTCGATCGGAAATTGCTTGAGGTGCGACAGCGAAGCGTAGCCAGTGCCGAAATCGTCGAGCGCGATCGACAGGCCGGCCTGGCTCAACCGGTGCAGCGTTCGGCCCACGCTGTCGGCATTGCGCCCCAGGAAGACCGATTCGGTCATCTCCAGTTCGATCATCCCGGTGGGCACCTGCGCTTCGGCCAGCCGCCCCAGCAGACGTTCGGCAAAGCCGTCGTCATACAGATCGACGCCCGACACGTTGATCGCGACATGGCCGACGTCGATGCCGGCACCGAGCCACCGCCGGCAATCGGCGATGACGCCGTCGACCACCCGGTCGGTGATCGCCCGGCCCAGTTCGGCATGTTCGAAAGCGGCGGCAACATCGGCCGGCATCAGCGGGCCGCCGTCGGCATGGGTGCCGCGCAACAGCGCTTCGAAGCCGATGATCCGTCCGGTGGCGAGATGGACCTTGGGCTGATACCATGGCTCGGGCGACCCATGCGCCAGCGCCTGGCGGGCACGGTCGAGCATCCGCGCCTCGCGCTGCCACGATTCGAGCAGGGCCGGCTCGAACAGGACGGCGCGTCCGCGCCCGTTATTCTTCGCTTCGTACAACGCGATGTCGGCATGCTTCATCAGTTCGTCGATGGCGCAGCCACGATCGGGCAGCAGGGCATCGGGGAACAGGGCCACGCCCATGCTGACCCGGCATTCGATCGTGCGGGCGCGATAGGGCAGCGGCGCGTGCAGGGTTGCGGTCATGCGCGACAGGATGGCATCGAGGTCGCGCGGGTCGCGCAGCCGGGTCAGCAGGACCGCGAACTCGTCCCCGCCCATCCGCGCCACCAGGTCGCCGGGTCGGACCGATCGTTTCAGCCGGTCCGCCACCGCACAAAGCAGCGCATCGCCGGCATCATGCCCGGCCGTATCGTTCACTCGCTTGAATTCGTCGACGTCGATCAGCAGCACCGACAACTGGCCTCGGCCTTCCGTCGTTGCGTCGACGGCCTGGGCGACGGCGGCCAGGAAATGCGGACGATTGGCCAGCCCTGTCAGCGCATCGGTCATGGCCAGCCGCTCCATCCGCTGCTCGGCTTCCTTGCGGTGGGTGATATCGACGAGGGTCGACATCATGCAGTCCTCGCCATCGATCAGGATCGATCGTGAGGAGATCAGCACGTCGCGCACGTCGCGGATGTCGCCATTGGGGTTGCGGATACGGCATTCGAAACTGTCCACCGCGCCGCCATGGCTGTCCATATGGGCCAGCATCGCGGCGCGCTGGGCGGCGTCGACATAATATTCGCTGGTGCTTGCCAGCGGCGCGCCCGTGCCATCGGCCAGATAGCGTTGGGCGGCGGCATTGGTGCGGATAACGCGCCCATCCCTGTATCCCACCACCAGGGGCAGGGGAATGGTGGCGAAAATCCTCTCCAGCGTATCCAGGCTGCGCGCCTGCGCCGCGCGTGCATCCTGCGCTTCGCGGCTGGCCGTCCATTCGAGCCGTTGCAGCCGGTTCATCCGCGCCACCGCGATCCACATGCCGCAATGCAGGATGGCCATCGCCAGCGCCATGCCCAGCATGGTGGGGCTGGCTGGGGCGGGCAGCAGATAGCCTGCGAGCAGCGCCGCCCCGCAGCCCAGGCCGCCGCCGACATTGCCGCGAAAACTGGTCGGCACGACGAGGTAGAAGACCAGCGGCAGCATTACCAGCACGAAGATGGCGATGTCGCTGCGCGAACTGACGAGGAAGGCAACGCCGATCGCGGTGACGATCTGCCAGGCAAAGCATATCCGTTCGACCGCCGCGAAGCTGGTCATGTGCCGCACGCCATAGAGGCAGACGAGCGACCATGAAATGACCGCGACGCGCGCAGGGATGGCGATGGAGAAGTGGGGCGTCCCGGCAAAGCGCCAGTCGGACAAGAGGAACAGCGCATTGAGCGCCGCCGACAGCAGGAACAGGTTGCGTGCGTGGCGCCGGCTCTCGGTCAACCGCGACGCCTGAAAAGCGGTTTCGCGGGTCTTGTCCCTGAATTCGCCGGTAAGGGTTGAAATCTGGTCCACTGGCCGCCCATGTTGCTAGCGCCCCGCAGGCGGAAGGCCACCATAATATCGGTATAGTTATCAAAACCCTAAGCGAGCGTTCACTATCCCGGTGCGTCCGGCCGTGCCCGTTGGCAGGCCGGCTTGACCGCCAGGAATGACCAAGCTATAGGCGCGCCTGCCCCGCGGCCTGCGATAGGTAGGACTTAGGTTTTCCTGCGCCATCCCCTGGGTGAATACCGAGCTGAACATTGCCGGGTTCTCTTGCGGCTCCGGGGGTCATCCGACCACCTGGGCCTTTGCCGTTTGAAATGACGGCGTCGCAGCGGGACGAACAGCGGTAAAGTAACTGAAAAAGGTGAAGGGCTTCATGCCAACGATCAACCAGCTGGTCCGCAAGGGCCGCGAGCCGCAGAAGGCCAAGTCGAAGGTCCCTGCGATGGAAGCGAACCCGCAAAAGCGCGGCGTTTGCACCCGCGTCTATACGACGACCCCGAAAAAGCCGAACTCGGCGCTCCGCAAGGTGGCCAAGGTTCGCCTGGTCAACCAGCGCGAAGTCATCACCTATATTCCAGGTGAAGGCCACAACCTGCAGGAGCACAGCGTCGTGCTGATCCGCGGCGGTCGTGTCCGCGATCTTCCCGGCGTGCGCTACCATGTGCTGCGCGGCGTGCTGGATACCCAGGGCGTCAAGGACCGCAAGCAGAGCCGTTCCAAATACGGCGCCAAGCGTCCTAAGTAAGGGAGACCAGAAATATGTCACGTCGTCGTCGCCCCGAAAAGCGCATCATCCTGCCCGATCCCCGCTATGGCGATCAGGTGCTTTCCAAATTCATGAACAGCGTCATGTATGACGGCAAGAAAGCCGTCGCCGAAGAGATCGTCTATGGCGCGCTCGAAACGGTCGAGGCCAAGGCCAAGAAGGACCCGATCGCGCTGTTCCATGACGCGCTCAACAATGTGAAGCCCGGCATCGAAGTCCGCAGCCGCCGCGTTGGCGGTGCGACCTACCAGGTTCCCGTCGAGGTTCGCCCCGAGCGTAGCCAGGCGCTGGCGATTCGCTGGCTGATCACCGCCGCGCGCAATCGCAGCGAAACCACGATGGCCGCGCGCCTGTCGGGCGAACTGCTCGACGCCGCCAACAATCGCGGCAACGCGGTCAAGAAGCGGGAAGATACGCACCGGATGGCCGAAGCCAACCGCGCCTTCTCGCACTATCGCTGGTAAGACCATTATAGAAGCGGGCGGGTTCCCTTTGGAGCCGCGCCCGCTTTTACGACTTGCTCGCTAAAATACCGGCCGTTCGCCGTGGGTCCTACCCATGGCGGACGGATTGGTTTAGGGGCCACGCACGAGACTCGAAATCCCAACCGCCGACCCTTTCGGCAACGGAGAATCATCATGGCCCGCAGCCATCCGCTCAGCATGTACCGCAACATCGGCATCATGGCGCATATCGACGCCGGCAAGACGACGACGACCGAGCGCATCCTTTATTATACCGGCAAATCCTACAAGATCGGCGAAGTCCATGACGGCGCCGCGACGATGGACTGGATGGAGCAGGAGCAGGAGCGCGGGATCACGATCACGTCGGCGGCGACCACCTGTTTCTGGAACGACCACCGGATCAACATCATCGACACCCCCGGCCACGTCGACTTCACCATCGAAGTCGAGCGCAGCCTGCGCGTGCTCGACGGCGCGGTTGCCTGTTTCGACGGCGTTGCGGGCGTCGAGCCCCAGTCCGAAACCGTGTGGCGCCAGGCTGAAAAGTACAAGGTGCCGCGCATGTGCTTCGTCAACAAGCTCGACCGCACCGGCGCCAATTTCGAACGCTGCGTCGAGATGATCAAGGATCGCCTGGGCGCACGCCCGGCCGTCCTGTATCTGCCGATCGGCATCGAAGGCGGCTTCAAGGGCCTGGTCGACCTGGTCCGCGACCGCGCGATCATCTGGCAGGACGAAAGCCTGGGCGCGAAGTTCGACTATGTCGAAATTCCCGACGATCTGAAGGATGCTGCGGCAACCGCGCGTTCGGAACTGATCGAGATGGCCGTCGAACAGGACGACGCCATCATGGAAGCCTATCTGGAAGGCACCGAGCCCGACACCGAAACGCTGACCGCGCTGATCCGCAAGGGCACGCTCAACTTCTCGTTCGTGCCGGTGCTGTGCGGCAGCGCGTTCAAGAACAAGGGCGTTCAGCCGCTGCTCGATGCGGTGGTCGACTATCTGCCGAGCCCGCTCGACATTCCCCCGGTCGAGGGCCTCAAGCTCGACGGCGTGACCCCGGACACTCGCCCGCCCGCCGACGACGCGCCGTTCAGCGCGCTCGCCTTCAAGATCATGAACGACCCCTTCGTCGGCACGCTGACCTTCGCGCGCATCTATTCGGGCAAGCTCGAAACCGCGTCGCAGGTCACCAACTCGGTCAAGGACAAGAAGGAAAAGGTCGGCCGCATGCTGCTCATGCATGCCAATGACCGCGAGGATATCCAGGTGGCCTATGCTGGCGACATCGTCGCTCTTGCGGGTCTCAAGGACACGACGACCGGCGACACGCTGTGCGCCATCGGCGATCCGATCATCCTGGAGCGGATGGAATTTCCCGAGCCGGTGATCGAACTGTCGGTCGAGCCCAAGACCAAGGCGGACCAGGAAAAGATGGGCATCGCGCTCAATCGCCTGTCGCGTGAGGACCCGTCCTTCCGTGTGTCGTCCGACGCCGAAAGCGGCCAGACCATCATCAAGGGCATGGGCGAGCTTCACCTCGAAATTCTGGTCGATCGCATGAAGCGCGAATTCAAGGTCGAGGCCAATGTCGGCGCGCCGCAGGTCGCCTATCGCGAATATCTCGGCAAGAAGGTCGACATCGACTATACCCACAAGAAGCAGTCGGGCGGTTCGGGCCAGTTCGGTCGCGTCAAGCTGACCGTCGTTCCGGGCGAGCGCGGATCGGGCTTCCAGTTCTTCGACGAGATCAAGGGCGGCAATATTCCCAAGGAATATATCCCCTCGGTCGAGAAGGGCATGCGCGAGACTGCCGAATCGGGTTCGCTGATCGGCTTCCCGATCATCGATTTCGAAGTCCACCTGACCGACGGCGCCTATCATGACGTCGATTCATCGGCGCTGGCGTTCGAAATCTGTGCCCGTGGCGCGATGCGCGAAGCGGCGCAGAAGGCCGGCATCAAGCTGCTGGAGCCGATCATGAAGGTCGAAGTCGTGACCCCGGAGGATTATCTGGGCGACGTCATCGGCGACATGAACAGCCGTCGCGGCCAGATTCAGGGCACCGACAGCCGGGGCAACGCCCAGACTGTCGACGCGCTGGTGCCGCTTGCCAACATGTTCGGCTATGTGAACCAGTTGCGTTCCTTTACCCAGGGGCGCGCTCAGTACAGCATGCAGTTTTCGCACTATGATGAGGTGCCGCAGAACGTCGCCGAAGAGATCAAGGCGAAGATGGCCTGATGATTTGGGCCGCCTCCTGAAAAGGGCGGCTTAAAAGGCTGGCATAATCGAAATTTGCTGCTATGGACGCGCCTTCGCAAGGCGCGGCCGAGCGGTCAAACCCCATCGGATTTGATTAGAAGGTAGGATAAAATGGCGAAAGCTAAGTTTGAGCGGACGAAGCCGCATTGCAACATCGGCACTATCGGTCACGTCGACCATGGCAAGACATCGCTGACCGCGGCGATCACGAAGGTGCTGGCCGAAACCGGCGGCGCGACCTTCACCAGCTATGACAATATCGACAAGGCGCCCGAAGAGCGCGCTCGCGGCATCACCATTTCGACCGCGCACGTCGAATATGAAACCGAAGCGCGCCACTATGCGCACGTCGATTGCCCTGGCCACGCCGACTATGTGAAGAACATGATCACCGGCGCCGCGCAGATGGACGGCGCGATCCTGGTCGTGTCCGCCACCGACGGCCCGATGCCCCAGACCCGCGAGCACATCCTGCTCGCCCGTCAGGTCGGCGTTCCCCAGCTGGTCGTGTTCATGAACAAGGTCGACCTGGTCGACGACGCCGAGATCCTCGAACTCGTTGAGCTGGAAATCCGCGAGCTGCTGAGCAGCTATGATTTCGATGGCGACAATATTCCCATCATCGCCGGCTCGGCCGTTGCCGCGCTGCAGGACAAGACTCCCGAGATCGGCCATGACGCCGTTCTGAAGCTGATGGCGGCCGTCGACAGCTGGATCCCGCAGCCCGAGCGCCCGGTGGACAAGCCGTTCCTGATGCCGATCGAAGACGTGTTCTCGATTTCGGGTCGCGGCACGGTCGTCACCGGCCGCGTCGAGACCGGTATCGTCAAGGTTGGCGAGGAAGTCGAGATCGTCGGTATCAAGGACACTCGCAAGACCACCGTCACGGGCGTCGAAATGTTCCGCAAGCTGCTCGACGAAGGTCGTGCGGGCGACAATATCGGTGCGCTGGTTCGCGGCGTCGGCCGTGAAGACGTGGAACGTGGCCAGGTTCTCTGCAAGCCGGGCACGATCAAGCCGCACACCGATTTCGACGCTGAAGTCTACGTGCTGTCGAAGGAAGAGGGTGGCCGTCATACGCCGTTCTTCGCCAACTATCGTCCGCAATTCTACTTCCGCACCACGGACGTGACCGGCGAAGTCGTTCTTCCCGAGGGCACCGAGATGGTGATGCCGGGCGACAATGTGAAGCTGACCATCAAGCTCATCGCGCCGATCGCGATGGATGCGGGTCTGCGCTTCGCCATCCGTGAAGGCGGTCGTACCGTCGGCGCAGGGGTTGTCGGCGCGATCACGAAGTAATATAGGCGACGAACCGCGCGGGTCCTTGTGATTCGCGCGGTTCGATTTTCCACCGCCTCGGACCGATCCTCGCCGGCAATTGCGCTAGAGGGTCACGAAGAGGCGGTTTGTTTTTGGCTCTTTCGCATCGGTAGTAGGACATGGACAGCAACATCCGCATTCGCCTTAAGGCGTTCGATCATCGCGTGCTCGATCAGGCGACCGGCGACATCGCCGACACCGCCCGTCGCACCGGCGCTCTCATCCGCGGCCCCATTCCTCTGCCGACGCGCATCGAAAAGTTCACGGTCAACCGTGGACCCCATGTCGACAAGAAGTCGCGCGAGCAGTTCGAAGTCCGCACCTACAAGCGCATGCTTGACATTGTGCAGCCGACGCCGCAGACGGTCGACGCGCTGATGAAGCTGGACCTGGCTGCCGGCGTGAACGTCGAGATCAAGCTGGCCTGAGCCGGCAAGTCCCTGCTCTCCCGAAAGGGTGGCAGGGTATCGGGCATTCCGGGCGACCGGAAGCTCAAAACGACACAAGGGATACCGCACAGTGCCGGCTAGCCGGCAAATCTGTGGTCCTGGTCCCCCGTCGCCTTCCCCGAGAGGGGTCGGCATCCAACCCGGACGGGGTGATCTACAGAACAGGGTTGGCCGCATCGGAGCTGTTCCGCTGCGGTTTTTTTCGTTGGATACGCCCCCGACCGTTTCGGTGCGACGGGGCCTCTATTGGGAGTATGGATCATGCGCACTGGCGTGATCGCTAAGAAAGTCGGGATGACCCGACTGTTTCAGGACGACGGACGCCATGTCCCCGTCACCGTCCTCGCGCTTGAGGGCAACCAGGTCGTGGCGCGCAAGGAAACCGATCGTGACGGCTATATCGCCGTTCAGTTGGGCGCCGGCGTTGCCAAGGCGAAGAATGTGGCCAAGCCGCAGCGCGGCCATTTCGGCAAGGCCGAAGTGGAGCCCAAGGCGCGTCTGGTGGAATTCCGCGTGGCCGAGGATGCGCTGCTCGATGTCGGCGCTGAAATCGCCGCCGATCATTTCATTGCCGGCCAGCTGGTCGACGTTGCCGGTCACACCCAGGGCAAGGGCTTTGCCGGCGCCATGAAGCGCTGGGGCTTCGGCGGTATGCGCGCCACCCATGGCGTGTCGATCAGTCACCGTGCCCATGGTTCGACCGGCAACCGCCAGGATCCGGGCCGCGTGTTCAAGAACAAGAAGATGGCCGGCCATATGGGCGACCGTGAGCGGACCCAGCAGAATCTGGAAATTGTCCGCACCGATGTCGAGCGCGGCCTGCTGTTCGTCAAGGGTTCGGTCCCCGGCGCCAAGGGCACCTGGCTGACCGTCAAGGACGCCGTCAAGGTGCCCCGCCCCGCCGATGTTCCCTATCCCGCCAGCCTCAAAAAGGCTGCCAACAGCAATGATGCGGCTGTCGCTGACACCCCGGCGGAAGACGTCGCGGCAGTGGAAGCCGCCGAAGGCCAGGAGGGCTAAATCATGAAGGTCAATGTACAGACCCTCGACGCGGCAGCCGCCGGCGACCTGGAGCTCGATGACGCCGTGTTCGGCCTCGAACCCCGCGCCGACATTCTGCACCGCGTCGTCACCTGGCAGCTCGAAAAGCGTCGCGGCACCGCTCGCGGCACCCGTGAGCGCAGCGATGTCGCCCGCACCGGCAAGAAGTTCGGCCGTCAGAAGGGCGGCGGCACTGCCCGTCACGGCGATCGCCGCGCTCCGGTCTTCATCGGCGGTGGTAAGGCGCACGGCGCCCGGGTCCGCGACTTCAACCCGTCGCTGAACAAGAAGGTTCGCGCGCTGGGCCTGAAGATGGCTTTGTCGTCCAAGGCGAAGTCGGGCGCGCTGACCGTGCTCGATAACCTCGATGTCAAGGGCGGCAAGACCCGGGAACTGGCGAGCAAGCTTGCCGGTCTGGGCTTGGGCAAGGCGCTTTTCATCGACGGTGATGCGATCAACATCAGCTTCGCCAAGGCTTCGTCCAACCTCGTCGGCATCAATGTGCTGCCGGCGGTTGGCGCGAATGTCTATGACATCCTCAAGGCCGACACGCTGGTGCTCACCCGCGCCGCGGTCGAAAAGCTGGAGGCCCGCTTCAATGGCTAAAAAGCAAACCGCCGCCGTCGAAAACCGTCATTATGACGTCGTCGTCGCGCCGCACATCACCGAGAAATCGACCCTTCTCTCCGAGAATAACGCCGTGGTCTTCAAGGTCGCGAGCGACGCGTCCAAGCCGGAGATCAAGGCCGCTGTCGAGGCGATCTGGGGCGTCAGCGTCACGAGCGTGAACACGCTGGTGACCAAAGGCAAGACGAAGCGCTGGAAGGGCAAGCCCTACAAGCGTTCGGATGTGAAGAAGGCGATCGTCCGCCTGGCCGAAGGCCAGTCGATCGACATCACCGAGGGAGTGCGCTGACATGGCGCTGAAGCATTATAACCCGACGAGCCCGGCCCAGCGCGGCCTGATCCTCGTCGACCGCTCGGCACTGCACAAGGGCAAGCCCGTCAAGGCGCTGACCGAAGGCAAGCGCAAGACCGGCGGCCGCAACAACAAGGGCCATGTGACCTCGCGCGGCATCGCCGGCGGTCACAAGCAGCGCTATCGCATCATCGACTTCAAGCGTCGCTTGTGGGATGTCGAAGGTACGGTCGAGCGTCTGGAATATGACCCCAACCGCACCGCTTTTATCGCGCTGGTCAATTATCCTGACGGCACCCAGGCCTATATCATCGCGCCGCAGCGTCTTGCCCCCGGTGACAAGGTCATCGCCGGCAAGAAGACCGACGTGAAGCCGGGCAACGCCATGGAACTGGGCCAGATGCCGGTCGGCACCATCATCCACAATGTGGAGATGAAGCCGGGCAAGGGCGCGCAGCTGTGCCGCTCGGCCGGCACCTATGCCCAGCTGGTCGGCCGCGATCGCGGCATGGTGATGATCCGCCTGTCGTCGGGCGAACAGCGTTATATCCGTTCCGATTGCATGGGCACCGTCGGCGCTGTCAGCAACCCGGACAACCAGAACACCAACCTTGGCAAGGCCGGCCGTTCGCGCTGGCTGGGCAAGCGTCCGCTGACCCGCGGCGTAGCCAAGAACCCGGTCGACCATCCGCACGGCGGTGGTGAAGGCCGGACCTCGGGCGGTCGTCATCCGGTGACCCCATGGGGCAAGCCGACCAAGGGTGCCCGCACCCGTCACAACAAGTCGACCGACAAGATGATCATCCGGTCGCGTCACGCCAAGAAGAAGAGGTAATCCGCGATGGCTCGTTCCGTCTGGAAAGGTCCTTTCGTGGACCTCAGCCTTCTGAAGAAGGCAGAAACGGCGCAGGACGCCGGTGGCCGCGCCCCGATCAAGACCTGGTCGCGTCGTTCCACCATCCTGCCCCAGTTCGTCGGCCTGACGTTCAACGTCTATAATGGCCGCAAGCATGTTCCGGTTTCCGTGAACGAGGACATGGTGGGTCACAAGCTGGGCGAATTCGCCCCGACCCGCTACTTCCCCGGCCACGCCGCCGACAAGAAGGGCAAGCGCTAATGGGCAAGGAAAAATCCCCTCGCCGCGTCGCGGACAATGAGGCGCTGGCTGTCGGCACGCAGATTCGCGGGTCGGCCCAGAAGCTGAACCTGGTGGCAACGCTGATCCGCGGCCGCAAGGTCGAGGACGCGCTCAACATCCTCGCTTTCTCCAAGAAGGCGATGGCGGTCGATGTGCGCAAGGTGCTGGCTTCGGCCATCGCCAATGCGGAAAACAATCACAACCTGGACGTCGACGCGCTGGTCGTGGCGGAAGCTTCGGTGGGCAAGGCCTTCACCCTCAAGCGCTTCCACGCTCGCGGCCGTGGCAAGTCGACCCAGATCCTCAAGCCCTTCAGCCGCGTGCGCATCGTCGTGCGTGAAGCTGGCGAAGAAGCGGAGGCCTAAGACATGGGTCACAAGAGCAACCCCATTGGTCTGCGCCTGCAGATCAACCGTACCTGGGATAGCCGCTGGTATGCGGAAGGCGCCGATTATGGCCGCCTGTTGATGGAAGACATCAAGATCCGCAAGTTCATCATGAAGACGATGCCGCAGGCAGCGATCTCCAAGGTGGTGATCGAGCGTCCGGCCAAGCTGTGCCGCGTCTCGATCTATGCGGCCCGTCCCGGCGTCATCATCGGCAAGAAGGGCGCGGACATCGAAAAGCTGCGCAAGAAGCTTGCCGCTTTCACCACGTCCGACGTGTCGCTCAACATCGTCGAAATCCGCAAGCCGGAAATCGACAGCCGTCTCGTCGCGCAGGGCATCGCCGACCAGCTGGAACGCCGCGTTGCGTTTCGCCGGGCGATGAAGCGCGCGGTGCAATCGGCGCTGCGTCTGGGCGCCGAAGGCATCAAGATCACTTGCGGCGGCCGTCTGGGCGGCGCGGAGATCGCGCGCGTCGAATGGTATCGCGAAGGTCGCGTGCCGCTGCACACGCTGCGCGGCAACGTCGATTATGCCGATGCCGAAGCGCATACCGCCTATGGCGTGTGCGGTATCAAGGTGTGGATCTTCAAGGGCGAGATTCTCGGCCATGACCCGATGGCCACCGACCGGCTGATGCTGGAGGCTCAGACCTCCGGCGTGCGCCCGGCGCGCTGATTATAAGAAGGCACTAGCGTCATGCTGCAACCGAAAAAGATGAAGTTCCGCAAGACCTTCAAGGGTCGGATCAAGGGCGATGCCAAGGGCGGCACCGCGCTGAACTTCGGCGCCTATGGCCTCAAGGCCATGGAGCCCGATCGTCTGACCGCGCGCCAGATCGAAGCGGCCCGCCGCGCGATCACCCGGCACATCCGTCGCCAGGGCCGTTTGTGGATCCGCGTGTTCCCCGACGTTCCGGTGTCGAAGAAGCCCGCCGAAGTCCGCCAGGGCAAGGGCAAGGGTTCGGTCGAATATTGGGCGGCCCGCGTCGCTCCCGGCCGCATCCTGTTCGAACTGGACGGGGTTCCAGGGCCGCTCGCAGCAGAGGCCTTCTCGCGCGCCGCGATGAAGCTGCCGATCAAGACCAAGGTTGTCGCCCGCCTCGGCGACACCTCGCATCTGGGAGCGTGAGCATCATGGCGAACGTAGCAGACCTCAAGACCAAGTCGGACGACGAGCTGTCGACCGAGCTCAACAACCTGAAGCGCGAGCAGTTCAACCTGCGGTTCCAGGCGGCCACCAACCAGCTGGAAAAGCCCAGCCGGGTCAGGGAAGTCCGTCGGTCGATCGCGCAGATCAAGACACTGCAGACGGAGCGTAACAGCTCCGCCGCGAAGTAAAGGAAACACACGATGCCCAAGCGCGTGCTGACGGGAACTGTGGTTTCCGACAAGACCGACAAGACGGTGGTGGTTCGCGTAGAGCGCAAGGTCAAGCATGCGCTCTACGGCAAGATCATTCGTCGTTCGAAGAAGTACCATGCCCATGACGAGGGCAATGTCTACAAGGAAGGCGAGACGGTCCGCATCGAGGAGACCGCCCCGATTTCGAAGCTCAAGACCTGGAAGGTCGTCGAGCGCGTGGACACGCACAAGTCGCCCGAAGCGGCGGCCTGAGGCCTAGGTCAAGCAATTCGGAACCGCCGAGGCCAGGAAACACATGGCTCTCGGTAGGCCAACAAGGAAGGAACCGGATCAATGATCCAGATGCAATCCAATCTTGACGTCGCGGACAACAGCGGCGCCAAGCGCGTCCAGTGCATCAAGGTGCTGGGCGGATCGAAGCGTCGCTTTGCCGGCGTTGGCGACATCATCGTCGTCTCCGTCAAGGAAGCCCAGCCGCGCGGCAAGGTCAAGAAGGGCGATGTCCATCGCGCCGTGATCGTGCGTACCGCCAAGGATGTGCGCCGCGCCGACGGCTCGGTCATCCGTTTCGACGGCAATGCCGCTGTGCTGATCAACAAGAACGAGGAGCCGATCGGCACCCGTATCTTTGGCCCCGTGGTTCGCGAACTGCGCGCCAAGAAGCACATGAAGATTATTTCTCTTGCGCCTGAGGTGCTGTAATGAGCGCTGCACGTATCAAGAAGGGCGACAAGGTCGTCGTGCTCGCGGGCAAGGACAAGGGCCGTACCGGCACCGTCCTGCAGATGTTCCCCAAGGACGACAAGGTCCTGGTAGAGGGCGTCAACGTCCACGCCAGGCATCGCAAGCCCGACCAGGCGAACCCGCAGGGCGGCATCGACCGCACGCCCGCGCCGCTGCATATTTCGAACGTGGCGATTGCCGGCGCTGACGGCAAGCCGACCCGCGTTCGCTTCGAAACCAGGGACGGCAAAAAGGTCCGCGTGGCCGTGAAGTCCGGGGAGGCGCTGTAATGGCCGACACATATACACCGCGCTCCAAGGCGCTGTACGATGCCGAGATCGCCAAGGCGATGACCGAAAAGTTCGGTTACAAGAACGTCATGGAAGTGCCCCGGATCGAAAAGATCACGCTTAACATGGGCGTGGGCGAAGCGACCCAGGACAAGAAGAAGGTGACGTCGGCGGCCGAGGAAATGGAGCTGATCGCGGGACAGAAGCCCGTCATCACCAAGGCGAAGAAGTCGATCGCGCAGTTCAAGCTGCGCGAGGGCATGCCGATCGGCGCGAAGGTTACGCTTCGCCGCGAGCGCATGTACGAGTTTCTCGATCGCCTGGTGAACATCGCGATGCCCCGCATCCGCGATTTCCGTGGGTTGAACCCGAAGAGCTTTGATGGCCGCGGCAATTATGCCTTTGGTATCAAGGAACAGATCATCTTCCCCGAGATCAACTATGACCGCATCGACAAGGTGCGCGGCATGGACATCATCGTCACCACCACCGCGAAGACGGACGACGAGGCGCGCGAGCTGTTGCGCCTGTTCGGTTTCCCGTTCCCGCAGGAAGAAGAGAAGCAGGCGGCCTGAGAGATCGGCCCCGCTTCTCCTCCCAACCATCAGGCTAAGGAAGAGAACTTAAGTCATGGCGAAACTGAGTTCCATCAACAAGAATGAGCGTCGCAAGAAGCTCGTGAAGAAATATGCGGGCCGCTATGCGCGCCTGCGCGCGGTGGCCGACGACAAGTCGGCCGACGACAGCGAGCGCCTGATGGCGCGGCTGAAGATGGCGGAAATCCCCCGCAACGGCAATCCGACCCGCGTGCGGAACCGATGCGAGGTGACGGGCCGTCCGCGCGCCTATTACCGCAAGTTCCGGCTCTGCCGTATTCAGCTGCGCGATCTGGCCAACAAGGGCCTGATCCCCGGCGTCACCAAGTCGAGCTGGTAAGGATATCATCTCATGGCATTGACCGATCCCCTGGGTGATATGCTCACCCGCATCCGCAACGGGCAGCAGGCGAAGAAGGACAGCGTTGTGTCCCCCGCCAGCAAGCTGCGCGCCCGCGTTCTCGACGTGCTCCAGCGCGAAGGCTATATCCGCGGCTACACCGAGGAAGCCCTCGGCCAGCATCCGGGCCTGCGCATCGAGCTGAAATATTTCGAAGGCGCGCCCGCGATCAAGCATGTCGCCCGCGTGTCCAAGCCTGGCCGTCGCGTCTATTCGGGGTCCAAGGACCTGCCGGTGGTGCGCAACGGCCTTGGCATCACCATCGTTTCGACGCCCAAGGGCGTTCTGTCCGACGCGGAAGCGCGTGAACAGAATGTCGGCGGCGAAGTGCTTGCGGAGGTGTTCTGATGAGCCGCATCGGCAAGAAGCCGGTCCCCGTTCCCGCGAACGTGACCGCGACCATCGAAGGCGGGCAGCTGTCGGTCAAGGGCCCCAAGGGCGCCCTTGCCATGCCGCTGCGCGAAGAGATCAGCTACACGCTTGAGGATGGCGGCATTTCGGTGCAGCCCGCCAACGCCACGAAGGCGGCCCGCGCATTCTGGGGGATGCAGCGCACGCTGGTCCAGAACCTGATCACCGGCGTGACCGACGGCTTTTCCAAGAAGCTGCTGATCACCGGCGTCGGTTACCGCGCCAACGCCCAGGGCAAGAACCTGAAGCTGCAGCTTGGCTACAGCCATGATGTCGACTTCGAGATTCCCGAAGGCATCGAGATCAAGACCCCGGACAACACCACGGTCGAGATCAGCGGAATCGACAAGCAGAAGGTCGGCCAGGTCGCCGCCGAAATCCGTCGCTGGCGTAAGCCCGAACCCTATAAGGGCAAGGGCATCAAGTACGACGGCGAGTTCATCTTCCGCAAGGAAGGGAAGAAGAAGTAAGATGGCAAAGCTTTCCCTCTTCGAGCGGCGTCGCCGCCGCGTTCGCACCGCGCTCAAGGCCCGTTCGGGCCAGAACCCGCGTCCCCGCCTGTCGATCCACCGGTCGGGCCGTCACATCTATGCGCAGGTCATCGACGACGCGGCGGGCAGCACCGTCGCCGCCGCATCGACCCTGGACAAGGATGTCGGCGCCAAGGCGCTGGGCAAGACCGGCGCCAATTCGGATGCAGCAGCCGATGTCGGCAAGCGCATCGCCGAGGCTGCCACCAAGGCGGGGGTGACCAAGGTCGTGTTCGACCGCGGAGGCTTTCTTTTCCATGGCCGCGTCAAGGCGCTGGCCGATGCGGCCCGTGAAGCCGGGCTGGAGTTTTAAAGCATGGCTGACGAAATCAACACCGGCGCTGGCAATCAGCCCGAAACCATCGTGGGGCAGGATGCCGGTCCGCAGGAACTGACCCAGCCCCAGGGCGAGACGCGCGGCCCCGGCCGTGGCGGTCGCGGCAACCGTGGCGGCAACAACCGCGGCGGCAACGATCGCGGGGGCGGCCGTGGCCGTCGCGACGATCGCCGTGGCGGCAGCGGCAACGAGGATGGCGGCGAAGAGCTGATCGAGAAGCTGGTTCACATCAACCGCGTGTCCAAGACCGTCAAGGGCGGCAAGCGCTTCGGTTTCGCGGCGCTGGTCGTGGTCGGCGACGGCAAGGGCCGGGCGGGCTTTGGTCATGGCAAGGCGCGCGAAGTGCCCGAAGCCATCAGCAAGGCGACAGCCGCCGCCAAGAAGGCGATGGTTCGCATTCCGCTGAAGGAAGGCCGCACGCTGCACCATGATGGCCTCGGCCATTTCGGCGCTGGCAAGGTGACCGTTCGCACCGCGCCTGCGGGAACCGGCATCATCGCCGGCGGTCCGATGCGCGCCGTGTTCGAAAGCCTGGGCGTTGCCGACGTGGTGACCAAGTCCAACGGTACGTCGAACCCCTATAACATGATCCGCGCGACCTTCGAGGCGCTGGGCGAACAGACCAGCCCCAAGTCGGTGGCACAGCGTCGCGGCAAGAAGGTCGCCGACCTGCTTCGTCGCGGTGGTGCCTCGGTCGAGGTCGCTGCGGCCGACGCCGAAGCGATTGCGGAGTAACTGACATGGCGAAGATCAAGATCAAGCAGATCGGTTCGCCGATCCGCCGCCCCGCCGACCAGAAGAAGATTCTGATCGGCCTGGGCCTGGGCAAGATGCACCGGGTGGTTGAACATGAAGACAGCGCGGAAATCCGCGGCATGATCAAGAAGCTGCCCCATATGGTGGAGGTCGTGGAGGGCTGAGCCTTTCCCGATCCGTCAATCGAGGCGAAAGAGGGGGCGACCCCTCTTTCGTTTTTTCGGAGGCGAGCTATAAGCCCGGCTTCGTCATCCCGGCGCAGGCCGGTATCTCAGTTTACCGGGTGCTTCTCCGATAGGAATTGCCCGGCCTCACAAGGCCCCAGCCTTCGCTGGGGCTGCGGCCCGATCTTGATGGATCGGGCCTCCGCGCGAACATAGCGAAAGCGAGTGCAGATCATGAAACTGAACGACATCAAGGACAATGACGGCGCCCGCAAGGGCCGGATGCGCGTGGGACGCGGCATCGGTTCGGGCAAGGGCAAGACCGCCGGGCGTGGCCAGAAGGGCGCCAAGGCGCGCTCGGGCGTCGCCATCAACGGGTTCGAGGGCGGTCAGATGCCGCTTCACATGCGGATTCCAAAGCGCGGCTTCAACAACATCTTCGCCAAGGATTACGCGATCGTCAACCTGGGCACCGTGCAGCAGGCGATCGACGCCGGCAAGCTCGATGCGTCGGCGACGCTGGATCAGGGCGCGCTGAACGCGGCGGGCCTCACGCGCGGTGGCAAGGATGGCGTGCGGCTGCTTGGCAAGGGCGAACTGACCGCGAAGGTCAGCTTTTCGGTTGCCGGCGCGTCCAAGGGCGCGATCGAAGCGGTCGAGAAGGCTGGCGGATCTGTGTCGGTGATCGAAGTCGTCGCCGCCGCGGACAAGGCCAAGGCCAAGAAGGGTTCGGCGCTCGCCGCCGCCAAGGCCGCACACAAGGGCTAAGGGTCTTCACCCAGCTTGTAACGACAGCCCCGCTGCCCGATATGGTCGGCGGGGCTTTGTCTTTCCCCATGTCGCGCGGCGTCAATCGGCGCGTGGGAAGTGACATCCCCGCTCCACCCCGTTAAGGGGAAAGCGATTCTGGGGCCGGACCGCCGGCACCGCATGATTTTCAAAGGGTAGGCAATGGCATCGAGAGCCGATCAGCTGGCGTCCAATCTGAGCCTGGCCAAGTTCAGCCAGGCGACGGATCTCAAGAAGCGCCTGTGGTTTACCCTGGGGGCGCTCATCGTCTTCCGCTTCTTGAGCTTCGTGCCGTTGCCCGGTGTCGATCCGACCGCGCTGTCGCAGCTTTACAGCCAGACGCGCGGCGGCGTGCTCGACATCTTCAACACCTTCTCGGGCGGCAGCCTGGAGCGCATGAGCCTGATCGCGCTCGGCGTCATGCCCTATATCACCGCATCGATCGTGGTGCAGCTCGCTTCCAGCCTCTCGCCGCAACTGGCGGCGATCAAGAAGGAAGGCGAAAGCGGGCGCAAGAAACTCAATCAATATACCCGCTATGGCACGGTCGGGCTGACGGCGATCCAGGGCTATTTCATTGCCGTCGGCCTTGAAAGCTATGGCGCGCAGTCGGGCGTGCAGGCGGTGGTCGATCCGGGGATGCTGTTCCGCGTTGCGGCTGTCGTCTCGCTGATCGGCGGCACCATGTTCCTGATGTGGCTGGGCGAACAGATCACCTCGCGCGGCATCGGCAACGGCGTGTCGCTCATCATCATGGCGGGTATCGTCGCCCAGTTGCCGGTGACGCTCAGCAACCTGTTCAAGTCGGGCAGCGAGGGTTCGATCTCGGGCCTCACGATCATGCTGATCGTCGTTTTGGCCTTCGGGCTCATCGGCCTTATCTGCTTCATGGAGCGAGCGCAGCGCCGGGTGCTGATCCAATATCCCAAGCGCCAGACGCGCCAGGGCCTGATGCAGGCGGATCGCAGCCATCTGCCGCTCAAGGTCAATACCGCTGGCGTCATTCCGCCGATCTTCGCGTCGTCGCTGCTGCTGATGCCGCTCACCATCTCGCAATTCGCGGGCCAGACAGTGGCGGGGGAAAGCCGGTGGGGCGACTTCGTCCTGACGCTCAACCAGTATCTCGCGCATGGCAGCCCGGTCTATATGGGCCTTTATGGCCTCGGCATCGTCTTCTTCTGCTTCTTTTACACCGCCGTGGTGTTCAACCCGGAGGAAACAGCCGACAATCTCAAGCGCAACGGCGGGTTCATTCCCGGCATCCGTCCGGGCAAGAATACCGAAAATTATCTGGATTATGTGCTGACCCGCATCACCGTGATCGGTGCGGCCTATCTGACCTTCATCTGCCTGGTTCCCGAATTCGCAATCGCGCGCGCTGGTATCCCCTTCTATCTGGGCGGCACTAGCCTGCTGATCGTCGTCAATGTAACGGTGGACACCGTCACCCAGATTCAGAGCCATTTGCTGGCGCACCAATATGGCGATCTGATTCGCAAGGCTAAGCTCAAGGGGCGGATGCGCTAAGCCGCGCGACTATCGATAGCGCACAAAAAGGGGAGAATGCGCGCAATGAACATCATCCTGCTCGGACCTCCGGGCGCAGGCAAGGGCACCCAGGCGACCAGGCTGGTCGACAGCCGGGGCATGGTCCAGCTTTCGACGGGCGACATGCTTCGCGCTGCGGTCAAGGCGGGGACGCCGGTCGGCCTTCAGGCCAAGGCGCTGATGGAAGCCGGCGCCCTCGTGCCCGACGAAGTCGTGTCCGGCATCATCGGCGAAGCGCTCGACGCGCTGGCCGTCGACACCGGGGTGATCTTCGACGGCTATCCGCGCACCCAGGCGCAGGCCCACTCGCTCGACGCGCTCCTGTCCGACCGCCAGCGCACGCTCGATCATGTGATCGAACTGGAAGTCGACGAAAATGCGCTGGTCGAGCGCATCACCGGGCGCTTCACCTGCGCGACCTGCGGCGAAGGCTATCATGACAGCTTCAAGCAGCCCAAGGTGCAGGGCGAATGCGACAAGTGCCACGGCCATGAATTCAAGCGCCGTCCCGACGATAATGAGGAAACCGTGCGCACGCGCATGGCCGAATATCGTGCCAAGACCGCGCCGATCCTGCCGATCTACGAAGCGCGGAACATCGTTTCGCGTGTCGATGGCATGGCCGACATGGAAGAGGTGGCGATGGCCATCGCCGCGATATTGGATGGCAAGCCCGCTTAGGCTATCCTTGGTTCCTCATAGCTGAGGGAAGGGTTGCCATGCGCCGATTTGCCATCGTCCTGCTGGGGGCGGCGCTGGCCGCGTCGGTCCCCGCCACGGTAACGGCTGCGGTCACCGCACAGGCCGATAGCGGCTTTTCGATCGAAAACAGCGTCGATGTCGCGGCGTCG
This sequence comes from Sphingobium anseongense, assembly GCF_037725245.1. Taxonomy (NCBI): domain Bacteria; kingdom Pseudomonadati; phylum Pseudomonadota; class Alphaproteobacteria; order Sphingomonadales; family Sphingobiaceae; genus Sphingobium; species Sphingobium anseongense. The sequence goes on along the minus strand of NZ_JBBJUL010000005.1, from coordinate 104,866 downwards.
CCGGCTGCGGTCTTCGCGCTCCTTGGGCAACCGGCCCGATGGTGGAACGGGGACCATAGCTATAGCGGCAACGCGGGCAACCTGTCGCTCGATGCGCGGGTCGGCGGCTGCTTTTGCGAAGCGTTGCCCCGCACTGGCGCGGTCGCTGCCGGCCGGGTCGAACATGCACGGGTCATTCATGTCGCGCCCGTCAGCCTCCTGCGGCTGGTCGGCAGCCTTGGCCCGCTTCAGGCGGAGGCGGTGACCGGCACGCTCAGCTTTTCGCTCAAAGCGCAAGGCGCGGGAACGAAAATCACCATGAGCTATGTCGTGGGCGGTTTTGTCCGCGGTGGCGCCGGCGCACTTGCGGAGGCAGTTGACCAGGTGCTGGCCGAGCAGCTGGCAAGGCTCAAGCGCGTGGCCGATATGCCGGGCTGATCGGCCGCCGAGGTCGCCATCGCGACATCGGCCGACGGTGGCGACGTTAACCACCTTGTTAGCGGAAATTTTGCTCTTTTGTTGCTAGACGGTGAGCATGACAGCATCGTCTCCCGCAGCGCCCGGTCGCCTGACCGAACTGGACGCCCTGCGCGGCATCGGGGCGCTGTGCGTGGTGATCTTTCATTATTCCACGCGCTTTCAGGAGATGTTCCCCGAAACGCAGCATGTGCCGTTCAGCTTTCCGGGCGGCAATTACCGGGTGCTGCTGTTCTTCACCATCTCTGGTTTCGCGATCTTCTTCACGCTCGACCGCATCCGCAGCGTCGCCGATTTCGTCGTCAATCGCTTCGCGCGGCTCTATCCAGCCTATCTGGTGGCGATGCTGCTGACTTTGGCGATCGAGTATCTGGCACAGGCCTATACGCTGTTGATCGGCCCGGTCGCGATCCTGGCCAATTTGACCATGCTGGAAGGCTTTGCGTTTCTGCCCGAGGTGGATGGCGCCTATTGGACGCTGACGGTCGAGATCGGCTTCTATGTCTCGATGATTGCGCTGTGGAAGTTCGCGGGCCTTAAACGCCTCGAACCGATGCTGCTCGGCTGGCTGGCGCTGCGATGGCTTTATGAGCTGTGGCCCGATATGCCCGAGCGGATCATCATGCTGCTGGTGCTGCGCTACATCCCCTTCTTCATCATCGGAATGCTCAGCTACCGGGTGTGGGCAGGGCGGCGACGCTGGCGGCAGCAACTGCCCTATGCGGCAGCGGCGGTCGGCACCGTGGCGTTCAGCGAAACCGTTGACGTCGCGATAGCGGCTGGCGTGCTGCTTGCGACCTTCGCCCTGCTGATCCGGGGGCGGCTGCGCTTCATCGCCATCAAGCCACTGACCTGGCTGGGCGGGATCAGCTACAGCTTCTACCTCATCCACCAGCATATCGGCTTTGTCGTGATGCTCAGGACGACGCAGGCCGGTTATGGGCCATGGACCGGGTTCATGATGGCTATAGTGGTGGCGCTGGTGCTGGGCACGCTCGTCAACCGGGCGGTGGAACGGCCAGCGGGCGAAGCGATCCTTCGCTGGTGGAAGCGCCGGCGGACGGTCGCTGCGCTGGGTGTCGCTCCCGCCTGAGAAACGGACCCGCTCGATATGTGCCGCGCGGGTCCGCCCGATCCTATTTCGCCAGCGGCGCGGCCGCCGCTGCATTTTCCGGCAGGCCGCCCATCTGCGTCACCATCTTGGTATAGGCGTCCAGATAGGCGAGCACGATCACCTGGCCGATGTCGGTATTCTGGTAGCCGCCGCCGCCGACCGCCGCCAGGCCGCCCATCCAGCCAAGGCCGCCACCGCCGCCAAAGCTCAGGTCCGACTTGCGGAAATAGCCTTCGGCCATGACCTCTTCTTCGGTGGTGCGGGCGTTGACCACCGACAGCATGACATTGGCCTCGCTCTTCTTGATCGAGATGCCGCCGAGCAGTGCGCCGCCGACGCGCCCGCCGAGCATGCCGCCCAGCATGCCGCCAAAGGCGTTGCCGCCGCTATTCTTGTTGGTGGTGACGATATCGGGCTGGATGAAATAATCCGCCGCCTTGACCTGTCCCCGGCCCAGGTTCGATCCCGCCTGCAATTCGCCCGAATCGGCCATGGCGCGTTCCAGATTGCGGCTGGCCATCGACCGGCCGCGATTGACGATGCCGAAACAGCCCGATTGCTGCACGAACAGCTTGATGATCGCTTCGGGGCTGCCCAGGTTCAGTTCGCGCCACCACTGGTTGTCGGGTTCGACGATCGCCACAGTGCCCAGCCGCTTGGTGCAGCGGGGGATTTCCATCTGCTTCTTCGTCTGCGCCTGACGGCCCGAAGAGCCCTTGTCCGCTGCCATGGCCGGACTGGCGAGCAGCGCCAGCACCGCCGCACCGCCCAAAAATTTCGCAATAACCTTCATTGTCGTGAACCCCGTTTGTCGTTGCCAATGTCGTTATGGATAGTGCGACCCGCCTTTATCGTGATCTCTATCACAACCCGGCTTTGGTTCAAGCAAATGGGGGCGCACGGCGCAGGCTGACAGCGCCCGCAAGGCCTGCTATCGGCGCGCGATGACCGAACTGTCCCGCATCCGCAATTTTTCCATCATCGCCCATATCGACCATGGCAAGTCGACGCTGGCCGACCGGCTGATCCAGCGCACCGGGGGCCTGACCGACCGTGAGATGAGCGCGCAGGTGCTCGACAATATGGATATCGAGAAGGAGCGCGGGATCACCATCAAGGCGCAGACGGTGCGTCTCGATTACACCGCGCGCGACGGGCAGCTGTACGAACTGAACCTGATGGACACGCCGGGGCATGTCGACTTCGCCTATGAAGTGTCGCGCTCGCTCGCCGCGTGCGAAGGCGCGCTGCTGGTGGTCGACGCCGCGCAGGGGGTGGAGGCGCAGACGCTCGCCAACGTCTACCAGTCGATCGAGCACGACCATGAGATCGTGCCCGTCATCAACAAGATCGACCTGCCCGCCGCCGAACCGGAAAAGGTGCGCAAGGAAATCGAGGACGTGATCGGTCTCGATGCGTCGGAGGCGGTGATGGCGTCGGCCAAGTCAGGGATCGGCATCGACGAGGTGCTCGAAGCCATCGTCACCAAGATCCCGCCGCCCAAGGGCGACCGCGACGCGCCCCTGGAAGCCATGCTGGTCGACAGCTGGTACGACCCTTATCTGGGCGTCGTCATTCTGGTGCGCGTCATAAACGGTGTCATCAAGAAGGGCCAGAATATCAAGTTCATGATCGGCGGGACCGAACATCTGATCGATCGGGTAGGGTGCATGCGGCCCAAGATCGAGACGCTGGACGAACTGGCGGCGGGCGAGATCGGCTTCATCACCGCCCAGATCAAGGACATCAGCCAGACGCGCGTGGGCGACACCATCACCACCGTCAAGAATCCGGCCAAGGCGCCGCTGCCCGGTTTCAAGGAAGTGCAGCCGGTGGTGTTTTGCGGTCTGTTCCCGGTCGATGCGGCGGATTTCGACAAGCTGCGCGATTCGATCAGCAAGCTGCGCCTGAACGATGCGTCGTTCAGTTTCGAGATGGAAAGCAGCGCGGCGCTGGGCTTTGGCTTTCGCTGCGGGTTCCTGGGGTTGCTGCATCTGGAGATCATCCAGGAGCGGCTGACCCGCGAATATGACCTGGACCTTATCACCACCGCACCATCGGTGGTGTACAAGATCCAGCTGACCCACGGCAATGGCGAGATCGAGCTGCACAATCCCGCCGACATGCCCGATCCCACTCGCATCGCCGATATCGAGGAGCCGTGGATCGAAGCGGTGATCTATTGCCCCGACGAATATCTCGGCTCCATCCTGAAACTGTGCCAGGACCGGCGCGGCATCCAGAAGAACCTGACCTATGTCGGCGGGCGGGCGCAGGTGACCTATGAGCTGCCGCTCAACGAAGTCGTGTTCGATTTCTACGATCGCCTCAAATCCATCAGTCGGGGCTATGCCAGTTTCGACTATCACCAGATCGGCTATCGCGAGGGCGACCTGGTCAAGATGAGCATCATGGTCAACAGCGAGCCGGTCGACGCGCTGAGCATGATCGTCCATCGCGGCACAGCCGAATCGCGCGGGCGCGGCATGTGCGAGCGGCTGAAGGATCTGATTCCCCGCCACCTGTTCAAGATTCCGATTCAGGCGGCGATCGGCGGCAAGGTGATCGCGCGCGAAACGATCGCGGCGATGCGCAAGGATGTGACCGCCAAATGCTATGGCGGCGACATCAGCCGCAAGAAGAAGCTGCTCGACAAGCAGAAGGAAGGCAAGAAGCGGATGCGCGAATATGGCAGCGTCCAGATTCCGCAGGAAGCCTTCATCGCCGCGCTGCGGATGGGGGATGAGGGCTGAGGTTCGATCCGCGCTGACATGCAAACGGAAACAGTCGGCGGTTTCATTCTCCGACAGCCCGCCTGCGGCGCGTGCGAAGAAAGCCACGACCATCTCCGCATCGGTGGCAGCCAGATGCATAGCCGTTGAGCGTCAGAAAGGTTTCGCCGACCACTGCCGCGGTTCGCTTGTTGCCATCGACAAAAGGATGGTTGCGCGCAATGCCATAAGCATAGGCGGCAGAGTCTGCGGGCGCGCCATCGCGCTTGGGGGTCAAGCTTGACCCCGCGCCCCGATCCGTGATCAAGTTCGGAGCATGGGAAAAGGCCAGGAAAGGCGATAATGTGAGCGGCGATTGGCTCTATGATGAGAACCCGGCCATGTTCCGGGCGCATCCGTTGCTGTTCACGCTGCTGTTCGTATCGATCATCGGCTGGATCGGGCTGGGCATCTGGTGGGTGGCGCACAAGGGCCAGCGGCTGGCGCTGAGCGAGCGCGATGTGCTGATGGAGCGTGGCCTGCTCGCCAAGCAGCGAACCCAGCTGGCGCTGTCGTCCATTCGCAGCGTCCGCATCACCCAGAGCTTCATGCAGCGCATTTTCGATATCGGCAATGTCGAACTGTTCAGCGCGGGGGACTATGCCGAAATCGCGATCAAGTCGATGCCCCGGCCAAGCGTGATCCGGGCGATCGCCGCGGCGCGATCGGTGGACATATTGTCGCCGCGTTGACCGCTTTATGCTCCACCCCCTTGACTCCAGCGCATTTATTGCATGGATTGCGGGGCGAGACCGACGTCAGATCGGGCCGTTGCAGAGGAACGCCATGAAAGCACGCCGGGTCGCATGTCGCGGGCCGGTGGAACAAGGGGTTTTCCGCAATGGGCTTGCGCGTCATGCCGTCGCTGCCGCACCTGACGGCGCAGGAGCGGGAAGCCATCCGCCAGGCGTGCGGTTTCGCCTGCGTACGGTGCGGCGTCACCATCTATCGCTATCTTGGTCTGCCGGCCGATGCCCGCGATCCGGGCGGAGCGACGCTGTTGTGCCCGACCTGCCACGGGCTGGTCGAAGAGGGTCGGCTGACACCGGGGCAGGTGAACAGCTTCCACGCCAATCCGGTCGTGCGACAGCGCCATTTCGCGCGGGATCGCCTGCCCTTTTCCAGCGAGATGCCGCAACTGATCGTCGGCGGATCGCGGCTGCTGCGCGACACGCCGATCCCGCTGACGGTGGAGGGCGAGCCGCTGCTGATCTTCGCGCCCCCCCGCCGGTCGCAAGGCGCGACGCGCATCAGTGTGCGGCTGGGCGCGCCTGACGGGACCCCCGTACAGATTGTCGACGGCAATGAATGGCTGCCCGACGATGGCAGCTGGCATTTCCTGCTGCGCGGCGACCGCTACAGCATCATGGCGTCGCGGGGCGATGGCCTGGCCGTGCTGCGCATCGTCGCGCGCAACCGCATCGCGGTCGAGCATCTGCGCACCACGATCCGGGGCCGCCGGATCGAGATCACCCCCGACTGGATGGAGATCGACGGCAAGCGCTATATCGACCGCATCGGCAGCGGGACGCTGATCGGGCTGGAAGTGTAAGCGTCAGGCCAGCCCGACTTCCTTGAGCGGGATCGATGCATCGGCGAGTTGGGCCGGATCGAGCGCGGCGCCGGACAGGATATGCGCGCGCGCCTGGACATAGTCCTTGACTGCATTGACCGCGTCGATGGCAAGCAGCTTGCCGGCGCGCAGGTACAGCACCGAAAAGCTGCGCGTAGCCGGATCGCCGCGCAATATGGTCTGGTCATAACCTATCGACAGGCCGACGGTCTGAAGCTTCAGATCATATTGGTTCGACCAGAACCAGGGCACGGCGTGATAGGCCTCTTCCTTGCCCAATATGTGGGCAACGGCGGTCTTGGCCTGGTCATTGGCGTTCTGCACCGATTCCAGGCGAATGCGCGCGCCGCGGGCGAAATGATTCTCATGCGCGGCGCAATCGCCCACGGCGTAGATGTCGGGCAGGCTGGTGCGGCAATATTCATCGACGTCGACGCCGTTGCCGCCCACCGCGCCAGCCGCGATCAGCGGGCCGGTTTCGGGTACGATGCCGATGCCCACGATCACCATGTCGGTTTCGATCCGTTCGCCATCGGCCATCAGCACGGCGGTCGCCCTGCCATCCTTGACTTCGATGCAGTCCATCGCCGCGCCGGTGCGCAGGTCGACGCCATGGGCGCGATGTTCGGCCTCGTAGAAGCGCGACAGATCCTCGCCCGCGACGCGCGCCAGCACCCGGTCGAGCGCTTCGAGCAACACCACCTGCTTGCCGAACTTGGAGAGGACGGCGGCGGCTTCCAGCCCGATATAGCCGCCACCGATGATGGTGACGTGGCGCACCTGGTCGATCTTCGCGATCATCGCATCGACATCGTCGCGGCGGCGCACGGCATGGATGTTGGAGGCATCGGCGCCGTTGCATGTCAGCATCCGGGGCGAACCGCCCGCGCACCAGATCAGCTTGCCATAGCCGATTTCCTCGCCGCCGGCGGTGACGAACTTGCCGACCGGATCGACGCTTTTCACCCGCTTGCCCAGCAGCATGTCGATATTGCGTTCGGGCCAGAAGCTTGCCGGGCGGATCAGGATGCGGTCGAAGCTCTTGTCGCCGGCGAAATATTCCTTGGACAGCGGCGGACGTTCATAGGGCGGTTCCTTCTCGTCGCCGATCATGGCGACCGATCCTTCGAACCCCATCTGCCGCAACGCGATGCCGGCCTGCGCGCCCGCATGGCCTGCGCCGACAATCAGAACGTCATAATAGCTCATCCGCCCGCCATCCTCTTTTGCACCCTTTGCGCGCGTGATTGGCGCGCTTTCCCGCTGCTGGCAAGCGTGGATTTTCCCTGGTCCACGCTCCCTTGCCCGTTATGACGGGCGCGCGGCGACCCGTTTCGGCCCCGGTCCGCATGTCCCATCCAACGGATGAGCGGGTCGACGACAGGCATCGTCCCGGCCATCGCCTAATCGTTGCCGTTGAAGCGTTGGCTTGGCGACGATCCGGGCCACATCGCGCACGCCGTTCCGCAAATATGCCGATGGCGGCCATCTGGGGGCGCCGGACAAGCGCCCTGGAACAGCGTATGACGTACGGATCAATTCGGGATTTGGTAGCGGAGGAGGGACTTGAACCCCCGACACGCGGATTATGATTCCGCTGCTCTAACCAGCTGAGCTACTCCGCCCCATGGGCCGCGCGGGGAATGACCCGCGGTGAGCGCGCGCTATACGCAGCGCGGGGGGGCGGGTCAACGGGGCTGTCGCGTACGGCGCTTCCTTTTCGCGAGGCCGATGCCCGCGGTCGGCCCAGAAAGCGGCGGGCCCCGCAATTTTTGACTTGCAATCCATCAACCCGGTTGCACTAATGTTGCAATGCACAAGCGGCCGTCCTGGCCGACGGGGAGGAACGACACTTTGCCCTTCCATGAAATGTTCGAGTCCGACGGTTCGATTCGCGCCTGCTATGCCGAGGTGCAGGATTGGGTAGACCGGACCGGCATCGCCGGCCTAAACCGCAGGCTGGACGAGGCGGAGGCGATCTTCCGCCGGATCGGCATCACTTTCGCGGTCTATGGCGAAGGCGGGGACCCGGAACGGCTGATCCCCTTCGACCTGTTGCCCCGCATCTTCACCGCGCAGGAATGGCGCGTGCTGGACCGGGGCATCCGCCAGCGCGCGCGCGCGCTCAACGCCTTCCTGCACGACGTCTATCATCGCGGCGAAATCGTGAAGGCCGGCATCATGCCCGCCGACATCATCTATCAGAACAGCGCCTATCTGGCCGAAATGGCGGACTTCACGCCGCCGGGAAAGGTTTACAGCCACATCGTCGGCATCGACATCGTGCGCACCGGCCCCGGCAGCTTCGAAGTGCTGGAGGATAATTGCCGCACGCCGTCGGGTGTGTCCTACATGCTCGAAAATCGCGACATCATGACGCGGATGTTCCCCGAACTGTTCGCGCAAGGCGTGGTCGCGCCGGTGGACGATTATCCGGCTGAGCTGCTCAAAAGCCTCAAGGAAGTCGCGCCCCCCGCGTGCAAGGGCGATCCGGTGGTCGTCGTGCTGACCCCCGGCTCGCTCAACAGCGCCTATTATGAACACAGCTTCCTCGCCGACCTGATGGGTGTCGAACTGGTCGAACCGGCGGACCTGTTCGTGGACGAGGACCGGGTGTGGATGAAGACCACGCTCGGGCCAAAGGCGGTCGACGTCATCTATCGCCGCATCGACGACGAATATCTCGACCCGCTGGTGTTCAGGCCCGACAGCCTGCTGGGCGTGCCCGGCATCTTCAGCGTCTATCGCAATGGCGGCGTGACGCTCGCGTCGGCGCCGGGCGCGGGGATCGCCGACGACAAGGCCGTCTATATCTACGTGCCCGAAATGATCCGCTTCTATCTCGGCGAACAGCCGATCCTCGACAATATCCAGACATGGCAGTGCGGCAAGCCCGACGAATGCGCCTATGTGCTGGAGCATCTGGACCAGCTGGTGGCCAAGGAAGTGCATGGGTCGGGCGGCTACGGCATGTTGATCGGGCCGAAATCGACCAAGGACGAAATCGCCGCCTATGCCGACAGGATCAGGGCCAACCCGTCCGAGTTCATCGCCCAGCCGACGCTCGACCTGTCCACCGTGCCCACGCTCGGCCCGGCCAGCGTCGTCGGCCGCCATGCCGATTTCCGCCCCTATTGCCTGGTCGGCAAGCAGATCCGGCTGGTGCCCGGCGGCCTTACCCGCGTCGCGCTGACCGAAGGATCGCTGGTGGTCAACTCCAGCCAGGGCGGCGGGGTCAAGGACACCTGGGTCATGCAGGATTGATGATGGGTCATTTGCCCACCCCTCGTCCGTTCGGGCTGCGCCTGTCGAAGCCTTCTGCCGGGTGCAGCCAGGCCTTTGAGCCTGCGATTGCGTGCGGTACGACCGAAACAGAGACACTGACATGCTGAGCCGGACCGCCGAAAATCTCTACTGGATGGCGCGCTATATGGAGCGTGCCGAATCGACCGCGCGGCTTTTGACCATGGGTCAGCGGATGGCGATCCTGCCCGGCGCGCATCATCGCGACGAATGGCGATCGGTGGTGCGCGCGACCGGCGCGGAATCGAAATTCCCCGAAGGCAAACAGGTCTCGGAAACCGATGTCGTGTCCTATCTGATGCTCGACATCGACAATCCCTCGTCGATCCGGTCCTGCCTGATCAAGGCGCGGTCGAACGCCAAGTCGGCGCGCACGATGCTGACGCAGGATATGTGGGAGGCGCTGAACGACGGCTGGCGCAAGCTCGACAGCTATGACGTGGCCGAAGCGCGGCAACAGCTTCCCGCGCTGATCGACTGGGTCAAGACCCGCGTCATGACCTTCCGGGGCGCCGCCGATTCGGGGCAGCTGCGCAATGAAGGGCATGATTTCCTGCGCGCGGGATCGGCGTTGGAGCGGGCGCAGATGACGCTGCGCCTGCTCGACGTGAAATATTATGTGCTGCTGCCCGAAACCGAAGTGATCGGCGGCAACCGCGATCATTATCAGTGGACTTCGGTGCTGCATGCGCTGTCGGGCAGCCGCGCCTATCATCATGTCTATGGCGGCACCTACACGCCCTGGCAGATCACCGATTTCCTGATGCTCAACCGCCTGTTCCCGCGCAGCGTCGCCTATTGCTACGACCAGCTCGCCTATCGGCTCAATCGGCTGGCGGGCTGGCACGACGCGCGCAGCCAGTGCCACGACACCGTCGAATCTATGGTCGCCGACCTCGAACAGCTCGACTCTGGCGACATTTTCCGCATCGGCCTGCACGAAACGGTGCAGACGGGGCTGGCACGCACCAACCAGCTGGGCGCGGAGATCGCCCAGGCCTATCATTTCGGCTGACGCGACCGATGCAGCTGCTCGTCCGCCACCAGACCGTCTATCGCTACGAAAGCGCCGCCGGCCGGGTGGCGATGCGGCTGAAGCTGATGCCTGCCGACAATGCGGCTCAGACCGTGCTCGACTGGGCCGTCAGCATCAATGGCGAGCCGGTGAACGGCTTTGCCCGCAACGCCCATGGCGACATGGAAGCGCTGTGGATCCGCTACGACCGGCAGGAGGGCGCAACGATCGTTGCCGAAGGGCTGGTCGAAACGCGCGACACCCACGGCGTCCTGGGCTGGCCGGTGACGCGGGTCGACCCGCGCTATTTCCTGCGCGCCACGCCGCTCACCGCGCCGTCGCCCGCCATCCGCGCCATGGCGCTGGCCACCCGCGAGGATGATGGACCGCTCGCCCGGCTGCACAGCCTGTCGACCGCGGTCAGCGACGCGATCGTGTATCGCACCGGCGCCACCGGGGCGGATACCACCGCGGCGCAGGCGTTCGCGCTCGGCGCGGGCGTGTGCCAGGATCATGCCCAGGTGTTCATCGCCGCCGCCCGTTCGATCGCGGTGCCCGCGCGCTATGTATCGGGCTATCTGCTGGCGCAGGATGGCGACGCGCTGCACGAAACCCATGGCTGGGCCGAAGCGCTGGTGCCGGGACTGGGCTGGGTAGGGTTCGACCCCTCCAACCGGGTGTGCGTGACCGATGGTTATCTGCGCCTTGCCTGCGGTCTCGATGCGGATCAGGCCGCGCCGGTTCGGGGATCGGTGACGCTCGCCGGCAACATCTCGATTGACGCCGACGTTCGGATCGCGCAGGCGGAAGCAGGCGGCGAGGAACGACAGTTGCAACGCCAGCAGCAACAGATCATCCCGCCACCCGCGGCAGCATAGGGGGTGAATATCGTGAACATGGGAGTCGGCGGGCGATGACCTATTGCGTCGCGGTGCGCGTCAACCAGGGACTGGTGATGCTGTCCGACACCCGCACCAATGCGGGCATGGACAATATCGCGCGGTTCCGCAAAAGTTTCACCTATTGCGTGCCGGGCGAACGGGCGATGACGCTGATGTGTTCGGGCAACCTGTCGATCACCCAGGGGGTGAAGTCGGCCCTGAGCAAGGCGATCAAGGATTCGCATTCCGACCCGGACGTGGAAACGATCCTCAATTGCGACACCATGCATCGCGCCGCGCTGATCGTGGGTGAAGCGATGCGGGCGATGCAGTCGCGCTATCGCGAAAGCATCGAGATGGACGGATCGGGCGCACGCGCCTCGATCATGATCGCGGGCCAGCGCAAGGGTGGCAAGCCGCGTCTCTATCTGATCTATTCGGCCGGCAATTTCATCGAGGCAACGGCGGACACGCCGTTTTTCCAGATCGGCGAACATAAATATGGCAAGCCGATTCTCGATCGCATCATCAAGCCGGAAACCACGCTGGAGGATGCGACCAAGGCGGTGCTGGTATCCATGGATTCGACGCTGCGCTCCAACCTGTCGGTGGGCATGCCGCTCGACCTCACCGTTATCGAGCGCGACGCCTTCGACTTCCGCGTCCGCACTCGCATCGAAGCGGATAACGAGGAATTCGCGATGATTTCGCAAAGCTGGTCGGCGGCGCTGCGCAAGGGGTTCGAGGACCTGCCCAACGTTCTGGATTGAGCGCGGTAAAGCGCGGCGCCTAACTGCCCGCCACCCATTTCGCCACATCGGCCGCGACTATATTCGCCGCTTGGTTGAGCGGCGCGCCAATGCTGTCAGCGTCGATTGCGCTCACCGGCGAGCTGGCCGAAAAGCGCTGTTTGGCGAGGACCGCCCCGCCTTCCCCGGTCAGGACAGCATCGAACGTGACGATCGCCATGCGGCTTTGCGCGTCCACGCCGAAATCGATCAGTTCGCCCATCAACCGCTGGCCGGGATCGGCCGAATATTGGCCGGGATCAAGCACGATGCGGGTGCCGTTCGCGGCGATCGTTTCGGCCAGCAGGGTGCGGAACAGGTGGCGCGGCGTGTCCGCCCAATGCGCGCCCTTCACATAAGCGAGCGTCGTCGGCGTCATGCGCACGGGCACGCGGACCGTGTCGAGCGTCTTGGGCGCCTCCGGATCGGCGACGGTGATGCTGGCTCCCTGGCCGCTGCGCCGGATCGTGCCGGGCGCGACCGTCTTCGCCGCGCTCAGCGACAGCAGCTGCGCCGGCGGCTTGGCGCCAAGGGAGATGCAGCCGGGCAGGGCGACCAGCATGGCGAGCGGCGCGGCCAGCGCGACGGCTTTCATTCTGTGGGCCATGATGAAGCTCCTCTCAATCCTTGTAGTCGGGCAATTTGGGCGATCCGACCAGCGAGCCAGCGCCCTGCTGGTCGAGCTTTTCGGCGACGCCGCGGAAGGCGCGGGTCATTTCGCGCAGGTCGCGCACCAGCTGGCTGACCTCCGGCATGGTCTGGCGGCTGAAGGTCCGCACGCCCGGCTGCGCTTCGGCGATGGTCTTGTCGAGCGTGTCGATGCTGCGCGTCGCCGACTGGACGCTCTTGCGCAGGTCGGCCATCAGCGGCCGGCCTTCCTCGGTCAGCAGCGAATCGGTGGTCGCGGCCAGCTTGCCGATCTGCTCGGCGGCGACGCCGGTGCGCTGCACTGCGATACGCGCCTCGGCGAGCGTCGCGGAAATTTCCGGGCTGCGGTCGGCCAGCGACTTCGAAATGCGCTCGACATTGGCAAGGATGCCGGCGATGCTCTGCTGGTTCTTGTCGTTGAGCAGTTCGGTCAGGCGCTCGGTCAGGGTGGACAGGCGTTCGAGCAGCTGCGGCGCGTTGTTGAGCAGTTCGCCCAGCGCACCCGGCTTGGTCGGGATCACCGGCACGCCGTCGGGGCAGGCGTTCAGCGGGTTTTGCGCCGGGCAGACGATCGGCGGCGCGCCCTTGACCGCGCCGTCGAGCACGACTTCGCTGACGCCGGTAAAGCCCACGCCCGCAATCGTCGCGGTGGTACCCAGCAACACCGGCGTGCCGTCCTTGACCGCGATCCGCACCTTGACGAAGCCGGGGTCGCGTTTCCACAGCTCGATCGTCTTGACCTGGCCCGAAGGCACACCGGCATAATTGACGCTCGATCCCTTGGCGAGGCCGCTCACCGACTGTTTGAAGAAAATGTCATATTCCTGGTCCTGCCCGTCCGACAGGCGCGAAAACCAGAAGGCGGCAATCATCACGGCGGCCAGCAGGGCCAGCACGACCGCCCCTACGAGCACATGGTTGGACCGGGTTTCCATATCCTACTGCCTTCCGTCCGCCGGACCGCGCGCCGGGCTGGTGTCGCTGGTCTTGGTCTTCGCCTTGTCGGCTGCGGCCGTGGCCGCGCGGCCGCGCGGGCCGTTGAAATATTCCTGGATCCACGGATGATCGGTCGCCAGCAGTTCATCGATCGTGCCGACCGCGATCACCTTCCTGTCCGCCAGCACCGCCACCCGGTCGCAAATCGAATAGAGCGTGTCGAGATCATGGGTGATCAGGAAGATGGTAAGGCCCAGCGTCTTTTGCAGCTGGCGGGTCTGGGCATCGAACGAGGCCGCGCCGATCGGGTCGAGCCCGGCGGTGGGTTCATCGAGGAACAGCAGGTCGGGATCGATGGCGAGCGCACGGGCCAGCCCCGCGCGCTTCTTCATGCCGCCCGACAGTTCGGACGGATATTTGGGACCGGCTTCGGCCGGCAGGCCGGTCATGCGGATCTTGTAGGCGGCAATCTCGTCGCGCAGCTCAGGCCCGATATTGGGATAATATTCGCGCAAGGGAACTTCGACATTTTCCGCGACGGTCAGCGTCGAAAACAGCGCGCCGCCCTGGAACAATACGCCCCAGCGCTTGCGGATCGCGACCGCTTCATCTTCGCTTCGGTCGACCATCGATTCGCCAAAGACGTGGATTTCGCCCTGCTGCGGCGTTTGTAGGCCGATGATGGATCGCATCAGCACCGATTTGCCGGTGCCCGATCCGCCGACCACGCCCATGATCTCGCCCTTGCGCACGTCGAGGTCCAGCCCTTCGTGCACGACCTGTTCGCCAAAGGCGTTGGTGATGCCGCGCACCGAAATGGCGATATCCGACTGCTCCATGGCCTCGCTGATGCGCTGTTCCTCGGCGCGGGCCTCTTCCTCCTCGCTCATCAATTCCACCCGATCCAGGTGAAGAGGACGGCGAACATGGCATCGAGCACGATCACCAGGAAGATCGCCTGCACCACCGCCGCCGTCGTGCGCAGGCCGACCTCTTCGGCATTGGCCTTGACCTGCATCCCCTGGAAACAGCCGGAAATGGCGATGATGAGGCCGAACACCGGCGCCTTGATCAGGCCTACCCACAGGTCGGTGATCGGCACCACCTCGCGCAGCCGCTGAATGAAGGTGACGGGCGGAATATCGAGTGCGACCGCGCACAGAAAGCCGCCGCCGATCACGGCGATGACCGACGAATAAAAGCCCAGCAGCGGCATCATCACCACCACGGCGATGGTGCGGGGCAGCACCAGCGCCTCCATCGGCGACACGCCGATGGTGCGCATCGCGTCGATTTCCTCGGTCAGTTTCATCGTGCCAAGCTGCGCGGCAAAGGCCGAGCCGGATCGCCCGGCCACCATGATCGCGGTCATCAGCACGCCCAGTTCACGGAAGGTCAGCCGGCCCACCAGGTTGATCGTCAGCATTTCCATGCCGAACTGGCGCAACTGCACCGACCCCTGCTGGGCGATGACGATGCCGATCAGGAAGCTCATCAGGCCTATGATGCCGAGCGCGGACACGCCGACCACCTCGAACCGCTGGACGACCGCGTTGATACGGAAGCGGCGGGGGCGGCGGATGATGGTCCAGGTGGCGATCAGCGTCGCACCGAAAAAGCCGAGCAGGCCGATCAGCGTCTTGCCCGCGGTAATGGTGGCGTCGCCGATTTCGCCCAATACGCGCTTGAACGGCGGCGCGTTGTCCGGGCGGATCGCAACCGGCTCGTCCACCTTGCGCAGTTCGGCTATCAGCCGCTCTGCATCCTCGCTCGCGCCGGTGATGTCGCTGCCCAGCCGCCGCGCGGTGCGGTGCACGGTCCACGCGCCGATGGTATCGACATGCGCAACCTCGCTCAGGTCGATGGCCGACACCGGGCCTTCGATCGCGTCGAGCCGGGCCGGGAGATCGCC
This sequence comes from Sphingobium anseongense, assembly GCF_037725245.1. NCBI lineage: Bacteria > Pseudomonadati > Pseudomonadota > Alphaproteobacteria > Sphingomonadales > Sphingobiaceae > Sphingobium > Sphingobium anseongense. The sequence goes on along the minus strand of NZ_JBBJUL010000005.1, from coordinate 89,469 downwards.
AAGGCAGGACACCAGCAGATCGCCGTTCAGCGTGATGACCGAGCCCCCGTCGCGCGTGTCCTGACTGAGATCGGCGGGTTGCATCATGCGGGGGATTACTGGTCCAATATCGGTTGCGCGGCAAGCCGAAACGGCCCATCCGACAATCAGAACGTGTGAGCGACGCTAAAAGTTTCGGGAATGTCATGGTTCAGGTAAAAGCAGCGCACCGGCTGGCGATCTACGATATGGATCGCACCGTGACCTTCACCGGCACCTATACGGGGTTTCTGGTGCATGTGGCGATGCATCTCGCGCCGCTGCGGCTGTTGCTGCTGCCGCTCGTGCCGCTGATGATGCTGGCCTATGTCCTCAAATTGATCAGCCGGCGGCGGCTCAAGGAAATCAACCAGGCGCTCATGATCGGCCACAATGTCGAGCGCGCCAGGCTGATGCCGCATGTCGAAAGCTATGCCGACAAGGTCATGGGCGGCAACCTTCGCGCGGGCGCCGTGGCGCAGATCGCGCGCGACCGGGCGGACGGCTGCACCCTCATCCTCGCGACCGCATCCTACCGGCTCTATGTCGAACCGATCGCGCGGCGGCTGGGCTTTGACGCGGTGATCGCCACGGACCATCTGACCCAGGACCTTCGCTATGTCCGTGCCAGGATCGCCGGCGAAAACTGCTATGACACCGGCAAGCTGCGGATGATCAAGGCCTGGATGGCGGCGCAGGCGATCGATCGCAAGGCGGCGCATATCCGTGCCTATTCCGACCATGTGTCGGACGCGCCGATGCTCGATTATGCCGACATCGCCATCGCCGCCAACCCGCACAAACCGCTGGCGAAGCTGGCGTCGGCGCGGGGCTGGGCGCGCGTGGACTGGGACTGAAAAGGCCGGGCGTCAGGCCGGCGGCAGCCACTGCTTGACGCCGCGAAGGCGCACCACCTTGTCATCCTCGCAGACGGGGGCGGTGATCAGCCGCATCCAGCGCGCCGCATCCCCGGTCGCGGGCCGTATCTCGACATCGACGGTAAAGCCGCGCCGGTGCTTGATGGCATAGGCGCGCAGCCGTTCCATCACCGCGCGCGATTCCTCGCAATACAGCGCCACGCATTCGTCGCGCGTCACCGCCGCGCGGCGCGGCAGGCCGAAAATATCGTAGACCTCGCCCGACCAGTCGAGGCGGTTGTCGGGAAGGGCGCATTCCCACAGGCCGATGGGGAGCGGCGTGCTGCGGCACCGCTGAAACGCATCGACATCCCCTGCCGACATCAGGGGCGCGCCGTCATCGATCCGGCCCAGCGCAAAATGGCGCGCTCGCTCGAACAGCGGCCAGCTGTGGTGCAGGGCAAGGGGTTCGGTGGGGCGCAAGCGCATGCTCTCCTGTGATCGGCTATGCTAGGCCCCTATGCTTACCAACGGATAAATATATCCGCCATCGCCGAAAAGCGCCTGAACGATGATCATGCGGCAGCGCATCCGATGGCGCGCAGCGCCTGCGCGAAGTCGGCGATCAGGTCGTCGGCATCCTCGCAGCCGATGGAAATCCGCACCATATTGTCGTCGATGCCCAGCGCCTTGCGCCGCTCGACCGGCACCGACAGATGCGTCATCGCGGCGGGATGGCTGGCCAGCGTTTCGGTGCCGCCCAGACTGACCGCCAGCTTGGCGATCTTGAGCGCGTCGAGAAAGGCGAAGCTTTCGGCTTCGCCGCCCTTGAGGTAGAGCGAGAAGGTCGATCCCGCGCCGGTGCAATGCCGCTCGTAAATGTCGCGTTGGCGATCATCGGCGGGAAAGCCCAGATAGACGATCCTTTCGACCTGCGGCTGGTCGCGCAGCCAGGCGCAGATCCTGGCGGCATTTTCGCCCGCCCGGCTCATCCGCAGCTCCAGCGTTTCCAGCGACCGCAGCAGCATCCACGCGCTGTGCGGATCGAGGATGGTGCCGATGGTGTTGCGCATCATGCGGATGGTGGTGATCAACTGCTGCCTGCCCAGCACGCCGCCCGCGACCAGGTCGCTGTGACCGCCCGCATATTTGGTCAGCGAATAGATGACCAGGTCCGCGCCATGGGCGATCGGCCGGTGCCACAATGGTCCCAGGAACGTGTTGTCGATGGCGATCGGCGGAACATGATCCTCGCCGGCGAACACGAAGTCGCGACGGGCAACGACCGCATCGACATCGACCAGCACATTGGTCGGGTTGGCGGGGCTTTCCAGGAAGATGAGCGCGACCCGGCCCAACGTCTTGGCCCGCTCGATCACCGCGCCGATCTCCGCCTCGCTCGCACCGGCGGGGAAATCGAGCCACTGCACCCCGAATTTGCCGAGGATGCGGCCGATCAGCGCTTCGGTCGCGGCATAAAGCGGCGCGCTGTGGACGATCACGTCGCCCGGCTGCACCAGCGCGAGCAGGGTGGTGGCGATCGCCGACATGCCGCTGGAAAAAATGAGCGCGGCTTCCGCCTCGTCCCACAGCGCCAGGCGGCTTTCGGCGATCTCCTGATTGGGACCGTTGAAGCGCGAATAGACCAGGCCGTCCGATCCGCCGGGCCGGATGCCGGTGATCCCTTCGAAATGCCGCTTGCCCGCCGCCGCGCTTTCGAACGCGAAAGTGGATGTCAGGAAAATCGGCGGCTTCAATGATCCCTCGGACAGGGCCGGGTCATAGCCATGGCCCATCATCAGGGTCGCGGGCTTGAGCCTGCGCCCGTCAATCTCCAGGATCGCGGGCTTGCGACGGCGGCGATTATCCTCCCGGGCCGCGGGTTGCGGTACGCCGTTGGGGTCGGCTTGCGTGTCGCCGGTCATGATCGTCTCCTGCATGGATGGCCGTCCGTTGCCGGCGGCTCCTGATGAGGGGAGAGTAGGGTGCCGCGACGCCCGCCGCCACCCCTGCCTATCCGGTCGGTTCGAACAGGCAGCCCCAGCCCGGCCGATAGCGCGCGCGGGCCGAGGCCATCAGCGGCACCTGCGCTTCGACCGCGCGCGCCTGCGGATCGTCGGTCAGGCGGACGGCCCACATGCCCGGCTCCTTGTCCTGCGCGCAACTGTCCATCGACCGGCGCTCGACATAGCGGCATGAACAGGTGACGCGCGCGCCGTGGCCGACGCCGACCTGCGCCCTGGCGCGCAGCGTCCCCCAGTTCCACGCGAGCAGCATCACCCCGCCGATCAGGATGAGCGCGGCGGCCAGCAGCCAGCCGCTGCGGCGCGAAAGGCTCCCTTTTCGGTCTGGGCGTGCTAAGGGCGGATGTTCCATGCCAAGCAACTTCAAGAGCATAACGATCATCTGCGCAAGCCTTGCGCTGCTTTCCCTTGCGGCATGGGGGCTTTCCGGCGCCGCGCTGTCCGATACCGCGCCATCCTATCCGATCGCGCCGGCCATATCCCACGAATCGGCGCTCAACGACGCGGTCGACGCTATCGTTGCCAATGCCGACATGGGCGAAACCCGCGCGCTGCTGGTCATGCATCGCGGCAAGATCGTCGTTGAACGCTATGCCCCCGGCTATGGGCCGGAAACGATGCTGCCGTCCTGGTCGATCGCCAAGAGCGTGACCGCCGTGCTCGTCGGGTTGATGGTGGCGGACGGCCGGCTGGCGCTCGACGCGCCGGTGCCGCTGCCGGCATGGAGCCAGCCGGGCGACCCGCGCGGCCGCATCACGCTGCGCCAGTTGCTCACCATGTCGTCGGGCCTTGCCCATGTCGAAGATACCGAACCGCTCGCCACCGCCGACACGATCCGCATGTTGTTTACCGATGGCGCCCGCGACATGGCCGCCTTCGCCCGGTCCAAGCCGCTGGCCGATCCGCCCGGCGCGGCCTTTTCCTACAGCAGCGGCACCAGCCTGATCCTGGCCGACCTGATGACTCGCCAGCTGACCGCCAGCGACGATCCGGCGGTACGCCAGCGGGCGATGGCGACCTTCGTGGAAGGGCGGCTGATACGCCCGGCAAAGCTTGCCAGCCTGACCGCCGAATATGATCGCGCCGGCACCTTCATCGGCGGCAGCTTCCTGCACATGACCGCGCGCGACTATGCCCGTTTCGGTGAAATGCTGCGCCTTCGCGGACGCATCGGCGGGCAGCAGGTGGTGGCCGAACGCTGGATCGACCTGATGACCACCCCGTCCAGGCGCAACGCCGCATACGGGCTGCACCTGTGGCTCAACCGCGCGAGCAGCGACAGCGCGCTGATACCGGGGCAGGCGCCCGACAGCCTGTTCGGCTGCGTCGGCCATGGCGGGCAATATATCCTCGTCTCGCCGCGCCAGAAGCTGACCGTGGTGCGGCTGGGCATGTCGCCGCACAAGGAACAGCGCGATGCGCTGAAGGCGGGACTGGCCAATCTCGTGGCGCTGTTTCCGGGCTGATCGTTTTCGGCGTTGCAGCGCCGTGCGACTCATCGGGACCGACGGATATTCGCTCAGGGCGGCCGTCACATGCGCTCCACGGACGCCGCACCATCCTAAAGCGAAAACCGCCCCTCGATCACCGTGCGGCACGCGCCGCCCAATATCGCCCGGTCGTCGTGCAGCAGGCAATCCAGCCGGCCCCCGCGCGCAGACGCCTGGACCGCGCTGATCCGCGCCTTGTCGAGCCGCGCGGCCCAATAGGGGGTCAGCATGGCATGGGCCGATCCGGTCACCGGGTCCTCGTCCACCCCGGCGCCGGGCACGAACACCCGGCTGACGATGTCGCTGTCGTCGCCGGGCGCGGTGGCGATGAACATGATGTCGCCCGCGTCTCTCAACGCCTGCATGTCCGGCGCCAGCGCCCGCACCGCCGCCTCGTCGTCATAGCGAAACAGCGCATAGCCGCCGTCGCGCCAGCGCGTCTCCAGCACGTCGCCACCCAGCGCGGCCGCCCAGGGCGACAGGTCGCGCGGTTGCATGTCCCAGGCCGGAAGCGACAGTGCATAGTCCTGCGCGCCGCGCGAAACGGTCAGCACGCCGGCATGACGCGTGCGAAAGCGGATGTCCGAGCCGATGCTGGCGTCCGTCATCAGCACATGCCCGCTCGCCAGCGTCGCATGGCCGCACAGCTTGACCTCCACCGTCGGCGTGAACCAGCGGAGCGCGTAGCCGGCCTCCGGGTCGTCGGGCGTCGGCACGGTGAAGGCGGTTTCCGACAGGTTGTTTTCGGCCGCGATGGCCAGAAGCGTTGCGTCGTCCAGCCAGTCGTCGAGCGGCATGACGGCGGCGGGATTGCCGGTGAAGGGCGCGTTGGCGAACGCATCGACCTGAAAGAAGGGCAGGCTGGTCATGGGCGGTTCCTCGTCTTGCCGGGGCCTTATGACGATGGCGCGCGGGTCGGGGCAGGGCCGCCGCGACGGCACTGGACTTATCCCATCAGCACCAGCGAACCGCAGACGGTCAGGCCGACGATGATGTTGAGCGGCACGCCGATCCGCACGAAATCGGCGAAGCGATAATCGCCCGCGGCATAGACCAGGGCGTTGGTCTGATAGCCGATGGGGGTGGCGAAACAGGCCGACGCGCCGATCATCAGCGCGATGATCAACGGTCGCGGATCGGTTCCCAGCTGCTGCGCCAACGCAATGGTGATGGGCGTCAGCAATGCCGCGACGGCGTTGTTGCTTAGCAGTTCCGACAGGATCAGCGCAAAGAAATAGATGATGAACACCAGGCTCCAGGGCGGGGCGACTTTCAGCAGCGGCGTGACCCATCCCACCATCATCGCCACGCTGCCCGCTTCTTCCAGCGCGACTCCCACCGCCAGCATCGCAAAGATCAGGATCAGTACATTGCCGTCGATCGCCCCCCACGCCTCTTCGCCATCTATGCAGCGCGCGGCCAGGATCACGCCCACGGCAATGATCGCGGCAAGGCCGATGCTGACGATGTCGAGCGCCGACAGCAGCACGACGGCGGCCATCGCCAGGATCGCGACCCATGCCTTGTTGCGGCGAAAGGCGCGGGTGCGGCTGATGTCGACGCCCATCAGGTTGAGGTTGTCGCGCAGCGCCCGCATGGCATCGTCGCTGCCGGCGATCAGCAACCGGTCCGCGCTGCGCACCCGTGCCTCCGACAGGTCGGGACCGGGCAGGTGGCGGGACCGGCTGATACCGATGATCCGCACCCTCAGCGCATGCAGAAAGGGCATGTCCGCCAGCCGGTCGCCGATCGACGGGTGGCTGGGCGCGACCATCGCCTCGATCACCGTGCCTGCGGCGGCGGGGGCGGCGGCATCGGCGGCGATGCCCATTTCGAACTGCGCGGATTCGCGCAAGGTCATGATCGCGGTGCCGTCGGCGCGCACGACCAGCCGGTCGCCCGCGCGCAATTCCTCCTCATCCAGCTTGCTGCGTTCGATCTGACCGACCCGCTTGAGGCCCAGCAACACCACCGATCGTCCGAAAACGCCGAGCGACGCGATTGTCCGGCCAATCAGGTCGCTGTCCTGCCGGACGACCAGTTCGGTCAGATAGTCCTGGGCATTGCCGCCATCCTGCGCGCTGATCGCGGGCGGATCGGACGGCAGCAGGAATGACAGCGCGACCAGCGTCGCAAGGCCCGCTGCGGCGCCCGCCAGGCCGTAGGGCGTGATGTCGAATATGCCGAATGGGGCCATCCCCTGCTTGGCGGCGATTCCCGCGACGATCAGGTTGGTCGATGTGCCGATCAGGGTGATGCACCCGCCCAGCACGGCGACGATGCTGACCGGCATCATCAGCTTCTTGACCGGCACGCCGGTCACCTGCGCCAGCTTGAAGATGATCGGGATCATCACGACGACGACCGGTGTGTTGTTGAGGAAGGCGGATGCCACCAGGCCGCCCAGCATGACTTCGACAATGGCGAGGCGCGGCCGCCGTTCCGCGCGCGCCATGATGATGTCGGCCACCCGGTTGATGGTGCCGGTGCGGATCAGCGCGCCGGTCAGCACGAACATCGCGCCGATGGTGAGCGGCGCCGAATTGGCGAACACCGCAAAGAGCGAATCCTCGCCGATCAGGCCGAGCGCGGCATATACGCATGCGCCCAGCACCGCGACCACCGTTGCGGGATAGCGTTCGCGGACGAATTCGACAAACATGCAGGCAAGGATGATCAGCCCGATTTCGGCGCGATAGGCGCCCAGCAACGCGGCCATGGCCTGCATTCAACATTCCCCCGATCGCGTCGCTAAGGCGGATATAACGAAAGCGGCGGTGGGTGTATCCTCCCCCGATGCAATGAAAAGGGCCAGTCACGGCAGGTGACTGGCCCGTGTCGCGGCGTTCGGGGACATTTTGACCGTCAGTTCCGCCCATGGGACGGGGACGCTCCCCAGGCTTTCGCGCTGCCGCTAGCCCTCGTGACAAGGGCATGGCCTGAATGTACGCTCGCAGGCCGCCGCCGCCTAGCCCCCATATGGCATTCCGGCCTGAATCGGGCGCGTTCTGGCGCTCAGCCGTCCGTCTGGCCGCACTGCGCCCGGTGCAGCAGCTTCTGGTCGGCCAGCACCAGCGCGACCATCGCCTCGACCACCGGCACGCCGCGAATTCCCACGCAGGGATCGTGGCGGCCCCTGGTCACGATGTCGGACGTTTCGCCTTCGCGCGTCACCGTTTCCACCGGGATCAGGATCGAACTGGTCGGCTTGAACGCCACCCGCACGCGGACCGGCTGGCCGGTGGAAATGCCGCCGGCGATGCCGCCGGCATGGTTGGCCAGAAAGGTCGGCCCGTCCTCGCCCGGCCGCATCGGATCGGCATTCTGTTCGCCGCGCAGTGCGGCGGCGGCGAACCCATCGCCGATCTCGACGCCCTTGACCGCGTTGATGCTCATGCAGGCGGCGGCCAGTTCGCTGTCGAGCTTGGCATAGAGCGGCGCGCCCCAGCCGGCGGGCACCCCGCTGGCGATACATTCCACCACCGCGCCCAGCGACGACCCGTCGAGCCGCGCGGCATCGACGAGCGCCTCCCAGCGCCTGGCGGCCTGCGCGTCGGGGCAGAAAAACGGATTGCGGCCGATTTCCTGCGGATCGAAATTGGCCGGGTCGATGGCGTCGCCGCCGATCGCGCTGACCCAGGCGAAGATATCGACTTCGGGGATCACCGCGCGCGCGACCGCGCCCGCCGCGACCCGGCTCGCCGTTTCGCGCGCCGATGATCGCCCGCCGCCGCGATAGTCGCGAAACCCGTATTTGGCGTCATAGGCATAGTCGGCATGGCCGGGGCGATAGGCCTTGGCGACTTCCGAATAATCCTTCGATCGCTGGTCGGTATTGTCGATCATCAGGCTGATGGGCGTGCCGGTGGTGCGCCCTTCGAACACGCCCGACAGGATGCGCACCTCATCCGCCTCGCGCCGCTGGGTGGTGAATTTGGACGTGCCCGGACGGCGCAGGTCGAGGAAGGGCTGGATATCCGCTTCGCTCAGCGCCAGCCCCGGCGGGCACCCGTCCACCACCGCGCCGATCGCGGGACCATGGCTCTCGCCCCAGGTGGTGAAGCGGAAGACGCGGCCGAACGTGTTGAAGCTCATTTATCGAGCGCGATGTCGGGCGCGTCCTCGGCCTTCATGCCGATGACGTTATAGCCGGCGTCGACATGGTGGATTTCGCCGGTCACGCCGCTGGCCAGATCGGACAGCAGATAGAGGCCCGCGCCGCCCACATCCTCGATCGTGACATTGCGGCGCAGCGGCGAATTCAGCTCGTTCCATTTGAGGATATAGCGGAAATCGCCGATCCCGCTTGCCGCCAGCGTCTTGATCGGCCCGGCGGAGATGGCGTTCACCCGGATATTTTCGCGGCCAAGGTCCATCGCCAGATATTTGACCGATGTTTCCAGCGCCGCCTTGGCGACGCCCATGACGTTATAATGGGGAATGACCTTTTCCGCGCCATAATAGCTCAAGGTCAGGATGCTGCCGCCATTGGGCATCAGCGCCCGCGCGCGCCGCGTCACCGCGACGAAGCTGTAGGCGGAAATGTTCATCGTCAGCAGGAAATTTTCCAGGCTCGTATCGACATACAGGCCGCGCAGCTCGTTCTTGTCCGAAAAGCCGATCGCATGGACGACGAAATCCAGCCCGCCCCACTTCGCCTCGATCTCGCCGAAGGCCGCGTCCAGCTTGTCCATGTCGGCGACGTCGCATTCGATCAGGAAATCGGAACCGACCTCGGCGGCAAGCGGGCGGACACGCTTGGCCAGCGCATCGCCCTGATAGGAAAAGGCCAGTTCCGCGCCCTGCGCATGCAGCGCCTTTGAAATGCCCCAGGCCAGCGACTTGTCGTTGGCGAGGCCCATGATCAGGCCCCGTTTCCCCGCCATCAAGCCGCTCATCGTCTATTTCCCTTGTCCATCGACGGTCTCGTCGGTTCCCTCTGCCGGGAATTCCGCGAGCGCCGCATTGAGTTCCGCGCCAATTACCACGCCAAGCCCAACGAGAAAGAAAAAAATGAGCGCGATCATTACCCCGGCGAGGCTGCCATAGGTAAGGTCATATCCGCCCAGCAGCGACAGCGTCGGCGGCAGCAGCAAGGTGGACGCATACCACCACAGCGCCGTCGCGATCGCGCCGGGCCATTTGGGAAATTGCGGCGCCTTGTAAGCGGACGGCGTCAGCGAGAAATAGAGATAGTAGAGCGCCACGCACAATATCGCCATCGGCACCAGCTTGAGCGACGCGACCAGCGTGATGGCGTCGTCGGCGAAGGGCAGGATCTGGTGCAGGAACTGGTCGATGCCGGTGATCACCACCTGCAAGGAAAAGGCGAACATCACCGCCAGCACGCTGACCAGCGTAATGCCGATCGAACTGAGCCGGTAATGCAGGAAGGATCTGGTGCTCTTGGTGCCATAGGCGCGGCGCAATATGTCGCGAATCGTTTCGATCAGGCTGCCCACGGTCCACAGCCCCACCAGCCCGCCCAACCACAGCAGCGGGCCGGTGCGCGCGCCCAGCACGTCGATGATCGGTTTGCGAACCACTTCGGCGACGCTTGGCGGAACGGTGATCAGAAAGGCTTCGACCGCCGCCAGCCCATCCTGTGTCCGTCCGAAAATGCTGGCGACGGCGGCCGCCACGATGAAGAAGGGAAACAGCGTCATCAACGACAGATAGGCAAGGTTGCCGGCGTGGATGAACCCGTCGCTATACGTTCCGACCGCGACCCGCTTCAAAATCTCGAAACTGTAGGATCCGGGGCGCACCCGGGCCATGTGCCGGTTCCAGTGCGCACGGGTATGGTTGGCGATGCGCTTGCGCCGCGATTCGGGGGTGAGGGGGGACAAGTCCGGCATAGGTCCCTCCAAACGCCCTAGACGCCCAGATGGGCCCGCACGTTGCGCATATCCTGCCAATTTTCCACCAGCGCCTTGATCGCGGGGTCGGCTGCAGGCACGTCGATCATCAATGTGACCAGCTGGTCGCCGCGCTTGCCGTCCTTGCCGGCAAAGCCGCGTTCGCGCAGCCGCAGCGTCTTGCCCGAACTGGCGCCCGCCGGCACCCCCAGCATCACCGGCCCGTCGGCGGTCGGCACCTTGACCTTGCCGCCCCTGACCGCTTCGTCGAGCGTGATCGGCAGGTCGAGCAGGATATTATCGCCCTCGCGCCGGAAAAACGGGTGCGTGCCGACCTCTATCGTGACGATCGCGTCGCCCGCTCCGGCGGGGCCGGGCTGGCCCTTGCCCGCCAGGCGCATCTGCGTGCCGGTTTCCACCCCTGCGGGCAGCTTCAGGTCGATGGTCTTGCCGTCCTGCAAGGTGATGCGCTGGGGCGCGCGCGTCGCCGCGTCGATGAACGACACCGCCAGCCGGTAGGCGACGTTCGCGCCCTTTTGCGGTGGCGCGCCGCGACCGAAACCGCCGCCCATGCCCGCGCCTGCGCGCCGTCCGCCGCCGAACAGCCCTTCGAAGATATCGCCGAAATCCGCGCCGCCCTCGCTGAATTCGAACCCGCCCGGCGCGCCGCCGCCCGGATGCCCGCCGGGCCTGCCCCGGAATCCGCCGTTGCCGCCAAAACCGAATGGCGCGGCCGGATTGCCGTCGGCGTCGATCTCGCCCCGGTCGAACCGGGCGCGCTTGTCCTTGTCGGACAACAGGTCATAGGCGTTGGTGATGGCCGCAAATTTCCCGGCGGCGTCGGGATTGTCCTGATTCTTGTCTGGATGCAGTTCCTTGGCGAGCTTGCGATAGGCGGACTTGATCTCCGCCTCGGTCGCGCCGCGCGCCACGCCCAAAGTCGAATAGGGATCGGCCATTATGCGCTCTGTGTCTCTTGTGTCGTGGGAAAGCCGTTGGTCATGCGCCTATGTGGCGAAAGGACGGGCTGCGTTCAAGCGCGGATAGCCGTATCGACAGCGGGTTCGGCGCGCGCCTATACACTTGCGGCATGACCGATCCCTTTGCCCTGTTCGACGAATGGTACACCCAAGCGCGCGAGACCGAGATCAACGACAGCAACGCGATGACGCTCGCGACAGTCGACGCCGCGGGCCAGCCGTCGGCGAGGATGGTGCTGCTCAAGGGGCATGGGCCGGACGGATTTGTCTTCTACACCAATCTCGAAAGCCGCAAGGCGCTGCATCTGCGCGACAATCCCCGTGCGGCGTTGCTGTTCCACTGGAAATCGGCGCGACGCCAGATCCGTATCGAAGGCGCGGTCGTGCAGGTCGACGATGCCATGGCCGATGCCTATTTCGCCAGCCGGTCGCGCGATTCCCAGCTTGGCGCGATCGCGTCGGACCAGTCGCGCCCCTTGCCCTCGCGCGATATCTTCATGGCGCGCTACGAAGCGGCGCACGCGCGCTATGAAGGGGGCGACGTGCCTCGCCCGGAGCATTGGTCGGGGTTTCGCGTCGTGCCCGACCGGATCGAATTCTGGCAGGATCGCGCCCATCGTCTGCATGAACGCCGCCTGTTCGAGCGGGCGGGCGAGGGCTGGAACGAAGGGCTGCTCTATCCATGATGCAGCTTTGCGGGGCGGATATGGAATGCTTGTTCGTTTTATGGGGCAGAACCCGGCGGGGCCGCGCATTGCGGGACCAACGGGTGCCTGTTAGGTCGGACTGACGGGATATCTGCGTTGGAAGCGGCGACAAGTGCGCCGGGCTTGGGGACTAGATGCGTAACAGACTGACCGCCTTCATCCTCATCGGCATGGTCCTGGGGGTGGTCGTCGGATTTGCAACCAACCTCTGGGCCGGGGGCGATGCGACGCTCGCAAAGCAGGTCGCGGGCTATTATCACCTGCTCGCCGACATCTTCCTTCACCTCATCAAGATGATCATCGCGCCGCTCGTGTTTTCGACGCTGGTGGCGGGCATCGCCCATATGGGGGATAGCGCCGCGCTCGGGCGGATCGGCGGGCGGGCGCTCGCCTGGTTCATTATCGCCAGCCTTATCTCGCTGACCCTGGGCCTCATCTTCGTCAATTTCTTTGCCCCCGGCGAAGGGTTGAACCTGGTCCGCAACGGTGCGGAATCGGGCGTGAATACCGAAGCGCTCAATTTCCGCGACTTCATCCTGCACGTGTTCCCGACATCGATGGTGGGCGCGATGGCGGAAAATTCGATTCTTCAGATCGTCGTCTTCTCGCTGTTCGTGGGCGTCGCGCTGACCGCGATCGGCGACAAGGGCAAGCCGATCGTGACGATCATCGAATCGATGGTCGAACTGATGTTGCAGGTGACCGGCTATGTGATGCGGGTCGCGCCCTTCGCGGTGTTCGGCGCGCTCGCCTCGGTGGTGACGACGCAGGGGCTGGGCGTGCTTGCGACCTTCGGCGAACTGATCGGCGAATTCTACATCGCCCTCGCTGCGCTGTGGCTGCTGCTGTTCGCGGCCGGATCGCTGTTCCTGGGGCGGCGCATGTTCAAACTGGTCCGCTATGTGCGCGAACCGATCCTGATCGCCTTTTCCACCGCCTCGTCCGAAGCCGCATACCCCAAGATGCTGGAACAGCTCGACCGGTTCGGCGTGCCGCGCCGTATCTACAGCTTCGTGCTGCCTTTGGGCTACAGTTTCAACCTCGACGGGTCGATGATGTATTCGACCTTCGCGACCATCTTCATCGCCCAGGCCTATGGCATCGACCTGCCGATCGCCACCCAGATCACCATATTGCTGGTGCTGATGGTGACGAGCAAGGGCATCGCCGCCGTGCCGCGTGCGTCTCTGGTGGTGGTTGCCGCCACGCTCGGCCAGTTCGACCTGCCGGTCGAAGGGGTCGCCTTCATCCTGGCGGTCGATCATTTCATGGACATGGGCCGCACCGCCACCAATGTGCTCGGCAACGCCATCGCCACATCGGTCATCACCAAATGGGAAGGGATGCTGGAGGTCGAGGAGCCGGTCGACGTGCCCCATCCCAAGGCACCGTCGCGCACGCCCGCGCATGGCCGCGCCGGGCTGGAACTGGCATCGGACATGGTGGACGAGGACGCAAGCTGATAGCCTGACCTGAAACGCCTGCGCCGGTCCGTCAGTCATTGCCGGACGCGCGGGCTTCAGGGAGAGCCAGATGACCGAGCCGACAGCGTCGACGACAGGCGGCGGCCTCTCGCTCCAGTGGCAGATGCTGGCGGGATTCGTCATCGGCCTGTCGCTGGGCCTGGCCGCCTATCTGGCCGCGCCCGGCGCACCCTGGGTCGACGGCGTGACCAGCTATGTCACCGGTCCCATCGGGCAGGTCTTCCTGCGCCTGCTGTTCATGCTGATCATTCCGCTGCTGGTGTCGGCGCTGATCGTGGGCATTGCCGAGATGGGCGAATTGAGCGCGCTCAGGCGCGTGGGGCTGCGCACGCTCGTCTATACGCTGATCGTTTCGACCATCGGCGTCATCATCAGCCTGGCCGTCGTCAATCTGCTGCGGCCCGGCGACGGCGTCGATCCGGCCCAGGCGCGCGCGATGCTGGCCGATGCGGGGGCGGGGGCGCAGGCGATCCTGTCGCGCGGCGCCGATGCGCCCAACGGGATCCAGGCGGTGCTGGCGATCGTGCCCGACAATGTGATCGCGGCGATGGCCGACAACGACATCTTGGCGGTGATGTTCTTCGCGCTGGTGTTCGGCATCGGCCTGATGCTGGTGCGGACGCCGCACTCCATGGTGCTGCTGCATGCGATGGAAGGGCTGTTCGAAGTGTCGATGCGCCTTATCGGCCTCGTCATCCGCCTCGCCCCGATCGCCATCGCCTGCTTCATGTTCAACCTTGCTGCGCAGTTCGGCTGGGAATTGCTGATCCGCCTTTCGGCCTATGTCGGCGTGGTGTTGCTCGCGCTCGCCATCCAGATGTTCGGGATCTATCCGTTGCTGCTCGCCTTTCTGGCGCGACGCTCGCCGCTGCGCTGGTTCGGTGCCGCGCACGAAGCGATGCTGATGGCCTTCTCCACCGCATCGTCCAACGCGACGCTGCCCACCGCGATCCGGGTGGCGGAGGATAATCTGCACCTGCCGCGCCGCATCGCCCGCTTCGTGCTGACCATCGGCGCGACCGCCAACCAGAACGGCACCGCGATGTTCGAGGGCATCACCGTGCTGTTCCTAGCGCAGTTCTTTGGCGTCGACCTGACGCTCAGCCAGCAGTTCATGGTGATGCTGGTGTGCATATTGGGCGGCATCGGCACGGCGGGGGTGCCGGCGGGATCGTTGCCGGTGGTCGCCCTGATCCTGGGCATGGTGGGCGTGCCGCCCGAAGGCATCGGGCTGGTGCTGGGCGTCGACCGTTTCCTCGACATGTGCCGCACGGCGCTCAACGTGACTGGCGACCTGGTGGCGGCGACGGTGATTGCCGCCGGTGAAAAGGAACCGCCGGTGCCCGCTGGCGAGTTCGACCCTACTGCACCGGACCGGCTGCTCTAGGTTTTTGATTTTGCGCGTTTTCCCAGTCAGCAGATGATTCCACCTGCTTTGAAAACGCTTTATCTGAGCTTGGCGATATTCAGCCCGTCTTCCTTGGCGCGCGCCTTGGTCGATTCCTCGGTGCGGGTCAGCGCCTTGGCGATGGCCTTGAGGCCCATGCCCTTTTTCGCCAGCGTATGCAGCTTCTGGATTTCGTCCTGGGTCCAGGGCTGCTTGTGCCGTTCGAAGCGCTCCGCCATATGCTGTCCTTTGGCAAGTCCGCACCGGCCCGCTCCCCCACCCGGCCTCCCAATCAGAATATACTGTGGGAGGCCGGGTGGGGGAGCGGGCCGGTGCGGAACGGTTCAGGCTATGCCTGAACCCGACAAAATCAATCCGCGAAGGGATCGCGGACCAGGATCGTATCCTCGCGCTCGGGGCTGGTCGACACCAATGTCACCGGGCAGCCGATCAGCTCTTCGATGCGGCGGATATATTTGATCGCCTGCGCGGGGAGATCGGCCCAGCTGCGCGCGCCCGCCGTCGTGTCCTGCCAGCCTTCGATATCCTCGTAGATCGGCTCCGCCTTCGCCTGGTCCTGCGCATGGGCGGGCAGATAGTCGTAGGTGCGCGCGCCGATGCGATAGCCGACGCAGATTTTCAGCGTCTCGAACCCGTCGAGCACGTCGAGCTTGGTCAGCGCGATGCCGGTGACGCCCGACACGGCGACCGACTGGCGCACCAGCACGGCGTCGAACCAGCCGCAGCGACGCTTGCGCCCGGTGACGGTGCCGAATTCATGGCCCCGCTCGCCCAGCCGCTGGCCGGTCTCATCCTCCAGTTCGGTGGGGAAAGGGCCGGAGCCGACACGGGTGGTGTAGGCCTTGACGATGGCGAGCACGAAGCCCGCGCCCGAGGGGCCAAGCCCGGTGCCGCTCGCCGCCGTGCCCGCAACCGTGTTGGACGATGTGACGAAGGGATAGGTGCCATGGTCGATGTCGAGCAGCGTGCCCTGCGCGCCTTCGAACAGGATGCGCTTGCCGTCCGCCTTGGCGCGGTTGAGCGTCAGCCAGACGGGCTTGACGAAGGGCAGGATGAAATCGGCGATTTCGGTGAGTTCCGCCATCAGCGCGGCGCGGTCGATCGGCGGTTCGCGGAACCCCGCGCGCAGGGCGTCGTGATGCGCGGTAAGGCGGTCGAGCTGCGGTCCCAAATCGTCGAGATGGGCAAGGTCGCACACCCGGATCGCGCGGCGGCCGACCTTGTCCTCATAGGCGGGGCCGATGCCGCGCCGGGTGGTGCCGATCTTGCCCGCGCCGCTCGCATCCTCGCGCAGGCCGTCGAGGTCGCGGTGGAAGGGCAGGATCAGCGGGCAGGTTTCGGCGATCTGGAGATTGTCGGGGTTGATCTCGACCCCCTGGCCCCGCAGCTTGGCGACCTCCTCCTTGAAATGCCACGGATCGAGCACCACGCCGTTGCCGATCACGCTGAGAGTGCCGCGCACGATGCCCGACGGCAGCAGCGACAGCTTGTAGACCTTTTCGCCGACGACCAGCGTGTGCCCGGCATTATGCCCGCCCTGAAAGCGCGCGACAACATCGGCGCGTTCCGACAGCCAGTCGACGATCTTGCCCTTGCCTTCGTCGCCCCACTGGGCGCCGATCACGGTGACATTGGCCATGGATACAGGTCTCCACCTGCCGGGCGAGCCCAGGTCGCCCTTCGACAGGACTCGGCAACCGGACTGGAACGTTGTGGGCGCGCGCGCCCTGTGCGCGGCGGCGGTTAGCGCCGCGTGGGGCCTCAAGTCAAGTCAGAAGGCGCGCGGCTCCGCCCCGTCGAGCCAGTGCGAACAGCGCAAGGTCGCGCCGTCATCGGCGTGCGATAGCGCCGCCACGGTCCGCCAGCCTTCCATCCGCAAGGCCGCGGCGCGCGCGGCGTCATGGCCCACGGGCAGGAACAGCCGGCGCGGCGCTTCATGGCCGAACCCGGCGTCGATCAGCGGATCGGGATAGAGCGAAAAGCCCATCGCCGCTTCCTCGCCGCCGTCGGCGCGCACGATGGCATAGCTGCCGCCCCGGCCGATCTCGCCGACAAAGCCATCCGCAAAGATCGAAAAGCCGAACCAGTTCTGATATTCAAATCCGTGCCGTTCGGTCGGGTCGAGCGTCAGGGTGATGTCCCAGCCGATCGGCTTGGCGATGGCGCGCAGCCCCGCGATCCGGCTGTCGATCGCCCCGCCCAGCGCGGCGCTCGACGCTTCCAGGCGCTCCATCGCCGCATGAAACGGCCCCGCCGCCTCGATCAGCGGCAGATAGGCGGCTGCCTTCGCCCCAAGCCGTGCCAGCGCGCCCGCATCCTTGGCGTCCAGCCCGGCGCGCACCCGCTCGATATCCTCGGCTGCCAGCGGCAGCGGCCCGGCGGCCAGCGTGTCGATCAGGTCGGGCAGGGTGAAATCGATGGTGATGCCGGTGACACCCGCGGCCTGCAGCGCCTCGATCGCGACGTTGACGATCTCGACCGCGGCGGCGACGCTGTCCGTGCCGATCAGCTCGGCGCCCACCTGCAACCGCTCGCGCTCGGGCCGCAACTGGTTGGCGCGCAGCCGGATCACCGGGCCGCTATAGGACAGCCGCAACGGCCGCGCCGCGCTCGCAAGCCGCGTCGATGCGATTCGCCCGACCTGGGCGGTCATGTCGGGGCGCAGCGCCAGGCTGCGCTGCGATACCGGATCGACCACCCGCAACAGGTCCTGCGCCCGCGCGGACTTGAGCCTGTGGGTCAGCGTATCCTCAAATTCCGCGAGCGGGGGCATGACCCGCTCATAGCCATGGCTCGCCACCGTATCGAGCACGCGCCGCGCCAGCCGCGCCGACGCTTCGGCCTGCGGCGGCAGCCGGTCGGACAGGCCTTCTGGCAGGAGGCCGGGGGGAATGGGGGGCTTGCTTATGGTCATGGCTAGGGCTGGCCTTTAGCGGATTATGCGCGGAAGACCAGCCCTGCCGCCGTCTCACGCAAAGCGCAGCAGCTTGACCTTGTTCACCCCCGCCAGCTGGCAGAT
This sequence comes from Sphingobium anseongense, assembly GCF_037725245.1. NCBI lineage: Bacteria > Pseudomonadati > Pseudomonadota > Alphaproteobacteria > Sphingomonadales > Sphingobiaceae > Sphingobium > Sphingobium anseongense. The sequence continues at coordinate 71,624 of NZ_JBBJUL010000005.1, read as the reverse complement.
GTCCCACAGCAACGGTTCGGTAACCGTGCCGTCGACCGACAGCAGCAGCACCGCTTCGCCGCCCTGGTTGCGCCGGCCCAGGTGGAATGTGCCGATATTGATCTCCGCTTCGCCCAGCTTCGACCCCAGCCGGCCGATGAAGCCCGGCGCGTCCTGGTTGACGATATACAGCATCGTGCCGGCAAGGTCCGCCTCGACCTTGATGCCGAACAGCTCGACCAGTCGAGGGGCGGCGTGGCCGAACAGCGTGCCCGCGACCGACCGGTCGCCCTTTTCGGTGGTGACGGTGACGCGCACCAGCGTCTGATAGTCGCCTTCGCGGTCATGCCGCACTTCGCGCACGTCCAGCCCGCGCTCCTTGGCCAGGAACGGCGCGTTGACCATGTTGACCGTGTCCGAATAGACCCGCATCAGGCCCGAAAGCACCGCCGCGGTGATCGGTTTCTGGTTGAGTTCGGCGGCATGGCCCTCCACTTCGACGGCAACGCCGGTGATGGCGTCGCCCTCAAGCTGCCCGACCAGCGAGCCCAGCCGCTCGGCCAGCGCCATATAGGGGCGCAGCTTGGGCGCTTCCTCGGCCGACAGGCTCGGCACATTCAGCGCATTGGTTATGCCGCCGTCCAGCAGATAGTCGGAAAGCTGCTCGGCCACCTGCAACGCCACATTGACCTGCGCCTCGTCGGTCGACGCGCCCAGGTGCGGCGTGGAAATGAAGTTGGGGGTGCCGAACAGCGGGCTTTCCTTCGCCGGCTCGGTCACGAACACGTCCAGCGCCGCGCCCGCGATATGGCCCGAATCCAGCCCTTCCTTCAGCGCCGCTTCGTCGATCAGGCCGCCGCGCGCGCAATTGACGATGCGCACGCCCTTCTTGGTCTTGGCCAGATTTTCCTTGCTCAGGATGTTGCGCGTCTGGTCGGTCAGCGGCGTGTGCAGCGTGATGAAGTCGGCGCGGGCGAGCAGGTCGTCGAGCGACACCTTCTCCACGCCCATTTCCACCGCGCGTTCCGGCGTCAGGAAGGGATCGAAAGCGATGACCTTCATCTTGAGGCCGATGGCGCGGTCGGCGACGATCGACCCGATATTCCCCGCGCCGATCAGGCCCAGCGTCTTGTGCGTGACTTCCACGCCCATGAAGCGGTTCTTTTCCCACTTGCCCTGCTGCGTCGAAGCGTCGGCCTCGGGCAACTGGCGCGCGAGCGCGAACATCAGCGCGATGGCATGTTCGGCGGTGGTGATCGAATTGCCGAACGGGGTGTTCATGACGATCACGCCCTTGGCGCTGGCATAGGGGATGTCGACATTGTCGACGCCGATGCCGGCGCGGCCGATGACCTTCAAATTGGTCGCGGCGTCCAGGATTTCCTTGGTCACCTTGGTCGACGATCGGATGGCGAGGCCGTCATACTGGCCGATGATCGCCTTCAATTCTTCGGGGGTCTTGCCGGTGATGACATCGACTTCGACGCCGCGTTCCCGGAAGATCGCGGCGGCGCGGGGGTCCATCTGGTCGGAAATAAGGACTTTGGGCATGACGAATTGCCTTTCTTGCAATTCGTCATCCTGACGAAGGTCAGGATCTCAGGAGGCATGTCGGACCTGGAGGCCTGAGATCCCAGCCTTCGCTGGGATGACGTGATTTGGTAGGGAAGAGGAGTTAAACGGCAGCCCTGGTCTGGGCATAGGCCCAGTCGAGCCACGGTCCCAGCGCTTCGATGTCGGCCGTATCGACGGTCGCACCGCACCAGATGCGCAGGCCCGGCGGGGCATCGCGATATCCGGCGATGTCGAGCGCAGCGCCTTCCTTTTCCAGCAGCCCGGCGAAGCTCTTGATGAAGGCTTCGTCCGCGCCCTCGACGGTCAGGCACACGCTGGTCTTCGAGCGGCTCGCCGGGTCGGCGGCCAGGTGACCCAGCCAGTCGCGCTGCGCCACGATCGCGTCGAGCGCAGCGGCATTGGCGTCGCTGCGCGCGATCAGGCCTGCCGCGCCGCCGATCGACTTGGCCCATTCCAGCGCAAAGATCGCATCCTCGACCGCCAGCATCGACGGGGTGTTGATCGTCTCGCCCTTGAACACGCCTTCGGCCAGCTTGCCCTTGGACACGAGGCGGAAGACCTTGGGCAGCGGCCAGGCGGGGGTGTAGCTTTCCAGCCGCTCGACCGCGCGCGGGCCAAGGATCAGAACGCCGTGGCCGCCTTCGCCGCCCAGCACCTTCTGCCAGGAAAAGGTGGCGACGTCGATCTTGGCCCAGTCGATCGGATAGGCGAACACCGCGCTGGTCGCGTCGGCGAAGGTGAGGCCCTCACGATCCGCCGGAATCCAGTCCGCGTTCGGCACGCGCACGCCGCTGGTGGTGCCGTTCCAGGCGAACAGCACGTCATGGCTGAAATCGACCGTCGAAAGGTCGGGCAGCTGGCCATAATCGGCCTTGATGACGGTGGGGTCGAGCTTCAGCTGCTTGGCGGCGTCGGTCACCCAGCCCTCGCCGAAGCTTTCCCAGGCGAGCGTCGTCACCGGGCGGGCGCCCAGCATCGTCCACATCGCCATTTCGAACGCGCCGGTGTCGGACCCCGGCACGATGCCGATGCGGTGGGTGTCGGGCAGGTTCAGCAGTTCGCGCATCAGGTCGATGCTGTAGGCCAGGCGAGTCTTGCCGATCTTGCTGCGATGCGAGCGGCCGAGCGAATCGACGCCAAGCCTGTCGGCGCTCCAGCCCGGCGGCTTGGCGCAGGGACCCGAAGAGAAAAAGGGGCGAGCCGGCAAGGTTGCGGGCTTTGCGGCGGACGCAAGGGTGGCGTCGGCGGTGGTCAGTTCAGTCATGTTATGCGTCTCCTTGCAGAGAGCACGCGCGGCGTTGGGACCGCGTGGCCCGCCGGACGCCCTACAGGCAAAAGCGCGGCAGTCAAGCCCGTCCTGCCGCAAACCGGTGCGCGAAACGCGACGGGACGAATGACAGGGTTACGCTTCGTCAAGAATCGCCATGGTAAACACCGCCTCATGCATCATCGTCGGACTGAGCGGGTAGAGGGCATGAATCGGGCGGGGCTGGCGGCGCTGCTGGCGGGCGCGATGGCGCTGGCAGGTTGCGCGTCGAGCGACATCGTGCCGCGCGGTCATGTCAAGGCCGCCATGGCGCCGCGCGTCGCGCCGGCCACCCCCGACCTGCGCCAGTGCCACGCCAGGCTCACGAGCCAGGCCGTCAGCTTTTCTCCGCTTCCCGACCGCAGCTTTGGCGGCGGGTGCAGCGCCCTTGGCAGCGTGAAGCTGCTCGACATCGGCGTTGCCGCGACCAATCTCGGCGCGATGACATGCCCGCTCGCCGCCAATTTCGCCGCCTGGACCCACTACGGCGTTCAGCCCGCCGCGCGGCTGCTGCTGGGCACGGAGATCGAACGGATCGAAACCTTCGGCACCTATAATTGCCGCCCGATCGCGGGCAGCGGCAAGCTGTCCGAACATGCGCACAGCAACGCCGTCGATGTCGCCGCCTTCGTCATGGCCGATGGTCGCCGCATCACCGTCAAGGACGGCTGGCGCGGGGACCGCCGCGCGCGCCAGTTCCTCGCCGCCGTCCACGCCAGCGCGTGCAAGCGTTTCCGCACCGTGCTTGGCCCCGACTATAACGCCGCGCACCAGGACCATCTCCATTTCGACATGGGCGGCCGCGGCGGCTTTTGCCGCTGACTTGATCCTCCCCGGCACGGGGAGGGGGACCGCTGGCAAAGCCAGTGGTGGAGGGGGCAGGCGGCCAGGCGCGCCGCGCGACGGGTCATGCTTGGCAAAGCCGCCGCCCGTCTCTACGTCCCGGACATGACCAACAAGGAAATCGAGGAACGCAAGTTCCGCCCCGCCCGGCAGGAAGCCGCCGACGCGAAAAACGCCGCCGGCACCCCGCAAACCACCAGCACCGCCTATCGCCTTGCCTTCCAGGACACCGAATTCCTGCTGCGCGAGGATCTGCGCCCGGTCCGCTTTCAGCTCGAACTGTTGAAGCCGCAACTGCTGATGGACGAAGCGGGCATCGAATCGACCTTCGTCTTCTATGGCTCCGCCCGCATCCCCGCGCCCGACCAGGCACAGGCGCTGATCGACGCCGCCACCACCGACGACCAGCGCCGCATCGCGGAAAACCTCGCTAAGAAAGCGCGCTATTATGACGAAGCGCGCAAGCTCGCAGCGATCGCCGCCGCCTATCCGATGACCGACGAAGGCTGCCGCCATTTCGTCGTCTGCTCGGGCGGCGGTCCCGCGATCATGGAAGCGGCCAATCGCGGCGCGGCGGATGTGGGCGCGCAGTCGATCGGCATGAACATCGTCCTGCCGCATGAACAGGCGCCCAATCGCTTCGTCACCCCCGAATTGAGCTTCCAGTTCCACTATTTCGCGCTGCGCAAGATGCACTTCCTGCTCCGCGCCCGCGCGCTGGCCGTCTTTCCCGGCGGTTTCGGCACGTTCGACGAATTTTTCGAACTGCTCACGCTCGTCCAGACCGGCAAGATGAAGCCGATCCCGATCCTGCTGTTCGGCCGCGACTTCTGGACCCGCATCATCGATTTCGACGCGCTCGCCGACGAAGGCGTGATCTCCCCTGCCGATCTCAACCTGATGACCTGGGTCGAAACCGCGCAGGAAGGCTGGGACGCGGTGCAGGCCTTCTACGGCGACGACGTGCCGGGCTGTTAGATGTAGGCCGCACCGACGCAAGGCGTCAAAAACTACATCCTGTCCCTGCGATAGCGCCGCTTCAACACCACGCTCAACGCCAGCAGCGGCACCGCCGGCGCGGCCAGCACCAGTCCCAGGAAGCGCGGCGACCAGCCCCACAGGTCGTGCACCCCCAACGCGCCCGGCGCCAGCATCAGCAGCACGCCCGCCGTCAGCAGCCACAGCCCCCACCGTCGCGGCCGCACCGCCACCATCCGCATCTCGTGGGTCCACGCCTTGCGGCCGGCCTTGGTCGACAGATCGGGGGGGCGGGACATAATGCTGGACCTTGTGCCGCGCCGTCCCTATTCTGTCCAGCATCCCCGGGGGACCGTCCACAGGCGGTTGAGAGGCGGCTGACGTGGCCGCGACCCGCTGAACCTGATCCGGCTGACACCGGCGTAGGGAGGGTCCGCGCGCCGTCACACCGCGCGCTCGTCTCTCCCCATGCCATAAGGAGAGAATTTCATGGCAGACGTCCCCGCCCGCACCGAGATGCGCGTGACCACAGGCCCCATTCGCGGGTCGAAGAAGGTGCATGTCGGCCCGCTCAGGGTCGCGATGCGCGAGATCCATCTCGAACCCAGCAGCGGCGAACCCCCGGTGCGGGTCTATGACACCTCCGGTCCCTATAGCGATCCCGACGTGCGGATCGACATTATGGCCGGCCTGCCGCAACTGCGGCGCGACTGGATCATGGCGAGGGGCGATGTCGAATCCTATGACGCGCGCGAATTGAAGCCCGAAGATAACGGCCTCAAGGGGCCGGACCGTTCCGGGGGCGTCGCGCAATTCCCCAACGCCGTCCGCCAGCCGCTGCGCGCCAAAGCGGGCATGAACGTCAGCCAGATGCACTATGCCCGCCGCGGCATCGTCACGCCCGAAATGGAATATGTCGCGGAGCGCGAAAATCTCGGCCGTGCGCGCCTTGCCGAATATAAGCGCGACGGCAACAGCTTCGGCGCGTCGATCCCCGATTATGTCACCCCCGAATTCGTCCGCGATGAAGTGGCGCGCGGCCGCGCGATCATCCCCAGCAACATCAACCACCCCGAATCCGAACCGATGGCGATCGGCCGCAATTTCCTGGTCAAGATCAACGCCAATATCGGCAACAGCGCCGTCGCCTCCGACGTGGCGAACGAAGTCGACAAGATGGTGTGGTCGATCCGCTGGGGCGCCGACACGGTGATGGACCTGTCCACCGGCCGCAACATCCACGACACCCGCGAATGGATCCTGCGCAACTCGCCGGTGCCGATCGGCACCGTGCCCATCTATCAGGCGCTCGAAAAGGTCGGCGGCGTGGCCGAGGACCTGACGTGGGACATTTTCCGCGACACGCTGATCGAACAGGCCGAACAGGGCGTCGACTATTTCACCATCCATGCGGGCGTGCGCCTCGCCTATATCCCGATGGCGGCAAAGCGCGTCACCGGCATCGTGTCGCGCGGCGGATCGATCATGGCGAAATGGTGCCTTGCCCACCACAAGGAAAGCTTCCTCTACGAACATTTCGACGAGATTACCGACATCATGAAGGCCTATGACATCGCCTACAGCCTGGGCGACGGCCTGCGCCCCGGCAGCATCGCCGACGCCAATGACGAAGCGCAGTTTTCCGAACTCTATACGCTGGGCGAACTCACCCATCGCGCGTGGAAGAGCGACGTTCAGGTGATGATCGAAGGCCCAGGGCACGTGCCGATGCACAAGATCAAGGAGAATATGGACAAGCAGCTCGAAGTGTGCGGCGAAGCCCCCTTCTATACATTGGGGCCGCTCACCACCGACATCGCGCCGGGATACGATCATATCACCAGCGGCATCGGCGCGGCGATGATCGGCTGGTACGGTACGGCGATGCTGTGTTACGTGACGCCCAAGGAGCATCTGGGCCTGCCCGACCGCGACGATGTGAAGGTCGGCGTCGTCACCTACAAGCTCGCCGCCCACGCCGCCGACCTGGCAAAGGGCCACCCCGCAGCCCAGGTCCGCGACAACGCCCTGTCAAAGGCCCGCTTCGAATTCCGCTGGCGCGACCAGTTCAACCTGTCGCTCGACCCGGACACGGCCGAGGAATATCACGACCAGACGCTCCCGGCCGAAGGCGCCAAGACCGCCCATTTCTGCTCGATGTGCGGCCCCAAATTCTGCTCGATGCAGATCAGCCAGGAAGTCCGCGACTTCGCCTCCAAGCAGAATCAGGGTGTCGAAGGCTTCATCGCCACCGGCCCGACAGGCGCGGAAACCGCCGCCGCCAGCAAGGCGGCCGCGATCAAGGGCATGGAAGAGATGAGCGCCATGTTCAAGGAGAAGGGGTCGGAACTGTATATGGGGGCTGGGGGACGGGAGCGGGATTGAGCGGTGCCCGCGCTCCTAGCGCCCGTAGAGCGCATGGATGACGTTGGCATCTTTCGGAGGTCAATAGGAGTTCCGATATGTCAACCGTCTTCCGCCTCGATGAAGGTTTAGCTCGATCCGGTCGCCATGGCGAAGAACACCGGCTTCCGCCGGTCAGACGTCAATGGCATAATCGCCATGGTCGCGGAACATCGCAGCCGGCTGCTGGCGGCATGGCATGAATATTTCGGTTAGGATCATCGACGAGCGCGTCGCCGATGTGCGCTGCGACGACGACAGCCTGATCGCCGACCTGATGGACGGCCGCACGATCTCGGTGCCGCTGGCGTGATATCCCCGATTGGCCGAAGCGACACCCGAAGCGCGCGCAATGGGAATTGGCGGGCGGCGGCTATGGCATCCACTGGCCGGAGAGTGATGAGGATTAAGCACGGAGGGGTTGCTCAGGGGCGCGCCTGCACCTTGGTGATTCCACCGGGCAGATCAGGGCGTCGAAGGCTTCATCGCCACCTGGCCTGCTGGCGCGGAACCCTCAGCCGCGAGCAAGGCGGCAGCGATCAGGGGCATGGAAGAGATAGCAAGGTGTTCAAGAGAAGGGCGAAGAAATTTATCTGATAACAAGAAATGCCCCCCCACGATGGCGTGGGGGGCGAACATCAGATTTTTGCGCCCTTGTGCGCTCCAGCTATCGAGTGGTTGACTCGATAGCTATCCGAATTTCCCTTGCGATCGTGAGTCTCTATCGAAACGCACCGCCCGTTGCGATCATAAGTGCGATCTTCGGACGATCCATCTTTATAATTTGTCGTATTCCGTCGGGCGCCGCCTTCAATTTTTGAGGTGCTTTTGCTTTCGAACGATTTTCCGAAAATTCCCATCTTACGTTTCCTTGGCCAAGGATTGGAGCGCCGTGAACTGGCCTCTTCAGCGACAAATACATTGATACTCTCTTCCCTATGGGTATGATGAGTCTTAGTATTTCTCTATTCAGAGGAATCTGCGGACTTGACAAAGGCTAAACCGCCACCGCGCAATGCTCCCCAGGAATTGTCCTGGCCCCTCAGTCGCGTCCGATGCGAACAAGCCATCAAAGCTTTCATTGAGGACTACTGCACAAACCGGAAAAATGCTTATGACCGGATCGTAGAAACATTCATCGCTCACGTGAAGGATATGCACGACCCCGCAGCGGCTAAGCGTGCCTACCAACGGGCTGATGCTTTTTATATCAAAGATTCCACGCTTACGAATATTGCAAATGACGTGGCGCAAAAATTTGCCGGCGGCCGCGCTCAGGACTTCAAGCGGCTATTTATCGATTTTCCCGACGACGATACCGCCGGTCAAATCCTCCATGCTCCCCGACGATCGGGTGATTTTCGGCTGTCTCGCACCTGTGGACCCGACCTGCTCGATGAATCTGTCAGCAAACAGGCGCGGAAATACAACAGGGTAGCAGTTCACCATTACGCCCTGCAAACTCCCGGAAACTATCACCCGAAGCGCTGGGATCAGCTTTGCGTAGCATCGGCCGGGGCCACGATTAACAATCCCGATTGGGGCGTGGTATGCATGGCAGTCGATATGCGGCAGCAGGCCATATTACTCGAAGAGCATATCCGGCCGTTCCTCAAGACCGTGTCGCTCGAAGTACCGCGTGGCTACTCGGACCGGCAAGAAGACAGGCGTGCTGACTTTCTTAGGGAGTTGCGTGAGGAGACGGGTTGGGGGTGTGATCCGGGTGATATTGACGTGGTTGGTCGTGCCACGCCGGACAATGGGAAGCTTGTGGAGCGTGTGACCTATTGCCTTGGCATGGGGACGTTTCGCGAAGTTGAAGGCAAGCGGTTCGAGGAACCCGTTATTGATTCGCATTGGGTTCCATTGACCGACTTTTATAAAACGATACTGGCCGGTCCCGGAGAGAAATTGGAGGTCAATGGCCGCGATTACGAGATTACGGATGGGTTCACCTTAACCGGCGCGCTTCTGGCGATGCGAAAAATCTTTCGCCAGTTTCCGAATCTGAAAGACACGCTTTGTCTTTAGCGTTGAGTTTACAGCCATGTTCCAAAGAAGTCTCTGGCCCTGTCCCGACGACAAGCGCTGATCAATAATGATAGCGGCACTGCGCCACTTCCAGCGTTTGGCCGTCGCCCTTTCCGCCGACCCGATAGACCAGCCGATGCTCGCGAGTAATCCGCCGCGACCACCACCCCGCCAAATTGCCGCCAAGCGGCTCGGGTTTGCCAGTGCCGCGAAATGGGTCGCGCATACATTCTTTGAGCAAAGCGTTCAGCCGAGCGAGCGTCTTTTCATCCTCGGCCTGCCAGTAGAGATAGTCATCCCAAGCGGTAGGCCAAAAGCTGATCTTCACCGCTCGATCAGCGCATGGTCTTCACCCTGGCCCGCTTCCAGCCCGCGCACCGCTTCCAGCAACCGCTTCGCATTGGCGGGCGACTGGAGCAGATAGAGCGTTTCCTCGATCGACTCCCACTCGCTTTGCGCAATCATCACTACCCCTTCTCCCTTGGAGCGAACGATAGCGACCGGCGCCTTGTCGGCGACGACGCGATCGAGCACGGCCTTGAGATTAGCGCGCGTGTCGGAGATGGTCAGCGTTTCCATGGATATGATTGTACAAAATAGCGTACAAAAGTCAACCCGGCTATCGGCGCTGTCCTACAAACCCGCGTCGCGCTATGATCCGCTCGGTTCTTTCGCATCGTCATGCCACACCCCCGCGACCGGCGACCGATAGGATCGGCGCCGCGCAACACAATATCCCGTCGAGCGGGAAAAGTGCGAAGTTAAGGCCCCGGTCGGCCCGACATCCCCGACTCAGCGCGGGTGCGCCTCCAGCCATTCCAGCACATTGTCGGGGCTGCTCTCGCCATAGGGGTCGTCGTCCAGCCCCTCGTCATTGATGCCCGGCTCCTCGCGCCACGCGACGATCTTGCCGTCATCCACCACCATGGCGTAGCGCCAGCTGCGCTCGCCGAAACCGACATGGTCCTTGCGGATCAGCATCCCCATCCGCCGGGTGAAGTCGCCCGACCCGTCGGGCAGCAGCTTGACCTTCTTGAGGCCCAGCTGCTTGCCCCACTGATACATGACGAATGCGTCATTGACCGACAGGCAATAGACCTCGTCGACGCCCTTGGCCTTCATGTCGTCATAATAGCGTTCGAATGCCGGGCATTGCTCGTTCGAACAGGTCGGCGTGAACGCGCCCGGCAGGGAGAAGACGACGATCCGCTTGCCCGCGAACAGCGCGCCGGTCTGCACATCTTCCCAGCGGAACGGGTTGGGGCCCTCGATGCTTTCGTCGCGCACGCGCGTCTTGAGGGTAACGTCCGGAACGTTGCGACCGATCATGGCAGGGCCTCCCGCGAATTGGATGAAGTGATGCGGCCGATACTGCGCCGCGCCGAAGGCGGGGTCAACGATCCTCGCGGTCCCTTGTTCCTCTTCCCCACCCCAATGGCGGCGGCTTCGACAGGGGGGCGGCGAAGACATTCGTTAACCATTTCTTGGGGGGGCTTTCCTAGAGTGTCCATCGAATCGAGGGACAGGCCATGCACATATTCAGGCGGGGCGCGGCGGTCGATCCGGCCGCCATTGACGACCATGACGACCGGCCGGGCGAGCGGCGCCTGCGCATCATGGTGGTGGATGAAAATCCCACGGCCCGCACCGTCATGGCGCGGCGGCTGTCGCATCTCGACTATGACGTGGTGCTGGCCGAAAACGGCTATGTGGCGCTGAACCTGCTGGTCACGCAGAATGTCGACGCGATCCTCATCGACATGGGCATGACGCTGTTGTCGGGCATCGCGACGATGAAGAAGATCCGCGCCTCTGCTTTGGCCGGGCACGCCTGCTTCGTCCTGATCACCGGCCGCACCGACAGCCTGTCGGCGGTGGAAGCGCTGCGCGCCGGCGCCGACGACCATGTCGCCAAGCCGTTCGATTTCGGCGTGCTCGACGCGCGCCTGCGCCACGCCTGCGCCCGCGCGGCGGAGCTTGACGCGCTCAGCCGGCGCTATGCCGAAATGGACGCACGGGTCGCGCGCCGGGCGATGGAACTGGGCGAAACGCGTGAGGTGCTGCGCGATCTTCAGGTCGATCGCACCCGACTGATCGCATCCATCCAGGCGCTGCACGATGAAGTCGAGCGACTGAGCGCGGTGCGGGGCTGATCGTTATCATTTGAGCCAATGGGTCATGGTGAACCACGCCGCGATGCCCACCGCCATCACCGCGCATATACCGACCACCCCGAAAAAGGCCCAGGGCTGATCGGCATAGGGGATGCCGCGCACATTCATGCCCAGCAGGCCGGTCAGGAAGGTCAGCGGCAGGAACACCAGCGCCACGACCGAAATGACCAGCGCCTGCCGGTTGATCCGCTCGGCGCGCAGGTCTGTCAGTCCTTCATGCGCCAGTGCCGATCGCTCACGGATCGCTTCCAGTTCCTCGGCCATGCGCGCGCAGCGATCCGCCGCTTCCTGCAAATGCAACCGGTCCTCATCCTGCAACCAGCTCAGATTGGCGGCCGACAGCGCCTCGAGCGCCTGGCGCTGCGGCGCGATGAACCGGCGATAGCCGATCGCGGTCGCGCGGATGCGCGATACCTGCCGCCGCGCTTCGGCCGGGCCATGATCGGTCAGCGCACTTTCGATCTCGTCCAGCCCGTCGCCCAGATCGGCGACCTGCGGATCGAGCGCGCTGGTGATCTGTTGGCCCATGCCGGAGATCAGGTCGCCCGGATCGCGCACCGTTCCCGACAGCATCGCATCGACCATCGGGTCCAGCGCCGCCAGCGGCCGGTAGCTCACCGAAATCACGCGCGCCTCGTCGGCCCACATCCGGATCGATACCAGCGGGTCGCCGCCCTCGTCGGGGTCCGCGCCCAGGCCGCGCAGGTTGACCAGCGCGCCATGATCCATGACCGTGCAGCGCGGCCGGGTTTCCTGCGCCAGCAGCGCCGACAGCGCCGCGCGCGGCACATGGGCGCACCGCTCGGCGACCGCGTGCGCATCTTCATGCCGCCCGTCGATGTGGATCCAGGCGAATGCCGGCTTGGCCGCCAACGCGCGGTAATCGTCGATGTCGATCTCGCACGCCCGCTTGCCGTCATGGATGAAGACCCGGCTCATCGCGCCATCTCCAGCCATAGCGACAGGCCGGGCGGGGGGGATACAGGCGGCTGACTGGCGGGGATGCGGACCGCATCGGCGCGGGCACGGTCCAGAATGGCCGCTGGCACGGCGGACTGATGATAGACGCGATCGGCCTCGCCGAGCAGCCGCGCCGTGCGCAGCGTAAGGTCGTCGGGATCGGCGGAGCCAAGCAGGATCGGCACGATGCGGTCGGGCGCGGCGCTGTCCTCGCCCTTCAACCAGGCCGGCACCCGGTCGGCGGCATCGTACGAAAACGGATCGATCGGTCCGCCGGGGGCAAGGCCGGCGTCGATCGCCCGTCGCCGCGTCGCTGGCTCGGGCCACCGCGCCTTCATCGCCGCGCGTGCCTCTGCCAGGGCGGTGGCGAGCGCGCCGAGTCGCGCGGGAAACAGCGCCTCGATCCGCTGGCGCAGTGCCTTGGCAAGGCCCGCCGAGGCCCCGCCCGTGCCGATCGCGATCAGCACCGGTTCGCGATCGACGATCGCGGGCAGGGTGAAATCGCACAGGTCCGCGCGGTCGACGGCGTTCACCAGCACCCCGCGCGCCTTGAGCCGCGCGACCGCCGCTGCATCGCCGTCCGCGACAATGGCCAGCGCGGCGGGCGCATCCTCACCCACCACCAAAGCGCCCGCGCGATCGAGCAGGCGACGCTTGGCATCCGCCGCCTCGCCGCTTCCGACCAGTATGACGGGGCGATCCGCCAGCCGCAGGAAGACGGGCAGGCTGTGCATCAGCCGCCGACCCATTCGGGAACGGAATCCCCCTCGATCAGCGTTTCGATCGGCGGGCGGGCGCGCACCACGGCCCATCTGTCGCCCGACACCAGGACTTCGGGCGTCAGCGGCCGGCTGTTATAGGTGCCCGCCATGGTCGCGCCATAGGCTCCGGCGGTCATGAAGGCGACCAGGTCACCCGCGCGCACCACGTCCATGTCGCGGTCCATCGCGAAGGTATCGCCCGTCTCGCATACCGGCCCCACAACATTGGCGGCGGCGCGCGCGCCCGACGGCGTCACCGCGCGAATATCGTGCCATGCATCGTAAAGGCTGGGCCGCAGCAGGTCGTTCATCGCCGCATCGACGATCACGAACGGCGCCTGCGCCCCCTGCTTGACCCGCACCACCTGCGACAGCAGCGCGCCGGCATTGCCGACGATCACCCGGCCCGGTTCGAACATCAGCCTGACGTTCCACCCCTGCGTCACGCGCGTCACCATGGCGCCATAGGCGGCGGGGTTGGGCGGGGCGGGCAGGGCTGGATCGTAGGGAACGCCAAGCCCGCCGCCAAGGTCCGCGGTGCGGATGGCATGCCCCGCCGCGCGCAGCGCCGCAACCAGCGTGCCGACCTTGGTGAAGGCCGCTTCCAGCGGAGAGAGGTCGGTCAGCTGGCTGCCGATATGGACGGCCACGCCCTGCACGTCTAGCCCGGCCAGGTCGCGCGCGGCGGCATAGCTTTCCAGCGCGCGGTGATAGGGGATGCCGAACTTGTTTTCCGACTTGCCGGTGGAAATCTTGGCGTGGGTGCCGGCATCGACATCGGGGTTGATGCGAAAGGCGACCGGCGCGCGCCTGCCCATGCTCAGCGCGACTTCCGACAGCATCTCCGCCTCAGGCTCGCTTTCCAGGTTGAACTGGAAAATGCCATGGGTGAGCGCCAGGCGCATTTCCTCCGCGGTCTTGCCGACGCCTGAAAAGACGATGCGGTCGGCCGGAATACCGGCTGCGATCGCGCGCAGCAGTTCGCCACCGGAAACCACGTCGGCGCCCAGGCCCAGCTTCGCCAGCGTCGCCAGCACCGCCGCATTGGGATTGGCCTTGACCGCAAAGGCGATCAGCGGATCGTCAAGTTGCGCCAGCGCGTCGCGAAATACGCCGACATGGCGGGTCAGCGTCGCGGTGGAATAGATGTAGACGGGCGTGCCGACGGCCTCGGCAATGGCCGCCATCGGCACCTGTTCGACATGCATGACGCCGTCGACATAATCGAAATGGTCCAAGGATGATCCCCTATTCTCGTTCGGGCGGCAAGTCGAACGGATCGTCCTTGCGCTCCTCCGACTGGCGCAACAGTTCGACATTGCGTTCAGGCCGTGCCTGTGTCGACGGCGTGGTCAGTTCCTGCGCCGTTGGCGCGGCGGCCGCGCCGACCGGAACGGCGGGCAGGCTCTGGCCCTCGACCGGTTTCAGCGGCTGCCTGCCGCCGCAGCCCGACAGGCCGAGCGCGATCAGGATGATGATGGTGCGGGTTCCGCGCGGCATGCTCATGCCTCCTCCCCGGCGCGGGCCTGTGCGATCCGCATGCGGACCTGCGCCGGCGCGGTGCCGCCATGGCTGGTGCGGCTGGCGACCGATGCATCCACGGTGAGCACCGCATAGAGCCGCTCGTCGATCCGCGTGTCGATCTGCTTGAGCGTCGCGATCGGCAACTGGTCGAGCGCCACGCCCGCCGCTTCGGCCGCCGCCACGGCCCGGCCGGTGATATGATGCGCCTCGCGGAACGGCACGTTGGCTTCGCGCACCAGCCAGTCGGCAAGGTCGGTCGCGGTGGCAAAGCCGCTTTCGGCGAGACCCCGCATCCGGTCGGTGCGGAATGTCACCGTCTCGATCATGCCGGTCATCGCCGCGATCGACAGCCCCAGCAGGTCGTGCGCCTCGAACACAGGCGGCTTGTCGTCCTGCATGTCCTTGGAATAGGCGAGCGGCAGGCCCTTCATCGTGATGGTGAGCGCCGTCATGCAGCCTGCGATCCGTCCGGCATGGCCGCGTACCAGTTCAGCCGCGTCGGGATTGCGCTTTTGCGGCATGATCGAACTGCCGGTCGAATAGGCGTCGGGCAGCTTCACGAAGCCGAACGGCTGGCTTGCCCAGATGATGAACTCCTCGGCCAGCCGCGACAGGTGCAGCGAACATTGGGTCGCGGCCATCAGATAGTCGAGCGCGAAGTCGCGGTCGGACACGCTGTCGAGACTGTTGCCGGTAGGCCGGTCGAAGCCAAGCGCCGCCGCCGTGGCGTGCCGGTCGATGGGAAAGCCCGTGCCGGCGAGCGCCGCCGCGCCCAGCGGGCATTCGTTCATCCGCACGCGCGCATCGGCAAAGCGGCTGCGATCGCGACCGATCATCGCATGATAGGCCATCAGGTGATGACCCAGCGTGACCGGTTGCGCCGACTGGAGATGCGTAAAGCCCGGCATCACCGCCTCGACATGCTCCTCGGCACGGTCGAGCAGCGCGCCCTGCAACGCGGCAAGGCCGGCGGACACCTCGTCGATCGCGTCGCGCACCCACAGCCGGAAATCGGTCGCGACCTGATCGTTGCGCGACCGCGCGGTGTGCAGCCGTCCCGCCGCCGGGCCGATCAGCTGCGCCAGCCGCGACTCCGTGACCATGTGGATATCTTCCAGGTCGAGATCCACCGGCACGCCGTCCGATTCATATTCGGCGCGGATCGTCTCCAGCCCGGCGCTGATCGCGTCGGCGTCGGCCTGCGAGACGATGCCCTGTTGCGCCAGCATTGCGACATGCGCCTGCGATCCCGCTATATCCTGCTTCCACAATCGCTTGTCGAAGGGGATAGACGCATTTATCTCGCGCATGACCGCGGCGGGTCCCGCAGCGAAGCGGCCCCCCCACATGCTATTGGAGTTTGGCGTGCGATCTGAAATGAGACTGCTCCTGTCCGGCGTCATGGCCATGGCCCTGCTGGCGGGATGCGATAGGCAATCGCCGCCTTCGGGGCAAGCCAATGCAAGCGGGCAGGAGGCGGCGACCAGCGGAGAGGTCGCGCCCAGGGGCGGCGGCGGGGACAGGGCAGGGGACCGGGCAAAAGGGCAGGGCGCCCTTGGCTACCGCCTCGACCGCAGCAAGGCCGGGACGGCGGCACCGGACTTCTCCTTTGACGCGCCCGGCGGCCAGAGCGCGACGCTTCAGGATGTCGCCGGCCGTCCAATGCTGGTCAACCTGTGGGCGACCTGGTGCGCGCCCTGCGTCGCGGAAATGCCGACGCTGGACAAGGTTGCCGCAATCCATGGACCAAAAGGCCTGGCGGTCTTCACGATCTCGCAGGACAGCCAGGGGGCGGCGCTGGTCGATCCCTTCTTCGCCAAGCATGATCTTCCCCATCTCAAGGGCTGGATCGACCCGGAAAACCAGTTCGGATTCCATTATGCCACCGGGCTGTTGCCGACCACGGTGCTTTATAACGGGGCGGGTAAGGAAGTCGTACGCGTCATCGGCGCAATGGATTGGGAAGGCGATGAAGCGACGGCGTTGATCGCCGAAGCGATGGAAAACTGATCCGCTCCGAACCTCGCTGCGCCTAAAACGTATTCGCGACGATTTTTCCACCATGCCATTTGCATGCAAAATGCGCCTTCTGACTTGCGCGCTTGGCAATTGCGAAATCGCGCTTCTGCGCAATAATCGACCATTTGCGCATCGGCGACCGATCTGCCTGCGAATCGACATCATATTGATTTATAAGCGGTAAATGGCGGATTCATGACCGCCGTTCGTTGATCCCCCTGACACCGGCATAATCGGTAAAAAGGGGGTTGAACATCATGACCAAGCGATCTGCGCTGCGACTGTCTCTCATCCTGGCATCTTCGTGGAGCGCCTGCGCCGTCGCCCAGGATGCGTCAATGGCCCAGGCACCGCAGGCGGAAGCGCCGCAGTTCGAAGAGGGCGCCGAGATCATCGTCACCGGAACCCGCGCCGTGGGCATGCAGGCGGCCGACAGCGCCGCGCCGATACAGGTGTTGAGCCAGGAAGCGATCAGCCATGTCGGCCAGCCGAACCTCAACCAGGTTCTGACCCAGATGGTTCCCGGCTTCACCGCACAGACGCAGGGCACCGATCTTTCCAGCTTCTCGCTATCGGCGCGCCTGCGCGGCCTCAGCCCCAATCACACGCTGGTGCTGGTCAACGGCAAGCGTCGCCACGGCAACGCCATCCTCCAGGTGCTTGGCGCTTTCTCCGGCTCCGCCGCGCCCAGTATCGACCTCATTCCGCCGGACTCGGTCGCGCAGGTCGAAGTTTTTCAGGAAGGCGCCGCCGCTGTGTACGGCACCGATGCGATCGCCGGCGTCATCAACTTCATCCTCAAGGACGAAGCCGAAGGCGGATCGATCAAGGTCACCGGCGGCCAATATTATGACAGCGAAGGCGAACTCTTCTCGATCTCGGGCAATTACGGCGTCAAGCTGGGCGAGGACGGGTTCATCAACTTCTCGTTGTTCCATCGCCGCCAGGATTATACGACGCTGGGCGAAGGACAGGTGCAGGTCACCAGGCCGGACGGTACGCTCCAGCCCAACGCGCCCGCGCAATGGTCCAACCTGGCCGGCGACGCGCTCGCCGGGATCAACGGCGGCCAGCCCAAGACCGAACTGAATATCCTGTTCTACAACGCGGGCTATGATTTCGGCGGCGTGGAAGTGTACAGCTTCGGCGACGTGTCCCGCCGCGAAGGCTGGGCCAAGCAGGGCTACCGCCATCCCAAGCGCATCTGCTACGAAGCCGGCAACCTGGGCGGCGGCGTCACCCCGGCGGCTTACGACCCCAGCATCTGTTATGGCGACACCGGCACCTTCGGCATGGTCCCGCTGCAACATGTGATCGAGGATGAATATAGCTTCACGGTCGGCGCCAGGGGCGAAGTCGGCAGCGGTTGGAATTACGACCTCAGCACCACTTACGGCCATCAGAAGAACGACATCTGGACCGAAAAATCCGCTCATCGCGAAGTGTGGCAGGAAAGCTTTGCCGCTTCGCTCGCCGGTATCGGCAGGCCGAACACGCCGGACAAGGCCTATGACGGCGGCTTTCGCCTGAGCCAGACCACGGTGACCGCCGACATCCGCAAGGAATTCGAACTGGGCATGGCCGCGCCGCTGACCTTTGCCTTCGGCGGTGAATATCGCAAGGACAGTTACGAGATCGTCGCCGGCGATTTTTATTCGACATACAAGACCGGCGTTCAGTCCTTCCCCGGCTACAAGGCGACCGACGCCGGCAAGTTCGACCGCAGTTCCAGGGCCGGCTATATCAACTTCATCGCCGAACCGGTCGAAGGCTGGACGCTCGATCTGGCCGGGCGGTATGAGGATTATACCGATTTCGGCGATACGCTGATCGGCAAGATCACGACGCGCTACGATTTCAGCGACGCCATCGCGATCCGCGGCACGGCCAGCACGGGTTTCCGCGCGCCGACGCTCGCCGAACAGAAATATTCGACCATCAATGTGGGGCCTACCAGTGCCGTCGCACAGCTTCCCGCTGGCAGTCCCGCCGCAGCCCTGCTGGGCTTTGGTGCGCTTGGCCCGGAAAAGTCGAAGAACTTCTCGGCTGGCTTCGTTTTGCATCCGGTGCCCAAGCTGGCGATCACCGTCGACGCCTATATGATCAAGATCAAGGATCGCATCGCCGCCACCGCGTCGCGCAACGCGGTTCAAGGTGGCGTCGTCCAACCGGGGGCCGCGGCGATCTTCGATGCGCTGGCGGCGGCAGGTATCGTCCTCGACACCGCGTTGCAACAGGTTGGCGTGCAAAGCTTCACCAACGGCATCGACACGAAAACGACGGGCGTGGATTTTTCCGCCAGCTATCCGGTCGCGCTGGACTTCGGCACGCTCAACCTGTCGCTGAACGGCAATTACAACAAGACCAAGATCACCAGGAACAAGGTCGGCTATCCGCTGTTCAACGCGGCGTCGGAAAGCAATATCGAAGACACGACGCCCAAATATAAGGTCGGCTTTGGCGCCCTGCTCAAGGCCGGTCCGCTGACCGTCAACCTGCGCGAAACCCTATATGCCAAAACGAGCATCCTGGTGCGTCCGGGCGTGGGCAGCGGCGTCGTGCCCGACGGCGGCTTCCTGATTGCCGATGGCGCCCTCGTCGGCGGCGTGAACGCCAACCAGCTCTACTTCAACGGCGTCGTCAAATCGGCAATCATCACCGATCTGGAAGTCGGCTATGATTTCACCGACAATGTCACCTTCTCGATCGGGGCGAACAACCTGTTCGACAAGGTTCCTGAAGTGCCCAAGCTGGTGACCGGCACCGGCGTCGTCGTCAACCCTGGCGTGTCGCCCTACCAGAACGGCAGCGGCGCTTATAACAGCCCCTATAATCACGGTCCTTACGGCACGTCGGGCGGCTATTATTATGCGCGTATCGACTTCAAATTCTGACCATCGAACAGGGCCGGTCAGGAAGGGCCGGCCCATCGGCCTTCGGAAAGAACCATGATCACGGCCTGTCGGATTGCGGCGATGCTTTCCGCATTGATGTTCCCTGCGGCCATCCTCGCGCAGCCGGGCATGCCAGCCCGCCCGCCCTTCTCGCTCGCGGTCCGCGTTGGCGATACGCTCTATCTGTCGGGACAGATCGGACAGGTGCCACCGGGCATGGATCGGCATGGGGCGGGGTTCGACGCTGCGGTCAGGGGCGCGATGGACAGCATCGGCGCGATCCTCGCGGCTAACGACCTCGATTTCGGCGACGTCGTCAAATGCACGGTGATGCTGGACGACATGGCCGACTGGCCGCGTTTCAACGCCGCTTACGTCCCCTATTTCCAGGACAGGCGCCTGCCCGCGCGCAGTGCATTTGGCGCTGACGGACTGGCGCTGGGCGCACCGGTCGAAGTGGAATGCATCGCCGCCTTCAAATAAGCCGACCCTGCGTCCGCGGTACGAGGCCGGGCGCGCTCATTGCATCGTAACGCCGCCATCGCCATCGGTGCGTCCGAAAAACTGCATCAGCTGTATGGTGCGTTCGGCGCGCTCGCTCAGCGTATTGGCCTCCAGCAATATCTGCTTGGCGGCCGGGTCGAACGGGGCGATCTGGGCAATGCCGTTGACCAGCGCCGCGTCGTCCAGGCGGGACACGGCCGACCAATCGACGATATAGCCCTGCGCCTCGGCGAAGCGGCGCGACTCCTGCTCCAGCGCGGCCCGCTCGATCGCGGCCAATATGTCGTCGGCGCGGGTGCCACTGTCCTCGACTTCGGCTTCGACCTGGCGAAAGGCAGTGGTGACATCCAGTTCGCGCAGCACGCGAAAGCGCGCCAGCCCGTTGAGTATGATGTTGAAGCGACCATCCTCCAGCGCCTCGAATTCGCTGATATGGCCGACGCAGCCGACATCGAACAGCGGCGGCTTTGCGCCGCTGCCGCGCGGCTGGATCATGCCGATGCGCCGGTCGCGCGCCATCGCGTCGCGTATCAGCGCGCGGTAGCGCGACTCAAAGATGTGCAGCGGCAATTGCATGCCCGGCAACAACAGTGCGCCCGCCAGCGGAAAGAGCGAGATGCGCGCACGCGCCATCGATATCAGGCGAACAGGATTTGCGACAAGCGGCGGCGTTGGGCCGCGACCCACGGATCCTCCAGCCCGACCGCGCCGAACAGCGTCAGCAATTGCGTGCGCGCCGCCCCCTCGTTCCAGTCCCGGTCGCGTCGGACGATCTCCAGCAGCGCATCGGCGGCCGCGTCCCTGTCGCCATTGGCCATCAGCCCGCCCGCAAGCTCGAACCGCGCCTCATGATCGTCGGGGTCCGCCGCCAGCCTCGCCTCGACCGCCGACAGGTCCGCCACCGGCCGGGCGTCGCGTGCCAGGGTAAGCGCCGCGCGGGCGCGCTCCATGGGCTGTTCCTTGCCGATTTCGGGCGGCAGGTCGGCCAGCAGCGCTTCGGCGTCATCGAGCCGCCCCAGCCCAACCAGTGCGCGCACCACGCCGCCCACTACCTCGACATTGTCCGGCGCCATCGCCGCGATCTGTTCGAAAATGGACAGGGCGCGCGCATATTCGCCCCCGGCCAGCATCTCCTCGCCCATCGCGATCAGTGGAGCGATTTCCTGTGCCTGCGCCTTTTCCTCCGACTGGATCGGCAACTGGCCCAGCAACTGGTCGAGCATCTGCTTGAGCTGCCCTTCGGTACGCGCCTGGCTGAGATCGGCGACCGGCTGGCCCTGAAACACGGCATAGACGGCGGGGATCGACTGGACGCGGAACTGGCTGGCGATAAAGCCATTGTCATCGACATTGATCTTGACCAGCTTGACGCCCTTGGCGGCATAGTCGGTGCAGACTTTTTCGATGACCGGGGCCAATTGCTTGCACGGGCCGCACCATTCGGCCCAGAAATCGACAATCACCAGGCTGTTGCGCGACGGATCGACCACGTCCCGGCGAAAATCCTCCACCGCTGCCTTGTCCTTCTCGCTCATGCCCAACGTTGCCACTGCCTGTCTCCCGTGCCTGCGGCCCAAAGCCGAATGATATTGCGCCATATGGGGAACGTCACCCTGCGCCCGCAAGCGGGCAGGGGCGCAAAACCGCGCCAAGCAGGCAGAATGCCGGAAAAACACGCAATCGCCAAATCCCCCCTTGCCGTGCCGGAAAACCGCTGCTAGGTGCCACGCCTCACCCGCCGAGAGGGTTTCCTTTCGGCCGCCAGAGCGGGCGTAGCTCAGGGGTAGAGCACAACCTTGCCAAGGTTGGGGTCGAGGGTTCGAATCCCTTCGCCCGCTCCAGTTTTCCTAGATATATCAACGAGA
The DNA here is from genome assembly GCF_037725245.1 of Sphingobium anseongense. NCBI lineage: Bacteria > Pseudomonadati > Pseudomonadota > Alphaproteobacteria > Sphingomonadales > Sphingobiaceae > Sphingobium > Sphingobium anseongense. The sequence goes on along the minus strand of NZ_JBBJUL010000005.1, from coordinate 49,808 downwards.
TAGACGCCCTTTGGGCGAACCGAATTTGCGCATTCAATCTGTGTCGCCACCATGTCGCCACGAGGTGCGGACTGCGGGCCGCGATTTTCACCTTGGACTTATCGAGGGAGTGGGCTTCTCACGGCGCGGTTAGCGTCTCAAAAGTCGGCGCGCAAGTGCCCGCACATCGGCGTCCATGCTCTCGGCAGTTACGCGGTCGAGTTCTATCGCCTTCGCCCCCTCAAGGAAATCGAGACTGTCGGCCTCTGCCCGTGAGAGCATCACGATGTCGGCGGAGGGGAGGATCGATCTGATCTGCGCCTTGCAGTCGATAGCAAATCTGCATGACTCAAGGTTTGCCGAGCGATGCACAAGCAGCAAATCGATGTCGTGTGGCTTGGGTTCGTCGCTGAAGAACGAACCAAACCCATAAACGGTAAGGCTCTCCACTAAATAAGTCCTTGCTCTTTGAAACGCTTCTCTTCCCAATCGCTCAGATAGGTCCAGAACGCTTCGCGATTGAGTGCGGCCATAAAGTCTCGAATGTCAAAGAGGCCTACCCGTTCGTCACGGCACTGCATTTTTAGATCGGTAGTGTAGCCGCACCAGTTTGATGATATGATGATCGCGTCTAATCTACCGAGCTTGCCGGTTGTTTCCAGATATTCAGCGACACCATAGGAATAGCACTCGCATATGAAAACTTCGAGTACGGCCCCATCTGTCTTTGTGAGCCTATATCGCCCGTCATTCAACACTTCGAGGCTACGAACACGGCTGTGGGTACGCATTCTTCGTTCAAAGAAATCGAAATTTCCATAGTAGCTTGGCCAAGGAAATGTTTCACTATGCGCTGGCATGCAGTGTCTTCTCGATCAGATCGGCAAAGCCGGTGGGGAAGCGGACAACACCTTCATAGGCAATTTCATCTGCTACCCAGCGCTCATAGCTGCGAGCGTGAAGCTGGAAATCCGCGATTGTTCGCTGTTCTTCGAGTGTGAAAATCTGGACACTATCGCCTAGAATTTCGGCGATACGACGATTGTTCGGCACGATTGTCCCAAGTCGTTCAGAAAGCCACACGGCATAGGCTGCATCGCTATTGGGGTTTTTGCGAGCAAGATCGGAAAGTGGACCGTAGTTCAGCCAGACCTGATGATTGGCAGCGAGCAGCGGCGAAATCTCACGCGCTATGGCCTGTTTGTCGGTTACGGGGGCTGGATGAAGCCGCAATCGAACGAAAGCTTCGTGGTCGGCCTTAATCTGATGCAGAAACTCGACCGGAAAGCGCCCCTCGTTTTCGGCACGATCAATCAGGCTGTGATGGGTGGGGCACAAAAGAATGAGATTCTGATAGTCATCCCGCTCTTGTGGAGTTTGTGCTGCGTTATGGCGGTTTGCACCGGGTTGGTCGCCGCAAATATGCGCCATCTCGCCCAGGGTATAAGGCGCAAAATCACCGGCCTCGCTGAACGTAAGCCGCTGCTGGCATTCAGGAAACGCGCACAATCCTCCCGATGCTGACCACAAAATCTTTATAGATTTTTGGGTGATTGCCATCGTGGTCGAATTTTCACGAGCTACGCGCCATAGGAAAGATAAATTTGTCTACTTCGCGCGATCATGCAAGTCGAGTCAGCTTATGGCAGGCTTGGCATGTCGCTGAAGAATTTGTTTTACAATCATATGCTTGCGTGTGGTGCTCACTCGCCCGCCACGCAGGGACCCCTTTTTTATAAGCCAGAAATTGCCTACTTGCGCGCTTTTGGCCACATTGCGTCCATCATGCGAAGCGTCGCTTCTATCTGATCGTCCGCCATCGACCTGACCCGGTCGGCGACCGCTGTAGTGAGGCTGAGGCGATGAGGTGACGTGCCCGCCTCCTCGCTTCCATCATCGAAGAACTCCTTAACCGGAACCTCCAACGCAACTGACAGGCGTTCCAAAGTCTCAAAGCTCGGCAGGCTCTTGCCTCGTTCCAACTGGGAAATGGCAAACACGGTTCGATCAACGCGCTGCGCCAGCTGCTCTTGAGTCAGCCGCCGGAGTTTCCGGATTGTCTTTATTCTGCTGGCAACGCGATCCTTGAGGTCCATCCCCCGAACTTGCCCGCTGCCGCCTTATGGCGGTATCAAGCGTCAATATAGCCGATGCCGATTTACCAGTAGTATGATACTAGCTCCTCCCTTTGGCTCAACCAATGTTTGGAGGTATAAGCTATGTTCCCGGCTGAGAGCGATGCCCCGCTGTCGCTATTTGAGGGTGTTGATCGCCTCGCAGCCGATCATCTGCAAATCGCCAGTATCAAGCATAGGTCTGCAATCCAAAGGCTGAGCGCCACTCCGCCGGCGACGTTCGATGGGGTGGGCCTCGTACATTGTTTGTTTGAGGCCGTGGCCGAAAACTGGCGTCGATGCGTTGATGCGCTGGCCGGGTTTGCCCTTCCCCCCACCCGGGGGGGCACCCCCGGCAACTGACCAACGAAAAACGGGCAGCATAAGATTGCAGAAGCCGTGCGGCTTCATTGCGGCTGAAATTGCGGATATCTGTCATTTGAGCCTCCTTGCTAGGCAGCACCGTTGCGACCCGACGGGTAATACCGCCGAATCAGAAAATCGACCAAAGCTCGCCTATGTGTGGTCTTCCACGGGGGCGGGAATCGCAGCCGCTGGTTGCATGGCGACGGCAATCTTTTGCCCAACGGCTTCGACTGCGCGGGCCGCCGTGACGAGACCGGGCAAGTCGGACCTGAGTCCGGTGATCAGGCTCGCCGCGATGACGCTGCCAGCGGACAGCATGTCCGGCGACGCCGGCGGGCTCGACCGATGCTCGTTGACGCGCGCAGCGACGAAGTCGGCTTTGCGTTGCTGAGCATTGGGATCGCGATCAGGATCGATCGCGAGCCGCGACGCATCGGTGGCTGCGACCGGTGGCGAGGGTGGCGTCGCATCTGTGCCGCGGGTCGGATCGGTGCGATTGCCGGATTGCACCAGCAATCCCGACTCGCGCGCCGCCTTCAGCTCCGCCGCCCGTCGATCCCGTTCGGTCGCTGCGGCCTGGTCGGCGCGCCCGGTTTCGCCACTCGCCGGCTCGATGCCCGTCGCACGCTGATGATCGAGGATCGGCCGGCCGAGATCACCCGACAAAGGTGGCCCGAGCTTGGGTACGTCGCCGTAGCTGCCCGGCAGCCCGCTCAGCGTATCGGCTGGCGCCTTCGCCGCGGCTGTCTGGTCATCGGCTTGTCCAGCGAGGTGCAATGCGGACGGCCGCAGCGCGACCCACGCCGTCGCAATCAGACTGACCGAACCAAGCGCCGTGATCGCCACCACGGCGCCTCGCTTGAAGCGGATCGCGCGCGCCGGCTGGGCGCGAAGTGCGAGTATTTCCGGGTCCACCTTGCCCGGTGTGGCGGGGGTTTCGGGTGCCGGTGGTGCTGCCGCCTCGACGGTCATGATCCCCTCCGCTTGGGCGCGCCGTCCGCCATGCATGGCATGCTTCGATCGGGAGAACGGTTCGAGCGTTCGATCGCCGCCCAAGCATGAGCAGCAACGCAAGAACCGCGCCCACGCTGAGCTGAACTTAGCCTCCATTGCGGTGGACGCGCCGAGCCGTCCCTGTCGGGACGCGGACAGGATCATTCCGCGCATGGGGATGCACTTGCCACTGCTCCAGCGGCAAAGTGCGTGAACAACATTGGAAGATCCGGCCCTCGAAAACCCACCCTGCGGCGAGCATGTCTCGACCGCGTAAGCGACCCTGTACCGACAAACGGCATCGCTGGCGCGACCGCAGCCCAAGGCGCTGAACAACCTGTACCAACGCAACCTGTGATGTCGACATCACAGGGCAATTGAAGGTGCGCGAAACACCAGTTGACAAGGCCACGATTAAACGACCCCAAGCGGCACAAGCGCGAGATGTTCTTCGCCGACCCGGCCGCAGCATGGAGCACGGAAGCGCCGCAGGACGGCAATCCCTTTGCCGGCGAGCGCAAGCCGCCTGAGGAATAGGTCGCCGTATGACTTTCTGGAGCCAATGCCACTATGAAGCAGGTTTGCGGGCGACGTTCGGGACCCGGCCGTCTAGACCGATCTTGCCTACCCCGGTGATTTAGGCAAACCGTCTATCGCCGCCACGGCATCGACGAGCTGTCGCCCGAGGCTCGCGAGACCGACGGCCACAATCAGGTCCTGACGATCGCCCATGTCTCCTGAGCGGCGAAAGTTATGTCGCTCTTGCCGCAGGCCTGCAAAATGCGTTGTGGGCGCTGGGCAGGAGCCCCCGTACTCATTGCAGCGACAGCCTGTCGGCCGCGTTCCGCAATCTGGACGAGGATGCCCGGACAGATCTGACCCGCCGTTATTATGCGCTTTGTGAACATTAGCTAGACCTACTTATTTCCCCTTTCCACCGTAAAGAGTGCGTTCAGAAGGATGGCGAGCCGAGGATCAGTGCCATACCAGTTGGGGTTCAACATTCTGTTTGGCGTATAGGAAACGCCCAGGCGACGCGCCGGATCGGCAAATGCCGTGCTGCCCCCAAAACCGCAATGCCCAAAGGATGCCGGATTTGATCCGTATCTCGTTTGATCGAGGCGAAATCCCGCCGCGTATCGACCCAGTTCGCCACCGCATTGGTTTAAGCCGACCACGCGCGCGCGCGTCGCTTGCTGTAGCACGGACTTGCTGATCAGCGGCGTTACACCCGGCTGGTCGCTGCGAACGAGATGAGCGTACAGCTTGGCGAGGTTGCGGGCATTTGACGTACCGCCCGCTGCAGGGATCCCGTGCTGACGCTGGATCGGCTGATCTGGCCCCCAGAAAATCACGCCCGTTTTACCTGCCGCTGCGGCTGCCGTCGGATTGGGGGAGTCAAAAAACAATGTGCTGCCGTCCATTGCCGACACCATCGTGGCGGCGCGATGCTCTTCCTCGGACGGAAGACCCATGAAGGCATCGATTCCAACCTTCGACACCACCTCCTCAGCGAAGAAACGGCCGACCGTTCGGCCATCGGTTCGCCGGACCAGCTCATCGGCGAGCGTGCCAAAGGTCAGCGAATGATAGCCAAAGACGCCCGGCCGAAAGAACGGCTCCTGTGCGGCGAGCCGGTTGGCAAGGGCCTTGTGCTCGTAAAAATCTTCGATCGTAACCGGACCGCGCGGCCCCGTGAGCCCGGCCTGATGGGACATGAGTTCCCCGACGGTCACCGCCCCCTTGCCCTCTGCGGCAAATTCCGGCCAGTAGGTCGCCACGGGCGCCTCATAGTCGAGCTTTCCCCTGTCCACCAACATAGCGATGCACATCGAGGTGAGGCCCTTTGTGGTCGACATGAGCGTGTAGAGCGTATTTTCCGCGACCGAAACCGTTTCGGCTTCGTTGGTGCTGCCGCCCCACAGGTCAACCAGCGGTGCGCCGTCCCGGTACACAGCGAAATGCGCTCCAAGCTCCTTGCCCGAGACGAAATTATCCTCGAAAGCCGCGCGGACAGGTTCATATCCGGGCGCAACGGTTCCATGGACCGCGCCACGAAGGCTGGGGCCTGCGGCAACGTGTTTGGGCGCTTCGGCCGCCATGGCGACGCCGGCCAGTTGCAGTCCGGCTGCGCCGACGATCATATCCCGGCGCGACAGAAAACCCGATCCCATATTCTTCTCCCAACGTTCGGACTTACCAGCATAGGACCGACCGTAATCACCCGGCCTATGCTCCCCAGCGGATCAACAGCGCCTCGCAGCGCATCATATCGGTCTGAAAAATCAAAGAAACCAGGTTGCCTGTCATCGCCGTATCTTCAAGATCTGGCAACAGTGGATCAGGTCGACGCCGCAGATACAGCGTTTCCGAACCGTCGAGCCGCAAGCCTCGCTGCCGGCGTGGCATTCTGGCTCTGAACAAGTCTCGACCACGGTCACTCCCTCCGGCGGTGACGGCATGTTCCCATAGCGACCACATGCCCATGCTGATTACGACGTTCAGAACTCGCATTCTTTCTTCAGCCAGGAAATGACGATCCGCGACAGCGCTATCCTCTTGTTCAGCATGAACGAGTTGCCCGCCTCCAGAATCATTTCGGAAAAATGCCTGGCGCCTGCCGCCGTCATGGCCTGCACTATCGGCTTGTGAATGTTCTGCACATAATCCTGGTCCATCGATCCGACCAGCAGGATGTTCTTGTCTACAAGCTTTGGCACCGCCTTGAAGACGTTGAGCCGCTCACGATCGGCCGGCGTCAATTGGTCAAACCACTTTTTCTGGTCGATTCGACCATCCGTCGCTACTCTCACTTCTTCGAAATGCTTGTCATATGACGGCGGCAGGACGCGGAGTATCGCGGGTTCCACGGCAATCATCGTGTTGAGGTAGGGGCTTTCGGAAGCGGCAATCAGGCCATTGAGGCCACCGCCGCCGCTTTTGCCCAGAACGGCGATATGATCGAGGTCGATCTTGTACTGCCGGGGATGGTCCCCACTTCCCGGAATGCTATGCTGGCCACCATTTTCGCGCAGGAAGGCGATCGCCGCGAGCAGATCATCGAGCGAGCCGGCGATGGAATAATCCTCATACTCATCCCACATCCCGCGTGGATTGAAGCGCATGACGTGGATGCCGGCACCCACCAGCGCTGGAATGAGGCTGTCCATGCTGTCTCCGCCATTGGCCTGCGGAGAGATGATGACGCACCCCTTGGCTTCAGGGCCGTTCGCCAGCCACATGAAGGACTGGATCGGCTTTCCCTTGCTCTTGAAGCTGTGGGGAAAGTGGACCGGCGGGAATTCGGGATCGAAATAAACCGGATCCGTCGTCGCATAGTCCGTGCCGATTTCAGGCATATACTGTTTGGCCGCGCTGCCGCCCGTCGCGGCCCGGCCGACGCCCGATCCCGCCAGCCACGCCGCCATCGCCGCGAAGCTGCCCGCCACCATCCGGCGGGAGATAGCCGGCGCTCCCTCTGGGGAAACCTGTTGATCCTGGCTTGCCTGAAAATCCTGTTTCATTCTCATGCTCCTGATATCGTCATTGTATATATCGATTGGCTGCCAAGGTTTGGGAGTTCACCTGTCCCCGAAGCGGGGGAGACTTCGATGGCTATTTGCCGGCCCCGGCAGACCACAGATCTGACTCCGCGATTGGTCACTTGGACTCCAGAATACTCCGCGCCTGATCAAGCCGAGATGCATAAGCGTCGATCACCTGAGCCGTGATACCGACATAGGTGGTTGCATCGGAAAAGCGCCTCTCTTCAATGGCTTCGCGTATACCGGGAAGGGTCTTGGCCCCGTAGCCAGTGAACCGGCCCGGCGCATAGATCATATGACGATACCAGGGCCGGCCGGGCAGGCCGCGTTTGTCGAGCAGCAACTGGTCGATATCGCGCAGCATCGCATTCAGCTTGGTCCGCGAGGCCGGCAAAAGCGTGGCGCCTTGCGCAAGATAAGCGCTGTCGAACGCCGCCGCGCTAGTCTTGAGCTTGCCTATCGCGCTTTCGAGCGCTGAGAAGTCGATCTTCGGCGCTGCTACGGTAACTGCGGGCGGCGGAGAAACCGGGTTCAGTGGATCGCTGGCCAGCCGGAAACTGTCGTCGGCCAAAAGCTTGCCGAGTTGCGTGTCCCTTTCGCGCCGCCCGTCGGCAAGCGCCTTCACCTCTGCGAGATATGTGGCGATATTGTCGGCCAGATCGCCAAAGCGCAGGGGGGGCGTCTCTGCATCCGCCATGCGCAGCGCCATGCGCCCTGCAATCTTTGCCAAGGTCGCGCTGTAGGCCATGCCGGGATCGTTGTACGTTGTGAGATTCTGATAGTCGTCGTAAAGTGAATGATACGTGCCGCCGAACGGGATCTCGAAGCCAAAGCCCAGATCGAGCGAAGGAAGGCCTAAATGTTGCAGGAACGCAGAATAGTCCGAACCCGAGCCTAACGGAATCAGGGGCATGTCCGCTCCCTTTCTGGCGGCGGTGACCGCGGGGGGATTGCGATAGCGGCCCTTTGTTTCGTAATCCGTTACCAGTGTTTCCGCCTGTGCGCGTCTGAGCACGCTTACCCCGGTTTCGGGATCCGTAACATCCGCTGCGACGCCATTGAGCAGGTGTTGAAGATTGTGGCTGCCCCCAGCATATAAAAATCCCCGGGCGGTCGCGTCCGTATTGATGTAAATGAGCGCCTTGGCCTTCAGTTCGTCCGCATGTGCCTCCGCCCATTCGGTCGAGCCGATCAGACCCGCTTCTTCCGCGTCCCAACTCCCGTAGACGAGCGTGCGCTTTGGCCGCCAGCCCTGCTTGACGAGCAACCCGATAGCCTTCATTTCCGACATCATGGCCACACTGCCAGACAGCGGATCAACCGCAGCCATGCCCCAGCCATCACGATGATTGCCGCGAACTACCCATTCGTCCGGAAAGACGGACCCTTTCATCACGGCCACCACGTCGTGAATGTCGGTCATCGCCCATTTGGACTTGACGGCAAGATGCACCTTCACATCGCCCTTGCCACCGACATGATAGGTGAAGGGCAAGGCGCCCTGCCAGCCACTGGGGACGACCGGACCGCCCAGCTTGGCCAGAAGTTTGGAAGCATCGCCATAGGACATGGGAAGAGTGGGGATTTTGAGGGGAACGCCTTCTGCATGCGTCAGCCGCTTGGCGCCTGCAGTAGCGCCGACGCCGGGGGTCAGTGGATCGCCGGGATATCCCGCCGCCGAGACAGAGCCACGCTGCACCCCGTGCGGTGGCCGCGCGCCGCCTTTGGGGTACATCTCGCCAACCGCATAGCCGTCCTCGGCTGGGTCGGAATAGATGATGCAGCCGACCGCGCCGTGCTCCTGTGCAAGCTGTGGCTTGAGGCCACGATGGACGCCCCCCCCATAGCGTGTGATCACGATCTTGCCGCGGACGTCGATACCACGGCGGGCAAGCGCCTCGTAATCGTCCGGCGCACCGTAATTGAGGTAGACGAGATCGGCGGTAACGTTTCCGTCACCCTGATAAGCGAGATAAGGCACCAATGCTCCAGCATAGCTGGTGGCGCCGCTTCCCGGGATGAGAGGCTCCTGCCCGCCAAGCTTTATAGTTTCCGGCGTGATCATCTCGACCGTCGTGGAGATCGGCGTGGGATACAGGACCGAGAAGGTCTCGATGCGCGCATCCCAGCCCCACGACTTGAACAGGCCCAGCATATATTCGGCATTGGCCTTGTTATGCGGCGAGCCGACATGATTGGGCGCGGATGACATGTTCTTCATCCACCCGAGCATCTCCTTGGTGCTAATGCCCGCGTCGAACGCCGTTTCGACCTGCTGCCGCTTCGTCGGTTGCGCGATCGCGCCCGACGCCAGTGCCAGCGCGCATATTCCGGCCAACGGTCGATTCCAATATTGCATTGTCTTCCCCTTTTTCAAACCACACCGCCGGGCCGTGAATGCGTCGAGATGTTGAACCAGCGCCACTCCGTCCAGGTCATCTGCCTTAACCGAACGGCTTGTTGATATTTTCAGGTGGCGTGGTGAAGTAGACGGGGCCGGCATCGGTCAGATGCCAGCAATCCTCTAGCCGCACGCCGAATTTACCCGGGAGGTAGAGGCCCGGCTCGTTCGAGAAGCACATGCCTGCGGCGAGTGGTGTTTTTTCGCCACGAACCAGGTTGATCGGTTCATGGCCATCCATGCCGATGCCGTGACCGGTGCGATGCGACAAGCCCGGAAGGCGGTAGCCGGGGCCGTAGCCCTTCGCTTCGTAAAAGGCGCGCACAGCGTCGTCGACCTGGCCAGCTGGCAGGCCGACCTTTGCCGTCCGCATGACGATCCTTTGCCCCTGCGCAACCGTGTCGAAAACGCGCGCGACGTCGTCCGGAATGCGCCCGGGCACGAATGTTCGGGAGATGTCGGCGCAATAGCCCTGCACCATGCAGCCGAAGTCCATCAGCACGACTTCGCCCTCACGCACGACCTGGGGAAGGCGTGAGCCATGCGGATAAGCGGCGTTCTTGCCAATAAGAATGAGCGGCATCCCTTCGAAGGAGCCACCGAGCTTGATGATCGCGGCCTTCATCAGCGCGCCGATGTCCTGGGCTGTCATGCCCTCACGCGTGCGCTCCCACGCCCATTTCGCACCGGCAAGCGCAATCTCGTTCGCCTTCTGCATGAGCGCGATTTCTGCCGGCGATTTGATCATCCGGCATCTGCGCACGACGGGATTGGCCGATACGAGCCTGATCTGCGGCAACATCTGCGCCAGACCGTCGCTGGCAAAGAAGCGAACGGTCTCCTCGACGCCGACATTCCCGGTTGCGCTGCCCCGATCGCGCAGCGCGCCGGCGATCACAGGGCTCGGGCTTTCATCCTCCTGCCACACCCGCACGTCAGCGCGGATCGCCAATGTTTCGCGGATCGACGGCTCCTCGAAAAACGGCGTCACGATCACCGGGTCCCCCTTGACCGGGATCACCGCAACGGTCAGCCGTTCGCTGCGCCACCATTCCAGGCCGGTGAAATAGGCTAGTGACGCGCCCGGTTCGATCAGGACAGCGGATATCCCGTTGGCGTGCATCAGCGCCTGCGCCCGCTCGATCCGCCGTGACCGCTCTTCCGGACCGATCGCCCGCACATCGCCGAGCATCGGTTGCAGATCGCTGGTGTCTATATCTGCGGCCAAAGCCCTGGGCGCGGGCAGCATCGCCGCCGCGCTCAGGGCCAATCCGCCCGCCAGCACTTCACGACGGTCAATCACGCCATACTCCTTCCCATCGGACTTGGCCAAATTCCTGCGGTGTCTTCCATCTGGATGGCAACCCGGCGCACCATCCTGATGATTGAACGGCACGCGACGGTCGCGCTCGTCAGATCGACGACCGTCACAGGGGTCAGAATCGAACATTCATGCTCAGGAAGAAATCACGGGCCAGCACGTCGTAGGTATTGGGCCAGGTATTACCCTGTTGCATGTTGAACCCCCCGATGGCCGGCGGCTTGGCGTTCGCAAGGTTGTTGATGCCCGCCGTTATCGTTGCACGTTCGTTGATGTCGACCGATGCGCTCAGATCGAACTTGTCATATGAATGCATTCTTTCAACGGTGAAGACAGTTGCACTGTCGTCCCGCACCGGGCCGTAATGAAGCCACTTCAGGCTGAGCGTGGCCGGCCCGTTGATGAATGACAGGCGTGTGGTGGTCCGCCAATGCGGCAAGGGATTGCCGCAGGTCAGACCAAAGCGACCGGCGCATTCCAGTGTTGAAAGACCGCTGATCGGCTGGATGTCGAACTTCTGCGTCCATGTCGCAGCCACTGACAGGTTCAATTGGCTCTGTGACGTGCCGATGCCGAAGTCGAGCGGTTGCGTGTAATCCGCCGCAATATCGACGCCCGACGTCTTGTAAAAACCAAGGTTCGCCTGCGTTTCAAGGACCGTGTTCTGTGAGCCGTTCGGCCCGGTCGCGGCGTCGATGACACCAGTGGTCGGATTGCGACGGATCAGCCGGCAAATCGCACTGTTGGCGTCTTGGATCGTGTTGTAGCAAAGGTTGAGGATGTTGGCGACGCCCCCGCCGACAGGCGCAATGGCATCCTTCACATTGATATTGAAGTAATCGACAGTGACATTCAGTCGCGGGATCCAACGGGGACGGATCACGGCCCCGAACGTGTAGGACGTCGACTTTTCTTCCTGCAGGTTGGGATTGCCGCCGGTCGTCCCAAGAATCGTCGCATTGGGTTGCAATATGCTCGATCCGATCGACGCCGCCGGTACGCCCGTTGCGATGCACAGCGCCCGGATGGTCGCACTGTTAGCGTTGGCGGCGAGCGCGCAGGGGTCCTGTGCGATCGCCGAGTCCGAACCCGCACCGCCGAACAGTTCGCCGACATTCGGCGCACGAACAGCGCGCGAATATTGGGCCCGGAAGGTGATGTCCCTGACCGGCGCATATTGGGCGCCAAAGGCATAGGTCCAAACCCCGCCCACCGCTCCGAGCGAATATTTGGAATAGCGTCCTCGCGCATCCACCTCCAATCGCTCCACGAACGGGCTATGGGCTGCGATCGGCACGCTCAGCTCGAAAAAGGCCTCCTTGATATTGTAGCCGCCTGCAGTGGCCTTCCCTGGGGGCAAACCCACGGAGTCGCCCGACGACAATGCGAGGTCCGGGATATATTCGCTGCGAACTTTGCGATACTCGCCTCCGACCACCAGTGCGACATCGTCCGCGCCCCATCCGATATTGAACAGCTTCCCCTGTATCGAGCCATTCGCGACCTGGAGCGTCGAGATGTCCCGGTTATTCGTGCGGATGGAAATCGCATCGACCGCCGACGGCGTGAGCGTGCCGGCGCCGAACAGATTCACGGTCCCGTCCAGCAGGCCTGCCTGAATCGCGCGCTGCGACAGATTGCCATACTGCACCTGCGAGTTACGCGTCCGGGCATACATATAATAGGCATCATAGGTCCAGTCGCCAGCAATCTTGCCGCTTAGACCTCCCAGTGCGCGGAAGGCCTTGCGGTCATCAAAAACCTGCCGCAGACCCGCTTCTTCCGAGCGTCGGGATACGCTTAACCCGATCTGGTTCGCACCGTTCGAGGCCGGATTTGCGCCCACCGTGTAATTCTGGCCGTTTTGGCTCGTGAATGTATAGCCTGCCGCCGCCTGCCGCGCGCCAATAGCAGACAAGGTCGCGTAATCGGTTGGCGAAAGATAGTTTTGCGCCGCGCTGAGGTTGACCAGGAAGCTACCGCCAAAGGGCGTCGGCGCAAGGCTCGCGGCAACGCGATTGTTGACGTAGCTGACCTCCATATAGGCCTTGGCGTGGTCGCTTATCTCATATTCGCCATAGCCGCCCCCAAGCCACCGCTCCTGCGGGGTCATCAGATAGCTCGACGACGCTGGATTATATGCGTCGGCGCCGGTGTACGCGCGCGCATTCGCTCCCGGTGTCGGGAAGGTGCCGCCCAGGGTCAGATTGTTGAACAGGGTGCCGGCGGCAAACGCATTGTTGCCAAGCGCTGTGAACCGGCCGCTTGGCACCGTCGACGACCCGCTGATGAAGAAGCCCGTCTTGTCGGCGTTGTCGCCCAGCGCGACACTGGAAAATTCGCGCGCCGTCTGGAAGATCGGCTTGCGTTTATAATATTCGCCATAGAGCGTGATGTGGCCTCTGCCTTCGGCGAATTCGGTTCCCATCGCGACATGAGCCTCGAAGCGGTGCCCGTCACCTTTTCCCGAGATGCTGTTCTGACCGCCGATTTCCAGACCGCGCAGGTTGGTCCGCAGGCGGAAATTGACCACGCCTGCAATGGCGTCCGAACCATATACCGCCGAGGCACCTCCGGTCACGACGTCCACGCCCTGTATCAGGAACTGCGGGATCGTGTTAAGGTCGGTTACCTGAGAGGTGTTGTAGAACATGTAGCGGCGGCCATTGACCAGCACGAGATTCCGGTTCGTGCCAAGACCGCGAAGGTCGAGTGTAGCAACGCTGGGACCGTTATAAAAACCCGTGTTGCTCGGCCGTATCTGTGGCAGCGCGTTCATCACGCTTTCGACGTTGATCGCACCGGATTGCTTGAACTCGGCGTCGGACACGACAGCGCGCGGGGCCGGCGTATCCAGATCACGACGTGCGATACGCGAACCGGTGACGACGATTTCGCCACTGGGTTCCGGCGTCTCCGAATCTGCGCTGCCGGTCGCCTGGATCGGTGCCGGGTCGCTCTGAGCGCGGGGCGGTTGCGCCATCGCAAGCACGATAACGCCGCCATTATCCGAGACGACACGCAGATCGGTCGGGCTGATCAACGTGCGCAGAGCGGAACGCACATCAAGATTTCCCTTGATCTCGTTGGTTCGTTTACCCCGCAGGCGTTGGCCAGGGACCACGATCTGCACACCCGCCTGTTTTGCGAACTGAAGTATGGCTTGCGACGCGGCTTGCGACGGGATGTCAAAATTACGGGCTTGGGCGAGCGCAGCCGGCGCCGTTGACAAGATAGCGATCGCCGTACCGCTCATCATAGCGGATTTGAGATAGGCCCCCATTAACTGTTCCCCCTTGGCATGTATTGGCATCGCCAATCAGGAGACTAGATCCCTGAGAGGATCCGTTTCCGCCCACCACGTGAAAATATTTTTCAATTCTGGTTGGCGGAGTGATTTTGACCGGCTCAGGTCTGGGGTCAATGCAACATCAATGATAACAAATGTGCAAACTGCTACACCTAGTCTGACTGGACATGAGGTGGGAAAGCGACAGCCCTGTCAGAACCGAAGTGTCACGGCCTTGTCCGTGCCTTCGGTCCGAAGACCCATGCTTATTGCGATCGCTTTGGCGAAGCCGATTGGATTGTTCGCGGCGAAATAGCCCGTAACCGTCTTTTCCTCGATCGCGGCATCGGCGAACTGGATCTTCACATTGCTGAAGCGGGAAAACTCCTTTGCGGCCTCTTTCAGCGGCGTGTCGTCGAACGCCAGCATCCCTTCGCGCCAAGCCATTTCTCGAGCCACCGCTGCCGGACGCTGGGCGGTCATGGCGATCGACCTGTCGGCATCGACGATTGCGCGAACATTAGCCTCGATCCGTCGTTGAATACCTGGCCGTGAAATGCGTTCGATGAGGACGCTGCCGCTGCTCACCAGCACGGCTACCGAGCTGTCGAGATTTTTCACCGTGAAGCATGCTCCATGACCGGTGGTTCGCGTGTCTCCTGCCACGACGATGCAGGGACGGGATATATCGTACGGGACGTCGAACATAACCTCTCCGGACGTCAGTTCAACGATGCTGGCGTCGGACTTATAGCGGACGCTTATACTCGATTCGGTGTTAAGAGTGGCCGACAAACCATCCTGCAACGGTACAAGTTTGACTTCGCCAAGATGGGTCCGGTAAACATGAGCGGAGGCCCTGGACCCTAGTCCGATCACTGTCGCGCCGCCGACGACTGCCACGGCTCCTGCCCATCCAAATAGCATTCGTCGGGTCATTCTAGGCAAGGGGGCAGGTATATCTGCAAAATCAGTTGCGGCAGTTTCCAGAGAGACGCTGGCGTGAGGCTCGACGTCATTATATCTGTCCGGGTCGAAAGAGGATCCTAGTGCCTTGGCGCGCCGCGCGTGAACGCATACAGCACGCGCACGGGCATAAGCGCCTAATCTGCGCGAGTCCCCCGCAAGCCAGTGCTCCAACTCCGCCTGTCCTTCCAGGTCGATAAGGCGATATTCCACGCGCACGGCCCAGTCAGTCGCCGCAGCTTCGATATCCGTGCTATTCTCGCGCAGCGACATGTGAATCGATTTCTTTAACTACGACAAGACCATATGTGCTCACTTCGGCAGATCGGCCTCGGCCCAGCAGATAACCTAGCTTTTGTACTGTCTTTGTAACACTTTTTTGAACCGCATTATCGGAAACCCCCAGCCTTAAGCCGATTTCACGAAAGGAAAGTTCGTCAATAACGCGCATCAGGAACGCCCGACGGCCAGGCTCGGGAAGCTTCGACACGGCTAAAGCAAGAATATGCAGTTGTTCGCGATCCGAAACCTGTTGTTCGGGAGAAGGATCGTAACTCGCCTGTTCATAAGATTCGATAAGTTCGCTCAGACGGATCGGCGTGACACGCGCTTTTTGCACATGCTTCAAAATTACGGTTCGCGCGACTGAATAGAGATAATTTCGCGGATGCCGGATATCAACAACCGTCTCCTTTGTCGCTAGATTGCTATAACATTCTTGCACAACATCATCGATTTCGAGGTCGATCGGTAAATTATAGCGAGCAAGGTGCTTTCGTAGGGCGCCTTCATTAGGCAAAATATTTCGCGCCAGCCATAATTCACGCTCTTCGCTTATCAAGACCATATACAAGACCTTCGCTTGCGCTGATTCAGGCTGCGAACTCCATCAGGAATATCTCGAGCCCCCCTCTAATTGATGTCAGGCCGACTTTCATACGACAAGCGCAGAAATTTTGATTTTGTCAAACGAGCGAACGGATCGGGGAATTTCCTGCAACTGATATGCCCCCGCTGAGTGGCTCATATGATGGATCGATCATCATATGACCGTCACGCATTTTGGTCAGCCTTTGTGAGAAAGCTGCCCTTTATGAAGCGCCGTCTGCGTCTGATCGCCGAAGGCGATATGCGGACGGACGTCGTTGTAGTCGATCCGCCACGCCTGACATTATCTGAGCCTCGTCACGGCTCGAGAGCCGCTCCATCCGGCGCTTCTTGCCTGATCCGGTGACCCACGCGGTGGTCGATCAAATCCTTTCAGCCGCGTCGCGCGCTCCTTCGGGACAGAATATGCAGGGCTTGGAGAGTACAGGTCGTGAAGGGCGACACCCGTGATCGGCTGTGCAAGGTGGTTGCAGATGCGGTTCGTGCGGGGAAGCGCAGCTAGGAATATAACTATTTTCCTGCGGCAATACGTGAGCCTTATCTCTCGCGCCGCCGCAAGGTTGGGTTCGACCTTTTTGCGATCTACGGCGTAGAACGCGATGACCATGTCGGCCGCCAAGAAGCGTTGTTGCGCAATTTCGCATTCTTTGGCGCGCCAGTGGGACTGTTTTTCACAATCGAGCGGGATTGGGATTAGAGCATGGATTGACATCGGCAACTTCATGACCAACGTTATGACGCTAGGCACAGGATTCACTGATCGAAGCCAGAAGATGACGGTGGCAGCGAGGGCGATGGCCGAGAGGAAGGCGTTGGGGCACCGGTCGTAGCGCGTTGCGACCCGTCGCCAGTCCTTGAGGCGGCCGAACATGATCTCGATGCGGTTGCGCCGTTTGTAGCGGCGCTTGTCGTGTTTGACGGCCTTGTTCCGGGATTTGCGACCGGGGATGCAGGGGGTGATGCCCTTGTCCTGCAAAGCATCGCGGAACCAGTCGGCATCATAGCCACGATCAGCAAGCAGCCATTGGGCTTTGGGAAGTTGGTCCAACAGGGCGGCAGCACCGGTATAGTCGCTGACCTGCCCTGCGGTCATGAAGAAACTGATCGGGCGGCCGTTCGCATCGGTAACGGCATGGCGCCCTTCGACAAGCTCAGGAGAGCCTTGGTGTTCATGCCGCCTTTCGTGCGTCCGATCAGGCGTCCCGCGCCCCCTTTTTTAACGCAAGGCTCGATGCCGTGCGGTGGGCCTTGAAATAGGTCGCGTCGATCATCACCGTTGTGCGTTCGGAAGCCTGAGGCGCTGCCAGACCTTCCATCATCCAAAGGAAAACGCCCTTGTCACCCCATCGCTTCCAGCGGTTGTAAAGCGTCTTGTGCGGCCCATAGTCCTTTGGTGCATCCCGCCAGCGCAACCCATTCCGGTTGACAAAGATGATCCCGCTCAACACCCGGCGATCTCTTGATCAGAGCCATGTCCGCTCATTGGCGATATGGTCGTCATTCATGCCGGTCGGAATGTGAGCAATTCAGCCGTCGAGGCCCGTCAATTATCTTCCGCGCAGCGATATTGTCGCGGCCGTTATCGCAGTGTCAGGTTGCAACAGGCAGAGCATGCTGGGCGCGCTCGTCCCTATGTCGTTCGCGCCACTGCCGGGTCGGTGACCAAATGAACAGGGAGGGTTATCTGTTTGCGCGATGCAAGCCTGACTCTCGCCCGTAGTGGGTCGAGCGAAGCCTATCCGTTTAATGCAAGTGTCTGACGCGCCAGCTTTTGTTCCAAGCCGCGTCGCAAAATTCGAAGGTGCAGGTCCATTGGCAAAGCTGTTTATGAAAGCATGGGTGGCGGGCATGGCGACGGTCATGGCCGCTTCGGCATCGGCCCAACCGGCCAACCCGCCGCCGCCCGGCGGCGAAACGCCGGCGGCTTTCGACGTCCATGAAGGCACTTCGATGGCGGTTTCCGCCTCGCCCGACGGCAAATGGCTGGCGATCGACCTGCAAGGAAGTCTCTGGATCATGCCCGCGAAGGGCGGCAGGGCGAAGCGCATCACCGACTATTTCTGGGACGCGCGCCAGCCGGTCTGGGCGCCCGACGGGTCGCGCCTCGCCTATTTTGCCTATCGCGATGGCGGCTATGACCTCTGGACGATCAGGCCCGACGGCAGCGACGCGAAGAAGCTGACCAACGGCGCCTATGACGATCGCGAACCGGTCTTCTCGCCGGATGGCGGGACGATAGCCTTTTCGTCCGACCGCTCCGGCAGCAGCTACGATATCTGGACGGTGGACCTGGCCAGCGGCGCGCTGCGGCAAGTGACGAAAGGTCCGCTGGAAGACCGGATGCCGACATGGTCGCCCGATGGCGCGCGCATCGCCTATTCCAGTCAGCAGGGGATGATCAAGGCGTCGCTGTTCGCGACGACGCTGGCGGATGGCAAGGAAAGTCCGCTCAAGGCGGTCGACGGCGTGCGGCTCGACGCGCCTTCCTTCGGCCCGGCGGGGCAACTCGCCTATGTGGCGTCCGACCACAAGGGATCGCGGCTGGAAATTGACGGCGCGGTCGTGAGCGGCAGCGAGAATGTCTTCCCCTTCCGTGTCTCGTGGAACAGGGGCGGCTATTATTATGTGTCCGACGGCAAAATTCGCCATCGCGCCGGGAAAAACCTGTCGACTGTCGATTTCGCCGCGACGCTGGAAGCGGTGCGCCCCAGCTACGCGCGCGCCAAGCGCGACTGGGATTCGACCGTGCCGCGCAAGGCGCTGGGCATCGTCCATCCGAAAATCTCGCCGGACGGCAGCCGCATCGCCTTTGTCGCGCTCGGCGATCTGTACATGGTGTCGACCAGGGGCGGTGCGCCGGAAAATCTGACGAAGGATGCCGCGCTCGACGCCGATCCGGCCTGGTCGCCCGACGGCAGGAGCATCGTGTGGTCCTCTGACCGGGCCGGCGGCCTGCCGGAACTGTTCATCCGCGACCTGGCGACCGGCAAGGACCGGCAACTCACCAGCATGGAAACCCAGCCTCTGGGCGCGGCCTGGTCGCCGGACGGCACCAAGGTCGCCTTCCTGGACATTGACGGCCAGTGGGGCGTGGCAGGCGTTTGCATGGTGGATGTCGCCACCGGCAAGGTCACGCGATTGCAGACGTCGCTGGGTCAGCCGGGCAGCCCGAGCTGGTCGGCCGACGGCAAATATATCGTCATCAGCATGAGCCACAAATATTCGGCCAGCTTTCGCGAAGGCACGAATCAGGCCTATGTCATCCCGACCAACGGCAAAACCGAACCCTTCTGGCAGATTCCAGAAGAGAATATGTCGCTCGACACGCGCAGCGGCAGCGGCCCGGCCTGGTCGCCCGATGGCACCAGAATGGCGGGCATCTATGAAGGGCTGCTGAAGCTATGGCCCGTCGACCGGGACGGAAAGCCGCTTGGTCCGCCTCGCGCGCTGGCGTCGGACACGGCCTTCTTCCCGACCTGGACCGCCGATGGCAAGACCATCCTCTTCCAGTCGGACGACAAGCTCAAGACCGTGAATGTCGAAACGGGCGTCGTCACCCAGGTGCCGCTCGACCTCAGCTACCGGCTCGCCAAGCCGACGGGCCGCATCATCATCCATGTCGGCAAGCTGGTCGATTCGGTCCGTGACGAGACGCAACTGAACAAGGATATCGTGATCGATGGCAACCGCATCACCGCAATCCGCGATCATGATGCGGGCGCCCGCGACCCGGCCGTCACCTATGTCGATGCCCCGAACCTCACGGCCATTCCCGGCCTGATCGAATATCATGCGCATATCCAGAAGGACTTCGGCTCCAACTTGGAAAAGGCTTGGCTCGCCTATGGCATTACCACCGTGCGCGATCCCGGCACGATGGTCTATGACGCGGTGGAGGATCGCGAGGCGAGCGAGGCCGGCGTGCGCATCAGCCCGCGCTTCTATACCGCCAGCCCGTTGCTGGAATGGCAGCGCGTCTATTACAAGATGGGCGTCGCGGTATCGGGTCCGGCGCATCTGGAGCGCGAACTGGGCCGGGCCAAGGCGCTCAAATATGATCTGATCAAAAGCTATGTCCGCATGACCGACTTCGGCCAGCGGCGCATCGTCGAGGCCGCGCACGCCATGGGCGTGCCGGTGTCCGGTCACGAAATCTTTCCGGCCGCTTATACCGGCGTCGATGGGACGGAACATATGGGCGCCACCAGCCGGCGCGGCTATTCGCCCAAGCAGGGGCCGATGGGCATGGCCTATGATGATGTGATCCAGCTGTTCGGACGTTCCGGCCGCACCGTGACGCCGACGATGTTCGGCGCGCTGTCGGGCTATCTCGCCAAATATCCCGACTATAAGGATGATCCGCGATTGAAGCTCTATCCAGTCTGGGCGCAGCGCTCGGTCACCGAACGCAGTCCGTTCGAGGGTCTGATCCGGCCGATGATGGGTGGCATGATGGTGAGCCTCAAGAAAATGTACGACGCCGGGACGCAGGTGGTGGCCGGCACGGACACGATGATCGCCACCAATCTCCATGCGGAAATCGCATCCTATGTCGATGCCGGCCTGACACCTTTTCAGGCGCTCCAGACTGCCACGGTCAATCCGGCCAGGGCGCTGAACCTTGACGCCGGGACGCTCGAAGCAGGCAAGCTGGCCGATATCACTCTGCTCGAAGGCGATCCGCGCGAAAATATCGCCAACACCTTCAAGGTGAAAACGGTCGTCGCCAACGGGCGCGTCTTAAAGGAGGAAGAACTGATCGCGTCGTCCAGATGACAAGGCGGCCGCGCCCGCGTCGTCCATGCCGGCCCTGAAGGCGGGTTTCGTGCGAACGACATCCATCTTCGCGCTGGCTGATGTCCGGCTGCCCATCGAAAGGACGTGAATCATGCGTGGTCCAGTTTCAATCGGTCTTCAGTTCGTCTCGGGCGCGTCGCTGATGATCGCGGGGCCGGCCTTGGCCTGCGACATGGACGGCGATGGCTTTGGGGAAGCGGATATTTTGGCGTCGATCGATTATACCGGCCTGACCTATAAGGAACAGGTCGCGGCGCGGGAGGAAGCGCTGGCGCGTCACGCTCGCGAAAAGGCCGCCCAACCGGACCGGGCCAGGGCCGTGCTCGCCTCGCGTTTGAAGATCGATTCCGCGCCGACCGAATCGGCGCAGCAATAGACCCGTATCCGGCAGGGATCGGCCTTGGCTGGCGCGAAATGTCCGGTCCGCGCCCGATGCGCGATCGCGACACCATGTCATGGGTGATCGAAACACATGATTGGGCAACAGCGCTCCTACAATCCGCGCGGCCCACAATATGTTATATTGTATCCTGCAAAGAATCCGGTTAGAGCGCGCGTTGCAGGGGAGAGCGCCACAGGCGCCGGGAGAGGATCCAGAGGTTTGGATCGATAAAGGGTTAATTCTATGCGCATCAGCCTTCTTCTCTCGACCTGCTCGGCCGTCGCCATGGTCTCCCTCGCCCAGCCGGCATTTGCGGGCGAGGATGCATCGCCGGCCGATGCCGGTGACACGCACCGGCCCGCTTCGGCCGACATCATCGTCACCGCCCCCTTCGATCGGGCGCGCGCCGACATTCTGTCCGGCGCGTCTGTGATCCAGGGTAGCGCGCTGACCCAGGCCGTACGCCCCTCGCTCGGCGAGACGCTGCAGCATACGCCGGGCGTGTCCGCGACTTCCTTTGGCCCCAGCGCATCGCGCCCGGTGCTGCGCGGCCTGCAGGGCGAGCGCGTGCGCGTGCTGGTCGACGGGATCGGATCGATCGACGTGTCCAACACCAGCGTCGACCATGCGCCGGTCGTGAACCCCTTGCTCGCCGAGCGCATCGAAGTGCTGCGCGGGCCGCAGTCGCTGCTCTACGGCGCCTCGGCGATCGGGGGCGTCGTCAACGTCATCGACAAGCGTATTCCGCGCACGGTCCCCGACGAACCCGTCCATGTCGATGCGCTGGCCACCTATGGCAGCGCCGCCGATGAGCGCAGCGGCGCGGGATCGATCGACGTGCCGCTGGGCGACCGGTTCGTGGTCCATGCCGACGGCAGCTATCTGAAGTCCGGCAATATGCGCATCGGCGGCTATGCCCTGTCGCCGCAGGCCCGCGCCCAGGCGCTCGCTTCCAGCCTGCTGCCGCCCGAACAGGGCGAGGGGGAAGAGGAAGAGCCGATCGATTTCGCGGCCAACGCGGCGGTCAAGGGCATGCTGCCCAACAGCCAGAGCAAGACCTGGACCGCAGGGGTGGGCGCGGCTTTCATCACCGACACCGGCAATCTGGGCGTGTCCTACAGCCATTATGACAGCCTGTATGGCATCCCGCTCCGCTATGCGACGCTACCCGGACAGGAGCAGGAGGCGCCCCGGCTCGACCTGGCGCAGGATCGGGTGGACCTGCGCGCCGAGGTCGACACCGGCGGCACGATCCTCAAGAGCATCCGCGCCCGCGCCGGCTATGCCGACTATCGTCATTTCGAACTGGAAGAGAGCGGCGAGGTCGGCACCGCTTTCTACAACAAGGGGATCGAAGCGCGTGTCGAACTGGTGCAGGCCGATCATGGCGTCTGGAAGGGCGCGAGCGGCATTCAATATTTCTCGCGCGACTTCAACGTCGTCGGGGAGGAGGCGTTCCTGCCCAAGAACAGCACCCAGCAATTCGGTGTCTTCACTTTCCAGACGCTCGATTATGGCGCGCTGAAGCTGGAGGCGGGTGCACGCTACGACCATAGCGCGCTTGAGGCCAAGCCGCTGGAAGACCAGCCGCAATTCTTCTTGGGCAAGCGGACCTTCGACACGCTTTCGCTATCGGGCGGCGCGTCCTATGGGCTGGGTCAGGACTGGCGCCTGGGCGTCAACCTGTCGCGAACGGTGCGCGCACCCTCGGCGGAGGAACTGTTCGCCAATGGCCCCCATGCGGGCACCCAGGCGTTCGAGGTCGGCAATCCGAATTTCAGGACCGAACGCGCCGTGGGCCTTGAAGCCGTGCTGCGCGACAAGGGCGAGAATTACAGCTTTGAGGCGTCGGCCTATCACAACTGGTTCTCCAACTTCATCTATGAAGGGCTGACCGGCGAGGAGGAGGATGGCCTGCCCATCTACCAGTTCGCCCAGGCCAAGGCGCGCTACTACGGGTTCGAAGCGCAAGGATCGGTCACGCTGGTGAAGTTCGGCGACATGAACATCGTTGCCGATGCGCTGGGCGATTATGTGCACGCCCGGATCGTCGGTTCAGGCCCAGCGCCCCGTATCCCGCCGCTGCGCCTGCTCGGTGGCCTTGGCGTCACCAGCCCGAAGGTCGACGTGCGCGGCGAGGTCGAATGGACCGACGACCAGAAGCGGATCTCGGCGTTCGAGACGGAGACGAAGGGCTACACCCTGGTCAATGCCGAAGTGAACTTCCGCCCCTGGGGCAGCGAGCGGCCCTTGAGCTTCGCGCTGTCGGCGAACAACATCTTCGATGTCGTCGCCCGCCGCCATGCCTCTTTCCTGAAGGACTTCGCGCCCCTTTCCGGGCGGGACATTCGCGTATCGGCGCGAGTCAGCTTCTGACGGATGAAAAATCCCGCCGGGCTATGGTGGCCCGGCGGGATTATGAAGAGCCAAAACGACATCTCCGAAAAATCAATGCTGACGCCCCGCATGCCGCAGCCGCCAGTTACCGCCTGAAGGCCGACCGATGGCAGCACCCAGCCGAGCGCACGCGCCGCCCTATCGCGCCGCTCCAGCACCGCGCAATGCCTCGCTGGAACGCGTCTTGCGCTTCATCGACCAGCATTTCACCGTGCAGGGGCTGACGGCTGATCATGTCGCACGCGCATGCCATATGTCCGTCCGCGCGCTGCACTATCTTCTTCGCCGGGAGCAGACGAGCTTTGCAACCTGCCTGTGGTCGACCAGGCTACGTCAGGCCGACGCGTGGCTCATGGATCGCGAATTCGCGCATTTCAACATCGTCGACATAGCCTATATGGCCGGATTCCGCAGCGGTGCGCATTTCAGCAATGCCTATCGCGCCCGGTTCGGCGTTACGCCGGGCGAAGCGCGCAGTCGACCGGCCCTGTCAGGTGGACGCCTGGATGGTCACGACTGGCTGCGGAAAGCGCGGATATAGTCCGGCCGCAATCCACGCTGCACCTCGCCATAAGCCGTGCGCCCCTCGCACTCCCAGCGCACCGAGCAGATGACCGCCTCGATGGTAGGCCACGGATACCAGGGACAGGCGGCAAGGATCGTGCCCTTCATCTCGTAAGTCCGCCCATGCGCGTCCGTCAGCACCATATCGACGGTTTCGGGGAACAGGCTGACGGGCGTACGCGTGCTGCGCTTGTGGGAAGAGACCAGCGGGATCATCTCGCCGTCGCGCCACACCCAGCCGAGCTTGAGCGGATCACCCGGCGAGGGTTCGATGACGCCCTTCCAGTCCGGGTTGGTGTCCAGATTGTCCTGCGCGGTGCAGCCGAAGCAGAAGTCGTCGCCGAAGGCGCCCGTCATCCAGTCGATAGGCGGCATGGCTCCCGGCTGCAACGTGTCCCGCCGCAGCTCCGACCAGGTGCGATCGCGCACGCTGAAACCATCGAGGGGGTAGGTCTTGCCGGCCAGAGTCAGCTCGCCGGTAGTGCGCATCGCTTGTTCGAGGTGGTGGCCGTTACCGAGCACCATGGCGGGCATCACCGCTTCGTAGGAGATGTCGAGCGCGTTGCCCCGGCTGGGGTCCGCGTAGCGCAGCCGGTGCTTGCGCATCGGCTCCAGCGTCGTGACATGGTAGCCGTTGGGCAGCGTATAGTCGTAGAGGTCCCCGGCGAGGCAGTCGTCGGAGCCGAAGGTGATCATATCGAAAAGCTCCGCCTCCAGCGGGCCTCTCTTGACCCCGCGCCAGGCAAAGACGCCGCCGCTGACGACGCCGAGATTGGGGTGGTGCCACAGATAGGTCATGCCGTGGATATGCTCCTCGGGCACGCTGAAACCGAAATATTGCGTCTCGGTGAGCGCCGGGTCGGTCTCGGTCTTGCGCGTTTCGGGGTGCAACAGGTCGCA
The DNA here is from genome assembly GCF_037725245.1 of Sphingobium anseongense. Lineage (NCBI taxonomy): Bacteria > Pseudomonadati > Pseudomonadota > Alphaproteobacteria > Sphingomonadales > Sphingobiaceae > Sphingobium > Sphingobium anseongense. The sequence continues at coordinate 24,906 of NZ_JBBJUL010000005.1, read as the reverse complement.
GGCGGCCGTAGGTTCGCTGAACGACCGGTTCTGCTGTTCCCAGAAAACCTGCTGTTGAATATCGTTGGACATGCCTGTCTCCCGTTGACCTAAATGAGCCACCACGTCCGCGGCGTTAGCATGCTGCGCGCGATCACGCCGTAGCCTCGCCCGCCCGTGTTTTCCAATCCTCGACTTCTTCGCGCCAGTGCTCGGCGGCTCCTTTCCCCCCAGCCAAAAGTGAGTTGCGATTCTCCACCTGCTTCACATCGCTAGGCGTCGCTGCCCCCTGTTTCGTATCACGCAGCGGCAACGCCCAGATGTGCGGTAATATCCAAGGCCTCGTCCGCGACGATTGGGTCGACCAGCCGGATGACGCCGCCGACGGCGAGGACGCCGATCGAGCCATCATGTCGGCCCCGACTTCACGCCAGGCTCGCCTGTTGTCGAGTCTGGCGTTCTGGCCGTCCGTATCATGGAGTGACGATGTTGAAGCCATTGAATGTCGTGAGCGCTGACCGCAGGCGCTCGACAGCGTCCTTGTCGCCCGCGATTTTCAAATCACTCCCTGTTTCCAACTTTGCCAGCGGGGCGCCGGAAAAAAGCTGCAATATGGTCGTCCATGGCGCCTCGATGGTTGCGCTGGCCGTATCGCTGTTGCCTCCCATCTCGCCCAGCAGGACATGGTTGGAAAGGGTGATCAGCGCACGCTCGTCCCTGTCTTTGACGATGAGGTTCAGGGACAGCGGCGCATCGCCGATCCTGGCAGGATCCAGCCTGGTCGCCAGAACATCCAGGTAAGCAGATGTAGGGATCGCCAGCATGGTGTCAGGAATTTTCGTCGGGGACGGCGTTTGCGGTTGCCGGGGCTCGCGAAGATCCTTCGCCGCGGAGAGGTAGAAATTCCGCCACAGCCCGCTTTCGCTCTGATATCCCAGTTGTTCGTAAACGTCCGCCAGCGCCGCGCGCGCCTCCAATGTGGGCTGGGCAAAAACCAGCTTCTGCAGCACTTCGGCCGCCCAGCGGTAATCACCGCTGGTCGCAGCGGCCCGGCCTGCGGCAAGCATCTTCTCCGGTCCGCCGGCCAATGCCACATAGCGTTTGGCGGCCTCTTCTGTCGGCAGCGGGTTGAGGTTGGCGGGAACACCGTCGAACCAGCCAAGATAGCGATCGTAGACGCCTTTTGAATTATGGCTGACCGTGCCGTAGTAGTCGCGGTTGTACCATTCCTTCGCCAGGCTTTCGGGCAGTTTGAGTTCGTCGCCGATCTCTGTGGGCGTCTTGCCCATATTCATCAGCCGAACGGTCTGGTCGTGGATGAACTTGTAGGCATCACGCTGCTTGGTGAGGAAGTCCTTGACCTCGTCCTGTCCGAACCTGGGCCAGCAGTGGCTCATCATCACCACGTCGGATCGCCCGGCATAGAGGCGCAGATCCTCGTCCAGATAGCCCGCCCAGCGCAGGGCGTCCCGAGGCCGCGCGCCGCGCAATGTCTGAATGTTGTGCAGACTGCAACTGGCGGTCTCCGCGATCAGCAGCGCCCGCTGCTTGGGCAGATAGAGGTTGAATTCGGACGGCGCCTCACTCTCCGGCACCATCTGGAACTCAATGTCCAGGCCGTCGATCCGCCGGGTCTCGCCCGTGCGGGTCACACTGTCCGTAGGAGCCAGGAAAGTGCTGGTGCCCTCCAGGCGGCCGAGCGCCACGCCCCAGCCAACCAATCCCTTGGGACCTACTTCCAGGGGGGACCCGGCGTGATACTGCGCGCGGCGACCCATGGCGGGGCCGGCGATGACGGCCTCGGATATGAGCTCCCGCATGAACCCGTCAGGCGCAATGATGGCAATCTTGCCGCCCTTCACGTCCGCTTCCGTGACCACGCCTTTGACGCCGGCATAATGGTCGCCATGGGAATGGGTGTAGACCACCGCCCGCACCGGTCGGCGGCCCACCTTGGCATAGACCAGATCCATCGCCGCGCGGGCGTGTTCCGCGAACATCAGCGGGTCGATGACCACATAACCTGTCGCGGTTTCGACGACGGTCATGTTCGCGGCATCGACGCCGCGCACCTGATAGACCCCGTCCGTCACCTTGAAAAGGCCGCTGCGCGCAGAGAGTTCTGTAGCGCGCAGCAGGCTGGGGTTGACGGTGTCCGGCTTCGTCTTGGCCGCCCAGTCATAAGCGGTCAGATCGCGCAGAACGCGGCCGTCTGCACTCTTGACCGCCGGAATGGTCCCCATGAAGCCGCGCTCGCTGAAGTCGAAGTCACGCCGGTCCTCAGGGCTCGGGGGGATCGGCTTGGCAAGCACCTCGCGCGTCGCGGCGCTGGCGGGCTTCTGATCCAGAAGTCCCGGCGTTTGCGCATGGGCGCCGCTTCCTGCAAGGCCTATGATCATTGCAGCCGCCGAAATCCGCACCGAAACGTCCATCTTCATCTCCTTCGAATCGCACATTCGGTCTGGTCCGCCGCGAGCCGGTCTGCCACCAGTTGCGCCGCTGCAGACTGGGGTCGCCGCCGTCGTGCACGTCGACCCGCTTCCTCATGCGGGTAGGCGCTCCTTGTCCCTACGATCAGCGCGGGGGCGCCACTTTGCGTACGGCGACGGGCGAAGCCAGCTATCTGAGTTGACGCTATTGCGCCGTCACCCGCACAGGAAGCCGCCATCGACTACCAGAAGAGTCCCCGTGTTATGGCCGGCGCCTCTGCCCGCGAAAAACAGGACGGCGTTGGCAACGTCGTCAGGATCGGCGGGATGGCCAAGCGGCACCTTCTGGGCGACTTGCGCGGCAATCTTTGGATCATCGTAGATCCATTCGGTGTTGGTGGTCCGCAGCGGGCCGGGAAGCACAGCGTTGACGAGGATCTTATGCGGCGCAAGCTCGACGGCGACGGAGCGGGTGAATTGCACCAGCGCCGCCTTCGCGGCATTATAGGCTGACATCAGATCGTCCGCGCGGAAAGCGGCGGTCGAGCCGATGGTGACAATCCTGCCCGGCTTGCCGGCCGCCACCAGCCGCTTCGCAACCGCCTGGGTCATGAAATAAGACCCTTTGACGTTACGCTCCATCGTATCTTGCCACATCGTCTCGTCCAGTTCGAGGAACGGCGTGAACGGGTGAATTCCCCCCGCGACGTTGGCGAGGATATCCACGCCGCCAAAGGCCTCGGTCGCCTTGTCGAGCGCGGGTTCGATCTGCGAAAGGTTGGTGACATCGTTTATGACGGCGATGGCCTTTCCGCCAGCGGCACGGATTTCCTCCGCCACCGCCGCGCCCGGCTCCGGTCGGCGTGTCGATACCACGATGTTCGCACCAGCATCCGCAAGGCGCAGCGCGACCGCGCGTCCCAGGCCCTGTCCCGCGGCGGTGACCAGCGCGGTTTTGCCCGTAAGATCCAGCAAAGCCGAGGTGGGGCCATTGGTAAGCGTCATGATGAGCCTTTCTGAATGTCATCTCTCCGAAGCGACGCGCATCTGATGGGTCATTTTTGCAGGGCCCGCCCCGGTTCGACCAGGGATCGGGGCGATGAGCGCGCGCAGCCTCGCCGATCCTTATAAGTTATAGAACAGTTGTTACAAGTGGCGCGAGCGATCGTCGCCAGCCACACCATCGGCGGTTGGGACTTGGCCCAATAGCAAATTATATAAGATCAGATTTCATCGCGTCATCATGAGCGAAGGAACAGCGCTGCGCCATCCGGTCCACGGCTTGATGGAAGATGGGGGGGCGATCATAGCGGCATTGCCGACGTGACCGCCCCCTCGCTATTTAGAAACGATATTCGGCACGAACGCCATAGGTGGTCGGCTTGCCCGCCTGATAGCTCAGGCCATAGGGCTGGCTGGTGGAGCGATAGACCGCATATTTCTGGCCGAACGCGTTGTCGATATAGCCGCCAAGGCGGATATTGTCGCCCGGAGGGCTGACATAGCCCGAGAAGTTGGCGACGGTGTAGCTGCCCTGACGGTCATAGTGCAGGACGCCGCCGCCATTCGCCGCGAAGTCGAACGATGAGCGATATTGCGCCGCACCGGCGATATTGGCACTCCATGTTCCGATCGGGAATTCATAGCTGGCGGTCAGCGACGCCTGCAATTTTGGCGCATGGACGCCGCGCACGCCATTCAGGTTCGTGTCCGGTCCGGGAGGGCAATTGAAGAGAACCGCCCCCGGTGCGGCCGGATCGAAGGGCCTCACGCACACCTGCGACGCATTTTCATAATCGAAAAATTCAGTGTGCAGATAGCCCAGCGAGGCGCCCAGCGTCAGCCCGTCGGTCGGACGCAGCGTCGCCTCGAACTCCGCGCCATAGCCCTCTAGCCCGCCGGCATTTTCATACCGCGATCCGCCTGCGGTCGCGTCGATGATCTGGGTCTGCAAATCCTTGTTCTTGTAATAGAAGACCGACAGCGACGTGCGCAGCATTCCGCCCATCAGGGAATTCTTGATGCCGATTTCATGGTTGAAGATCTTTTCAGGACGCAGCGCCTCGGCCGGCGATGTGGCGGGCGTGCTCAGACCGCCCGCCTTGAAGCCCCGCGTGAAGCTGTAATAGATGTTGGTCGGGCCATTGTCCCAGGCCAGGACAAAGCGGGGTGTGAACGCACGGAACGAACCGCCGAAGGTGAACCTGTCCGGCAAGCCGAACAATTCGAACCCGGCATTATTGTCGCCGGTGATCGTCCGCTTGTCATAGGTATAGCGTCCGCCGAAGGTCACCTTCACCTGATCGGTCAGCTTGTAATTGCCCTCGACAAAGGCCGAGATCGATTCCGTGCGGATGGTATTCACGGTGCCAGGGCCATCCCCGGTGGCGGCGATCACGCCGGCATAGTCGTTACCCGTCAGCGCAAGGTCGAAAAAGGCCTTGTCGTAAAGATAGTTGACCCCGAAGATATAGTTGAACCGCCCGTCCAGATGCGATGCGACCTGCAATTCCTGCGAATAGGTCTTGCCGCCCACGCCGCGCACTTCGAACACGAAAGCGTTGACGGGCACATAATCGTTATCGGCCTTCTGCACGCTCTTGTCGGACAGGAAGGTGCTCAGGCTGGTTATGTCGAAATTGTCCGTGGAAAAGGTGGTCCGTACATAGGTGCGCAGGACGCGATTGCGGAACGGCACCAATTCGGTCTGGTTGGTTTCGTAGAAACCGTCGGCCGGCGTGTTGCCGGTGGTCTGGCAGGTAAGGCACAGGGGCGCGCCGAAGGCGAGTTGATCGATATCCCGCCGCCAGCGGCTCTTTTGATATTCGACGCCTGCGACGATGTCCGTGCTGTCGTTCGGCTGCCACCGCACCGTGCCGCGCAGCGTGTAGGATCGTCCGCCGCCAAGGTCGTTGCCGGTCGCAAGATTGCGGATATAGCCGTCTTCTTCCAGATAGCGGCCCGCGAAGCGGACGCTCAGCGTTTCGCTGACGGGAAGGTTCAGCATGCCGTCGAACTGCTTATGGTCGAACCGGCCATATTCGCCCAGCACGCGGCCCTCGAACTTCGATGTCGGCAGCGCCGCGTTGAGGCGGATCACGCCGCCCGTGGCGTTGCGGCCGTACAGGGTTCCCTGCGGCCCGCGCAGCACTTCGATCGTGCCGGGATCGACGATGTCGAGCAGCGAGTTATATCCCGCCGTGCGTTGCAGATAAGCGCCGTCGAGATAGACCGAGACGGGCGCTTCCACACCCGGCGTCGCGAAATTCTGGCCGATGCCGCGGATATACAGCTGCGCGAAACCCGTGCCTTCCGCAAAGTCCGTACCGGGCACGACCAGCTTGATATCGCGAAGGTTCCGCAGGCCAAGCTGCTGCGCCGATTCAGGGGTGACCGCCGTGATGGCGACCGGGACGTCCTGCAACCGTTCGGAGCGGCGCTGCGCCGTCACGATGATGTCGCCCAAACCGGACGCCTCGCCCTGGGCGGCGCTGGCAGAAGATGTCGCGGCATCCTGCGCGCCGGCGGACTGGGCCTGGGCCGAAAAGCCGGTCATGGCGCTGCCGGCAAGCAATATTGTTTTAAGAATGACATAGCTCGTCTTCATCGAACATCCCCTCTTATTTATCGGCATTGCCAGCCAATTTATCTATTTTTATTATCGCGGTTAATATTTAATCATCTTTTTGCCCGGAAACGTATCTTTATTTCGTTAATATCGAGGGTATCAAGCCCTGCTGACTGATCGCGGCGATTTTAACTGAACCGATAGTACAGGCAAAACATATTGGTTCTTAAAACTTGTCTGTTATTCCTTCATCACCCAAGTCAACCGGCTTTGTCAACTGTCGATTGAGGCATGTGCCCTAAATTTTACCTGGGTCCTTTCGAAAAGCAATATGCGACAGCGTCTTATCCGGCCGCATACCGCCCGTCACGATCACGACTGTGTCCGTAAGCATTTCGTCGACCTCTCCTTATGCAACGACACCCGTCCGGGTCCCGAACTTATGTGGCCCCGCGCGGCCGCATCACTGGCGGCTGCATCACCGGCGGCAGCAGATCGGCGAGCGGACGCACCGGGCTGGTCCCGTCCCATTCGAGCGCGGCGGCCTCGGCCTGCTTGAAAAAGCTGCCGAACATGCTTTCCACGATCAGCTGGGACAGCAGCCCGTCAGGCTGTCCCTCAGGTTCGACGTAGATTTCGATCAGGCTGCCGTCCTGCGTGTAAAGCTCCATGACAATGTCGAACGTCCCGCCCCGCGACTTCGCCCTGGCAAGCGCATCGTCATAATCGTCGCAGAAATAGGCGAGGTGATGCAGGCCGCCTTCGGGGTTCTTCGCCAGAAACGCGCTATAGGGCGATGGCGTGTCGTCATGCGGTTCGAGATATTCATACATCATCGATCCCGAATAGGCGAGCGCGATGGTGATGGGCACCTGCCGCCGCTCGCCACGGCAGCGCATGTTCAGGATCATGTTCCGGCTGACGAAGAAGGGACCGATACCGACCTCGACACAGCGCCGAATATGATCGTCTATATTGCGAACGACGAACGCCGTCTGCATGGCGCTCCCGAAATATCTGCTCATCGCATCCTCCCGCTACACCTGCCAGCGCGTATCTTTAAAAAGCCAGCCCGAAGCCGCGTGCCATTCGCGTGCGTCGCGCAGCTTCAAGCCGGCGAGCCTGCGCCGGCCGGCGGTACATTCTCATTGCCAAATCGCTCCGACTACCAAATCGAGACAGTCCAAAAAGGGGGGGCTATTTCAGCCCAGAACGCGCACCGGGTCGGAGCCATCCCAGTCGACCGCCGCATCCGCGATCATTTTGCACAGTCCGTCGAACGCCTCGCAACGCTGTACCACTTCGGTCATGCTCCCGATCAGATGTCGCGTATCGAAATAGGCGAATGCGATCGGTCCCGCCTGGGCCTCGACACCCAACTCGACGCCCATCTGCGCGTAGCGCGCGATTTCGGCCTGAAGATCATCGGTCACATAGCATTGATGATGGAAGCCCTGCGCGCCCGCGGCAACGCCGTCGCGCCAGATATTGGGGCCCGCCATCTTGGGCTGAACAAATTCAACCTGAACAGGGCCAACCTGTCCGATCGCGATATCCAGTCGCACCTCGCTCTGCTGCCCCCTATATTTGAATATTTCGGGGGAGCTGTCACGAAAAACGAAGAAAGGACCTGTGTCGATCAGGCTTCTCCAGCGTTCGATGGCAGCGTCAAGATCGTCGACGACATAAGCGATCTGCATGATTTCATTGCTTTTATACATGTTCAGGCTCCCTCCGGCCGCGACAGTCCCATGGACCCGGAGCCAATGCCGGACACATGCGCTTCGTCTTGTTCAGCGGTTGCGCGCCATTGCTTCAGGACGGGATCAATCCGGCGGATCGACTGGTTTGATCACAATATGCGCGCATCATCGCCGCGCGATAGTAGGCCATATAACAGTTGTCACAAGTGAAAACTGCGAAATTCGCCCGGCGCGCGGTACGGCGAGGGGCTCGCAAAAAGCACCCGCCCGCCCGGAGCAAGAGGCGCGATACCGGCGCGCTGAACCCCCAGGCGCCGCCTTCGATCATGCCCCGGCCAGAAGCTTTGCAAAACCGCTTTCGAGATCTGCAATTTGCTGGTCCGCCGGCCAATAGTCTTCGCTGATGGCCGCTTGCGTCGCGATGCCGGTCTGCAAGGCCAGAACCTGACGAACGAGGCTGTCCAGCGCAGGGGTCTCAAGCTTCGCAAGGCGCGGGTCCTTGTTCATCAGTCGGCGAATATTATCCAGGCTGCGCGCCAGCATGCCGCTATGGATCGCGCCAAGGCCGGGATCTGTCCCTACCGTGCTCCAGAACGAAAAATAGACCCGCCAATAGCGCCGCATTTCGGTGTCGGTCGGAAGCACCTCTTTCAGGCAGGCGCACAGGTCGCCCCCCGCAGCTTCCACGGATGCCCATCGCATGAAGGCGCATTCGGAGGCAAAGCGATGCACCGCCAGCAGCAGGTCCTGCTTGCCCGCGAAATAATGACTGACCACGGCGGTGCTGCACCCCATGGCCTTAGCCACCGCCCGGACGGTCAACATGTCCAGACCCTGTTCCGCGACGATATGGTAGGCCGCCTCCGCCACCTCGGCGCGACGCGAATGGCGATCGACTGGTAAGGACATACAGATATTCCCGCCCGTAACGCACGTTATAAGTCGTTCGGGTTCGCCATATCATATGACCGTGCCGGGGCAACCGGCCGATGCGGGAATGACGCGCGACATGGTGTGGCGATCAGCGTTGATCGTGCCATCCTTGACGAAGATTTGGGGAGATAAACGCCGGGCCGGGTCCCGTTCGCCGCCTTCATCCGCCATTATGCCGGGCAAAATAGTCATCCTCGCGGGAATGTGAATAACCGCCGCTCTATTTCAGGGCGGCTGCGATCCCGACTTTTTGAGGGCGGCGGGCGGCCATGGGGAGGGGCAGTTCCGGCGATGGGTGCAAGCGCGATGCCGTCGCCCGGATCCTCGGGCGGGGCGACGCGGCGGCAATGTTGCGAGCAATGTCCGCCAGCGCCGATCCCCTTCAGCGCGGCGGCATGCGGATGGCGCCGTCCAGCCGGATGACCTCTCCGTTAAGCATGGGATTGCGGACGATCGCCTCGACCAGTTGCGCATATTCGCGGGGGTCCCCCAGGCGACTGGGGTGGGGGACCTGTGCGCCCAGCGCGTCCTGCACATGTTGCGGAAAGGATTGCATCATCGGCGTCAGGAAAATGCCCGGCGCGATGGCCATGACGCGGATCTTGTGCTGCGCCAGATCTCGTGCGACCGGCAAGGTCATGCCGACGATCCCGCCCTTCGATGCGCTGTAGGCAGCCTGTCCGATCTGGCCGTCATAGGCGGCGACCGAGGCGGTATTGACGATGACGCCGCGTTCTCCCTCTACCTCCTCGACTCTGGCCGCCCGGGCCGCGAATTGGGACAGGACGTTGAAGGTGCCGACCAGGTTGATCTCTATCGTCCTGCGGTAACCGGCCAGCGGATGCGGCGCGAAATCCTTGCCCACCGTCCGCGCGGCGGGCGCGACGCCGGCGCAGTTGACGAGTATGCGGGCGATGCCATGGGCCTGTTCGGCCACGTCGATGGCGGAAGCGACGCTGGCCTCATCGGCGACGTCGACGCGAACGAAGACGCCGCCGACATTTGCCGCCGCTGCCTCGCCATCCGCTTCGTTGAGATCGAAGATCGCAACCTTCGCCCCCTGCGCCGCCAGCATCGTCGCCGTCGCCAGGCCAAGGCCCGATGCGCCGCCGGTGACGATGGCGGCGCTGTTTCGAATATCCATGTCGCGGCTTTCCCTTCAGATCAGCTCGATCGCCATGGCGGTGGCCTCGCCCCCGCCGATGCACAGGCTGGCGACGCCGCGCCTGAGCCCGCGATGTTCGAGCGCGGCGATCAGCGTCGCGAGGATGCGCGCGCCCGACGCGCCGATGGGATGGCCCAGCGCCGTCGCGCCGCCATTGACGTTTAGCCTGTCGTCGGGGATGCCCAGTTCCTTCGCCGCGATCATCGCGACGACGGCGAAGGCTTCGTTGACCTCGAACAGGTCGACGTCCGTGACCGACCAGCCTGCCTTTTTCAGCACCTTGCGGATCGCCGGGACGGGCGCAATGGCGAATTTGGACGGCTCGTGCGCATGGGCGGCGGTCGCGACGACCGTTGCCACCGGCTTGAGGCCGAGCCGTTCCGCCACGCTGGCCCGCGTCATGACCAGCGCTGCCGCACCGTCGGAGATGGAGGAGGCGTTGGCGGCGGTGATCGTGCCATCCTTGACGAAGGCGGGCTTGAGCGCCGGGATTTTATCGGGCCTGGCCTTGCCGGGCTGCTCGTCGGTATCGACGACGGTATCGCCGCCCCGGCCCGCGACCGTGACCGGCGTGATCTCGCTGGCGAACGCACCGCCGCGGATGGCCGCATTTGCCCGTTCGAGCGACCGGATGGCATAGGCGTCCTGCTCGTCCCGCGTGAATTGATAGTCGCGCGCGGTTTCCTCGGCAAAGACGCCCATCGCCTTGCCAGGTTCATAGGCGTCTTCCAGCCCGTCCATCATCATCGTGTCGATGATGCGATCATGGCCGATGCGCGCGCCGCCGCGATGCTTGGTCAGCGCATAGGGCGCGTTGGTCATGCTTTCCATGCCGCCCGCGATCACCACGTCGGCTGCGCCCGCCACCAGCGCCTCGTGCGCCATGATCGCCGCCTGCATGCCCGATCCGCACATCTTGTTGACGGTCGTCGCTTCGGTATGAATGCCAAGGCCCGCGCCCAGCGCCGCCTGTCGCGCGGGCGCCTGCCCCAACCCGGCTGGCAGCACGCAGCCCATATAGATGCGATCGACATCGTCGGATGATATCCCCGCGCGCTCCACCGCCGCTTTCACCGCGGCGGCGCCAAGGTCGGTGGCCTTGAGCGCGGACAAGGCGCCCTGGAACCCGCCCATCGGCGTGCGCGCATAGCTGGCGATGACGACAGGATCATTTTGCATCTTGTTTCTCCTTAAAGAGCGATACGCAGCCGAGCCGGACATATAGTGCGCCCGATCAGGCGCCACGCCCACAACGCAAACATGCTCGCTCCCGCCTCGACCATCCGGGGTCAGCCATGATGCCGGACGAAAGCGCTGGTTGCGACGCGCTCCGTCACCAGGGCATTGACCGGGGCCTCAAGGTCGGGAACCCCCAGCGCCATGCCGGATACGATCACATGATCGTCCGGCACCGGCAGCACCCGGCGGACGGCCGCGCCATATTCCGCCCAGGCCTGTTGCGGGCATGTCGCCAGGCCAAAGGCGGGCGCCAGCGTCATGATGTTGGTCATGAAGTTGCCCATGTCGATCCACGCGCCATAGCCCCAGTCGCGTTCCATCGTGAAGAACAGCCCAACCGGCGCGCCGAAGAAGTCGAAGTTGCGCAGCAGCACGCGCTGGCGCCCCTCCAGATCGTCTCGGCCGATGCCGTAGATCGCGAACAGGTCAAAGCCGATCTTGCGTCGGCGCGCGCGATAGGGCTCACGGATCTCGGCCGGGAAATATGCATATTCGTCGCTGCGCTCGCCCGCGATGACCGCGTCCGCCACCACGCTGCACAGGCGCGCGCGGGTATCGCCGGTGACCACATGGACCAGCCAGGGCTGCATATTTTGTCCCGAAGGCGCGCGCGATGCGGTTGCCAGCATGTTGTCGACTACCGCATATGGCACCGGGTCGGGCAGGAAGCGGCGGATCGAACGGCGCCCCGCGACCGCATCGAAAGCCGAAACGCCGGGATCGGGCCGGATAGAAACGGTCATGATGCGGCCGCGGGCTGCTGGGCGATCTCCTGCTGGCGAAGCAGGAAACGCTGGACCTTGCCGCTGGGCGTCTTGGGCAGGTCGGTGACGAAGACGATTTCGCGCGGATAGGCATGCGCAGACAGGCAGGACCGGACGTGCAGGCGCAACTCCTCGGCGAGCGCCGGGCCTGGCTCATATTCCGGCCTTAAAACCACGAACGCCTTGATGATCTCGGTCCGCTCCGGATCGGGCTTTCCGATCACCGCCGATTCCACGACGGCCGGATGTTCCAGCAGCGCGCTCTCGACATCGAACGGGCCGACGCGATAGCCCGATGTGGTGATGACATCGTCGGAACGGCCAAGGAACGAGATGCTGCCGTCGTCATTCAGTTCGGCCATGTCCCCGCTGCGAAAATAGGCGCCGGTCAGCGCCGGCGTGTCGCGGCCCATATAGCCGGTGAACCACATCAGCTGCGATTGCGCCAGATCCAGGGCCAATTCGCCCGGTTCGCCCACGCCCAGTTCCCGGTCGTCGGGCGAAAGTATGACGACGCGGTAGCCGGGCAGCGCATAGCCGGCCGATCCGATCCGCACCGGATGCGAAAGGCCATGATGGTTGCACACCACCATGCCGAGTTCGGTTTGCCCGTAATGATCATGTATCGCGACGTCGAGATGCTGGTCGAACCAGCGGATCACTTCGGGGTTCAGCGGTTCGCCGGCACTGCTGACCACGCGCAACCGGCCCTTGACGCGGGCCGCCTTTTCGGGGCCGGCGGCAAGAAATTGTCGATAGGCGGTCGGCGATCCTGTCAGGTTGGTGATCCCATATTCGACGATCGTGTCATAGGTGGACTCCACGCTGAAGCCGCCTTCGTGAAAGACCGTCGTCATGCCCATCGCGAGCGGGCCGATAACGGCCCAGTAAAGGCCATAGGCCCAGCCGGGGTCGGCAAGGTTCCAGAACCGGTCGTCGGCCCGCAGATCGATGGCATGGCGCATATACAAGACGAAGCAGGCGATCGCGCGCAGCGGCACGAACAGCGGCTTGGGCAACCCTGTCGTGCCGGAGGTGAACATCATCAGGAACGGGTCGTCCAGAGCGAGCCGAACCGGCGCGATGCCACCTGCCTGTTCGTTGATGGCCGACCAGAAGTCCCTGTCGCCGCTGCCGGCCGCTGCGCCCACTATGACTGTCGCGGCCTGCGTGTCGAGGTCCGCCAGTTTCGGCCGGTTCGCGGCATCGGCGACCACGACGCGCGTATCGGCCAGCTTGAGCCGGTGCTCGATCGCCTTGGGGCCAAAGGCGGTGAACAGCGGCTGGTACACCGCACCGATCCGCCATGTCGCCAATATGGTGACCAGCAATTCGGCGGTGCGCGGCAACAGGCCCGCCACGCGATCCCCCTTCGTGACGCCAAGGTCGCGCAGCACCGCGGCGAAACGCGACGACGCGCGATCGAGTTCGGCGAAGGTCCAGTCGCGGGTGGCGCCGTCCGGGGCGCGATGACGCAATGCCACCCGGTCGGGATCGCTGGCATGACGGGTGCAACACAGTTCGGCGGCATTGACCGCCCCGCCGTCATCCATCCTCAGCAATGCCAGCTCATCGTCCATGTCAAAGCCGGCCACGATTTCAAGATAGGACGGCGTCGCCACTGTCCCGGATGATGCCGACATTATCCTCTCCATCATTGTTGCGACCGGCGCAACGAACCTGCGGACTATCGGCCATTTCGTGCCGGGATAAGGATTATGCAATCGCATTGGGGCCTAGTCCAAGCCGGATTGGCGCTTGATTAAGTCGAATTTCGACATTATCGTGCGCGCCATCAGGAGAGGCAGCGGTGCGGATCGATCCTAGGCTCATGATCGAGTTCGCCGCGATCGCGCAGGAACGCTCCTTCGTCCGCGCGTCGCAACGCCTGCGGGTGGGGCAACCCTGGTTGTCGGCGCGGCTCGCCAAGCTGGAAAACATACTGGGTTTCCGCCTGCTGCATCGCACGACCCGCAGCGTCACCTTGACAGAGCGTGGTGCCGCCTTCCTGCCTGTGGCGGAGGAGATGGCGCGCCTGTCCCAAACCGCCGACCGATTATCGCTCCAGCTGGGCCGTCGCGAGCGGCGCGTGCTGCGGATAGGGGCCGCGCCCAGCACCAAGACGAGCCGGCACCGGCACGAGTTGCTCAACGATTTCGCCCTGGCCCATACCGACGTCAGCCTTGAGCTTGAAAGCGCCTGGTCGCTCCCGCTGTTGGCGAAGCTGGAGGCCGGCGAGATCGACTTGTCCTTCATGATGGGCGAAGTCGACACCGCCCGTTTCGAACGTATCGTCCTGGCGCATTATGGCTTGGCGGTGACAGTGGGCCGATCGCATCAATGGGCGCAGCGTCCGTCGATTGCGCCCGGGGAACTGGACAGTTCGCGCTTGCAGGTATTTACCCGCAATCTCAATCCCGGCCTGTGGGACATGCTCTATGCGCCATTGACCGCAACAGGATGCCGGTTCGTCGAGATGCCGGAGATGGCCGAAGGCGCGCCGTTCCGGATGCGAGCGACCGACGACGTCGCGGCATTTTTCGATTTCGGCAGCGACGACCCCGGCGGCGCGGATGTCGTTCGCATTCCCGTGCGGTCGGCGGTCGCCGTGCCCTTCCAATTGTTGCGAAGCGTCAACCATGCGGCTGATGGCGGTCGGCTCTTCTGGGACATGGCGTTCGATCGTGCCGAGCGCGGCGAGCCGAGCGGGACGGTGTGACCGGCATTCGCCCGCATCCTGCTATCAGATGGGACGCGACAGACCGCCGACACCAGAAGCTGCTTGCCCGAAAAATAGTGACTGAAGCCCGCGGCGCTGGATACCCGCTGCTGCCGCAACCTGGCGCACGGCCAGCTTGACGGGGCCTTGTTCCGCAACGATATCATGGTCCGCCTCCACCACCTCGGCACGCCGCGAGTGTCGGTGGGCAGGAGGAGGCATGGCCGGATTGTTCTTGTAACAATTGTTACAGCACATATGAACGCCACATATATGCAGTGGCGGGCGCAACGCATCGTGCATGGGCAGGAGAGTGAGGTGGCTTTCAAGCGTCGTGACGTTCGTCTCGATCTTATGGTCGAACAGAGGCGAAAATCGTCGGAGACGCGGTGCGGGGAAGCCATGCCGGGCAAACATGGGTTGACCCCCGCGCGCCTGGCACAAAGGATCGCGATGTCGAGCAACCTGACGGATATGGACCTATGCTAGACAAACTCCTCAAGATGAGGGACATCCGCTCCCTCGACCGAGCCGTTGTCCTGGCAAACGAGCTAAATTATCAGCGGGCAGCCAACGTCCTGCGCATAACCCAATCGGCCTTGAGCAGGAGCATCGCCAATCTGGAGGAATGCATCGGCATTTGCCTGTTCGACAGGAACCAGACGGGGGTCAGGCTGACGCCGCTGGGTCGCGAATTCCTCGTCTTTGCCAGACGGCTGGTCCATCAGATCGATGAGTTTGTTTACGAAATCGATGCCTTGAGCGCAGGGTCCTCGGGCAAGGCCGTCTTCGGGATAACCCCTGCGCTCGCTCAGCTCGATATTGTGAAACAGACGTTGGCAATGTCTTTGAGTCACTGTTCCGGTTTCGACATAGAAATCATCGAGCAATCGGGAGAAAAGCTGCTTAATTCATTATTGAAAGAGGATATCGAGTTCTACGTTGCCGCTGAACGCGATGTCGATACCATGTCCAATCGACTGGCACTCGAACCGCTGTGTCGGGTGGAATTCGTCATAGCTGCCAGAAAATCACATCCTCTGGCGAATAAAGATTCCATAGATTTGGCGGAAATGTCCGAATATCCGATACTTTCGCCCAGAATTCCGGTATCCACTGGGTATAATGGTGACGCGAACTATGGTTGGCGTCATGAATATAATTTTCGTACGACGATACATTGCGACGACATATTATACGCAATGGATCTGGCGCAAAGAACCGAATCCCTGATCGTTGTCATGAGGCATGTGCTTTCATCGCACCCGGAATATGACTTGGTCGAGCTTCCTATCGGCGACCTGATCGACAAGTGGAAGTATCAGGACATCGTTCTGGTTACTTTGCAGAACAGGAAACTGTCTCGCATGGCCCGATCCATAATCGCGGATCTGATCAATCCCCCTGCGGATCCGGCTGTGCGACGCCAGCGCGCAAGCTCGGCGGAGGAACTTTTGCCCTTCGACATGCGGCTATGACCTCGGCATCATGGCATAGATAGGCGGCGGCTGCGCGCCACCGCCTTCCATCATTGTCGATGCAGCGCCTGACTCATCCGGCGGCGGCCGATGCCGGACCTTATTTGCCCGTCATCTTCAGCACGAGCTTGCCCCGGTTATGCCCACCCCTGAGCCGCGTGATCGCGGGTTCGAGGTCGTCAAGTTCCACCACTTCGACCGGAGGGATGCGAATGCCCTTCTTCTCCAGAATGTTGACCAAGGGCACCTTGGCAATTCTCTCGGGCCAATGGGCAAAACAGCGCACATGCTTGAACCCGCGGGCCTGCGACGCGACCATTTGCTCGTCCAGATTGCTGGTGTCGAGACCGGTCGATATGCTGACCAGCGTTCCGCCCGGTTTCAACGCAGCGAGCGCGTCGGGCAGTGTATCTTGCCGCACGGCGTCGAACACCAGATCGACTCCTTCGGGCGCCCACTCGCGCGTCTGCGCGACGATGCCTTTTTCCCGATCGGTATAGTCGATGGCGATGTCCGCGCCCATTTCGATCATATAGTCCTGATTGGCCGTGCGGCCCGTCGCCGCCACGAGCAGCCCGCCATATTTTGCCAGCTGGATGGCGAAGCTGCCGACGCCGCCGGAGCCGCCATGGATCAGCACCTTTTGCCCCGGCTTGGCGTTGCCCAGATCGTCCGCGAACAGCGAGATGTAGGAGGTGAGGAAGCAGATAGGCGTGGCGGCTGCATCCTCCATCGTCATCCAGTCCGGCACGCGACACGCCAGATCGGCCGGGAACGCGACATATTCCGCGAACGTGCCCGTATCCCCGGTCGCGCGGCTTCGCGCGAACATGACGCGGTCACCCTCGCGGAAGCTCGTGACGTCCGGTGCGACCCGCGCGACCACGCCGGCAGCCTCAAAACCCAGGATATTGAGGCTGCCGCGGGCCATGGTCGGCACCATTCCCTGCGAATATTGCCAGTCCGCCGCATTCATCCCGCCATAGGAAATGCGTACCAGCATTTCACCGTCCGATAACGTCGGCTGCTCTATTTCCGAAATCCGTGGGGACTGCGAAAGATTGTCGAAATCAGCGGTAACGGCACGCACAGGCATCACTCCATATCTATTTTATATGTTCGTCCAACCGCCGCTCAGGCGCCAGGCGCGAGCAGTTCGACGATGCGCATGTCGGTGCTGCCGCCCCCTGGCGCCAACGGCTTGATGCACACCTGGGTCGCGCCTGCGCTCAGATGCTCGTCGATGCGCTTGCGCAGCGCCGCCTCGTCACCCCAGGCGACGAGCGAGTCGACGAAGTGATCGGAGCCGCCATTGGCAAGATCCTCGTCGGAAAAGCCCAGCGCCTTCCACGAATTGCAATAGTTCGGCAGCGTGAGATAGAATGCGACCTCGGCGCGTGCGAGTTCCCGCGCCTTTACAGGGTCGGTTTCCAGCGCCATCGGCTGCTCGACGCAGAGCAGCTTGTCCGGGCCCAGGATCGCGCGGGCCTGGGCAGTATGTTCGGGCGTCACAAGGTAGCTGTGCGCGCCCTGCGCGTGCGTCCCGCCCAGCTCGATCATCTTTTCGCGCAGACCGGCCAGCACGATCGTCGTCGGTTCAGCGGGCGCCGCCGCATAATAGGGCGCCTTGGCGATCGCCTCCAGATAGGATCGCATCGCGGGGATCGGTTTTTCATATTGGTGGCCGCGCATCCCCTCCACGGTTTCGCGATGGGAAACGCCCAGGCCCAGGATGAAGCGTCCACCCCATTGTTCGTTCAGCGCATCGGCGCCGGCCCGCATGGCGATGGGATCGCGCGAATAGATGCTGATGATGCCCGTCGCCACCTTCAGCGTGGTGGTGTTGGCCAGCAACCAGGCGGAGGCGAGCAGGGGATCGCGGCCGAAAGCGTCGGGCATCCAGATCGAATCATAGCCCAGTTCCTCGACGCGGCGGGCGAAACGAGCGAGGCGTTCGGCCGTCGCCGGTCCCAGTTCGCCGGACTTCTCGTCCTCGAAAAAGCTGATCGGTCCATTGACATTGGCCCAAATCGCAAGTTTGCCGAGTTCCATCCACTTTCTCCTGTAAAATCCTGCGAGCGCCTCGACCCGCATCGAAAATTCGACATGGCCAAAGGCCAGGTAGCGCTAGGCACTATATCCGAAACTGAACAAAGGAAACGGGCAATCGCCTTGAGCGGAAGGGGGCGGGCCGGCGATTTGCGTCGAACATCGCAAAAGTTGCGTCACCGCATCCTTGCGCATGTCCGATCGCCAGCAACGCCCGCGCCCCTCCGCCTATTTGAAAGCCGGCAACACCTCGTCGGCGAACAGTTGCGCGTAGGGCATGAAGCGCTTGGCGGGGAGGCCCGCCGGCATCATCATGCATACATGGTCGAGCGGCATCCGTTCCTGCAATCCCTTGTATTTCGCGATCGCGGCATCGGGGGTCAATATCTGCAACTTGCCCGACGCCTTGAAATCGTCGAGGCTCATCCAGTCCATCCCCTCGCCACCCCATTCGGCATAGGCGTTGTTGACGTGCAGGAAATGGGGAGCCAGCTCCTCCATCGCCTGTTCCGGGTCGCGGGCGACGAGGGTGTAGAAATCGCCGAGCCGTACCTTGCCCTCGCTCATGTCCTTCCCTTGCTCGCGCAGCTTCTGGACATAGAGTTCGGCGCCTTCGACCGATCCCACATAGCCGTCGGCATAGGCCAGCACCCGGTCCATCGCCTTGGGGGCAAAGGCGCCGATGAAAATCGGGATGCGGCTGTTGGGGGCGGGCGGCATCAACTGGACGTCATCCAGCTGATAATGCTCCCCGGCATAGCTCACCTTTCCGCCCGCCCACAATTTGGTGACGATCTCCAGCCATTCGTCGAACAGCCGGCCACGCTTGGTGAAATCGACGCCCATCGCCGCATATTCCGTTGGCCGATATCCGATCGCGAGGCCGGCATCGAGCCGCCCTTCGCAAATGATGTCGAGCACCGCGCAATCGGAAGCGAAGCGCATCGGGTGATATAGCGGGGCCAATGCGATCCAGGTGCCAAGCCTGATGCGCTTGGTGCGCGTCGCCATCGCCGAAATCACGGCGAGCGGCGAGGGCAGGTAGCCATCGCTGGACAGATGATGCTCGGGCACCCATGCGCCCCCGAAACCGATCCCTTCGCTCCAGACGGCGACGTCGATGGCTTCCTTGTAAACATCTGCCCAGGGCCGACGCCACTGCGGCGGATTACGGAAATCGTAAAGGTAACCGAAAGTCAATTTGCCTGGCATCAATCCGCCTCCCTATTATGCTGCCTCGCGGTTACGCTCGGTCTCACCGCCAGTCCAATGACTAAATCGGCGCGCTATGATGCATAAAATTCATCGTGGTAGTCAAACCGATATTGGTGCTCGGCATCGGCCCTGTGGATGGCGAGAAAACGGGTCCCGTCGCCTTGTCGGCCGGGGTGGCGCGGCACGCCGTCCATGCGCTCGACGGTCCCTCAGCAATTGACCATCGGCGGCGACACATTCGCCATGTGCCCGACAGCGGGAGCATGGTCGCCGCGTTCGCCCAGCAATTCGTCGCCCAATGCTTTGCGCAACATCTGGTGGAGGTGATGAATGGCGATTTCGTTGCGCCCGATCGTCAGGTGGTCCTGAGCGCCCGACAGCAGCGTGGCCTGGGTGCTTTGCACGACCGGATAATCCTCTTCGCGGACGGTCCTGTGGGTCATCATCGACCAGTGCCGCGTCTCTTCCTCGATCGGTGTCCCGATGAAGTCGGTACTGACCACGGTGCGAGAGATGGTTATCGACGTTTCCGGGCTGTCGCCGGGCAGGACCTGGTTGATGAAAATCCGTTCTACCGGCTCGACTCCGGCTTCTCGTTCGCTTGAGAAGGCCGTGTCGCTCGCAAAGGCAAAGAAAGTCGTGGGGAAGCAGGTGAAGGCGAGTTGCACATAGCGCTTCAGATCATTCGTCGATGAAGGATCGCAACCGTCGATGCCCAGAACCGGCGTCAGGAACTGCGTATGCGAATTGAAGCTGTCGAATTTCAGTACATTGGGAATGACGAAGCTGCCGAAGCTCTTGGCGTGCAGGCTGATGAAATGGTAGGATTCGCAATAGCCTTCGAACGCCAGCTTCCAGTTCGCGGCGGGCAATTCGATCTGGTTGACGACCTGGAAGCGGTCCAGGCGACATTTCGCCAGCAGGTCCGTCATCTGCGGTCCCAGATATTCGTCGAGGTCGAGCGGCGCGCCCGGTGTGAGCACCCCCCAGATCAGGCCGGCCCTTTCTTCGACTGCCAGTTCGGTCAGGCCGTAGCAGCTCTTGTCGACGTCCCCGAAAATCCGGTTTTCCGGCAATGCCAGGAGCTTCCCGTCCAGCCCATATGTCCAGGCATGATAGATACAGGTAAAGCGCGGTTCCTTGCCCTTTCCGTCCTCCACCACCCTGGCGCCGCGGTGCCGGCAGGCATTGATGAACAGCCTCGCCTCGCCCGATTTCAAGCGCGTGAGCAGCATCGGCACGCCAAGCCGGGTCATGGCCCAATAGCTGCCAGGCTCGGGCAGCTCGCTCGACAATGCGAGCATCATCGGCGTCGTCCTCAGGAGCGCGACTTCGCGTTCCCATCGCGCGCGATCGGTATAGTCCGTCACCGGAACCTTGAGGATATCGGGCGCGAGCGTCGGCTCCTTGCGGGCGATCAGCCCCATTATGTCATCATAATGGGTCCGCAGTTCGGCATGGTCGAAACCCTTCATCGCCTGATCCTCATCCTTTTCCATTGCGCCATCGCCAGCATATCGCAGGTCTTTGGTTACAGGCCGAAGCGATCGGCCGTTCGACCTGGAATGACACAGGCGCGTCGGTCGGTCAATAGAAATAGAGTGATCGCTCGCTCTATACCTATTTCCTTATCCCACAGGGCAAGATATGCAAGACGCTCTGCTTCGGCTTCTGGGCGCCGCAAGCGGTTGGGAAAATGATAGATGGCACGATCGGCAGCGGTGATATCACGACGGGAAGAGCGCGCGATGTCCCGCAAGACTCAAATCCTCGATGCCGCGCGCGCATGCGTCATTGCCGAGGGGGTCCACGCAGCGACGATCAGCCGCATCTGCGCGCAAGCATCCATGAGCGTTGGGCACGTCTATAAAATATTCGCGAGCAAGGAAGCGATCATGATCGCCCTCACCGAGCGCGATTTTGAGGATTTCATGCTGCACATCACCCACCCGGATGAGCTGGGAAAGCTGGACATCGATGCCCTTGTCGATCGATACCTCAATGCCGTGCCATGGTTGCTCGACTTTGAGCGGGCAGCGCTTGCCCAGGCGGTCCTGGCCGAAGCGGCGCGCAATCCCAGGGTCGCCGAACTGGTCGCGCGCGTGGACGATCGATTCCGCGATGCCCTTCGCACCATTGTCGCGCCCGCGTTCGAAGGCCTTGCGGAAAGGGACATCAACGGCCGTATCGAGACTTTGCTCATGATGACGCGCGCTTTGGCGCTGCACGCGAGTACGCATCCGGCCAGCGCGCCCGATATGATCGCCGCCGGGTTCGAAGTCGCGCTACGGGCGCTATTGTCTCCCGCGTCCCTGGCCGCATCCTGCAACCGGGCCTAGGCTCGCGACCCGCGCCCACAGACACGCAAGGATCGGGGGCTGCAAGCGCGTGGCTTGGACAGGCGCAAGCGCAGGGGGGGGGGGGGCGCCTCGCGGGCGGCGATCGAGGGATAATGTTCGACGCGCTCTAAGGACGTGGAGCAGGCGCAGATGCGATCCGTTGCAGCCAGGCCGTCAGCGGCAAGGGGATATTGGCCGATGCCGGGAAACACAGCCGTGCCGGCCTTGGCTGTGATCAGGGGCCCGTTGCGCCGGTTGAGGCGTTGGACGTTTGCCGCCGGTCATTCGACCTTATCGCGCGCGTCCACCGCCTCGCGCAGCTTGAACGCCCATTCGGTAAGCTCGGCCATGGACGGGCCAAGCGCCTTGCCCATCTCGGTCAGCGAATATTCCACCCGTGGCGGCACCTGGGGATAGACCTTCCGCGCGACGATGCCGTCCTTTTCAAGCTGCTTGAGCTGCTGGATCAGCATCTTCTGGTTCACCCCTTCGATCCGCCGTTCCAGCTCGGCGAATCGGATCGGCGCCTTCGCGCCGAACAGCTGGCAGATGATGACGATCTTCCATTTGCCTTCCAGCAAACGCAGCGCATCCTTTGTCGCGGCGGCCCAGATCAGTTGCCTTTTGGGGTCGTCGCATATCCAGTCATGTCCCATCCATGCTTACCTTTCAGACAGCTTCACACTTTTTGGTAGGCTATTGCCGATGCCACTACTTAGGCCTAAACTCCGGTGTAACGCAACAGGTTGGGACGAGGCATGAAGATCGGCATTATTGGTATTGGCAGCATCGGTGGCCTGCTTGCACGTAGGCTTGCCGCGGCGGGGCACCAGGTGCGGGTCGCCAATTCCAGGGGCGCCCGGAATGTTCAGGCTTTCGCCGACGAAATCGGCGCGACGGCGGCCGATGCGAAGGGTGCCGTCGCCGGCGCCGACATGGTGATCCTGTCCATTCCGCTTCCTGCCATCGCCAATCTGCCCGGCGATCTGTTCGACGCCGTTCCCCGGGACGTGCCGGTGGTCGACACCGGCAACTATTATCCGGGCATGCGCGATCCGCAGATTGCCGAACTCGACGATGGCGAGGTCGAAAGCGTCTGGGTATCCCGCCGGATCGGCCGGCCCGTGATCAAGGCCTTCAACAACATCCTGGCCTATTCGCTGGCTGAACTGGGCCAGTCCAAAGGCACGCCGGGGCGACTCGCCATCGCCGTTGCAGGCGATGATCCGGCCCACAAGGCGCTGGTGTGCGACATTGTCGACGCCATGGGCTTTGATCCCGTCGATGCCGGTGCGCTCGCCGATTCATGGCGCCAGCAGCCCGCCACCCCAAGCTATTGCTGCGATTACGACGCCGACACCATGCGCAGGGCGCTCGACCAGGCGGTTCCGGGGCAGGCGCCCAAAACGCGCGATCATCTCGTCACCCAATATGGCAGCCTCGGCCACAGCCCGACCCACCAGGACTTCATTCAGCTCAACCGATCCGCAAATCCGATCGCATGAACCCGATGACCGACGAAAAAATCGAAGACGAATGCGCTGCTATGACCATTGAAGAGCGACTCCAGCGGCTTGAGGATATCCAGGAGATCATCCGCCTCAAGTCCCGCTACACCGAACTCGCCGACAGCAGCGCGGAAAAGCCCCATACGGGCGAGGAGATCGGTGCGCTTTTCACCGAGGACGCGATTTTCCATATCGTGCCGACCGGCGCACCGCCGTTGATCGGATCGGCCGCCGTCACCGAACGGTTCAACGACGCGACGCTATATCCCTATTCCTATCACCTGCTCGGCAACCCGCACATAGAGGTGGATGGCGATAGCGCGAAAGGGCGATGGCATGTGGCCGTCGCGCTCAACCGGCGCGACATGGGCGCGATGTGGACGACGGCTTTCTACGAGGATGAATTCGTCCGCACGCCGTCGGGCTGGCGGATCAGCAGCCTGCGCTGCACGGCGTCCGCCTTTGCGCCCTTCGGCCAGGGGTGGTGAGGGGGGATCGCCGCCGGCAAGATATTCTGCAAGCACCTGTGAAGCGACGGGATAATTGAGCGACATTGAAGTCGCGGCGGCATATGAAAAAAGTCTTTGGAGGATCGGAAAGTGCGCTTTAGCCTATCGGAGACAATGGGCCAGTATCAGGACTGGCTGGAGATGGCCGTTGCCGCGGAGGAAGCCGGATTCGACGCTTTCTCCACACCGGACAGCGTGTTCTATCCTGCTGAAACGGACTCGATTTATCCGTATAATGAAACCGACGCGATCCGGAAATATATCGAAAATACCGCCTTTATCGAACCGATGGTCGCCTTTGCCTGGATGGCGGCCCGGACCAGCAAGCTGCGCTTCTTTCCCAATGTGATGAAGTCGGCGTCGCGCGCGCCGATATTGCTGGCCAAACAGATTTGTTCGCTGGCGGTCATTTCGGACAATCGCTTCATCTATGGCGCCGGCATCGGCCCGTGGGAGGAGGATTTTTCCTATAACGGCCTCGACTGGAGCAAGCGCGGCGAGCTTCTGGACGAATCGATCGACATCCTCAAGGGGCTGATGACGGGCGAACTGTTCGGCTATGAGGGCAAGCATAACCGGTTCGGGCCGATCAAGATCAATCCGGCGCCGACCCGCCCCGTGCCCATCGTCATCGGCGGCCATTCAAAGCCGGCCTTGCGCCGCGCCGCCAGGGTGGGCGACGGCTGGACCGTGGTGAACATGGACTATGATCCGATGAAGGCCATGATCGCCGAACTGCACGACCTGCGCCGGTCCTACGGCGCCGACGATCGCGATTTCCAGATTCACGCCCGCCAATATAATATGCGCACCGCGCAGCAGGAACGGCCCGACCTTGGCGCCTATCGCAAGTTCGAGGATATCGGCGTGACCGATTATTGCATCGTCCTGTTCCCGACGCCCGACGTCCCGCTGCAAAAGAAACTCGATGATATCAAGCGGTTCGGCGACGAGGTCATATCGAAGCTCTGACGGGGGCGGCTGCCGATCCGCTTGACCGACAATGTTATCAGCACGGCTTTTGCGGACATGTGCCGCAGGCATCTAGGAGAGAATGGTGATGAAAGTGCTCGACGCTCGGGAACTGCTGCAAACGGCGCAGGATCGGACGGGCCTGTCCGACTTTGGCCCCGACGATTTCCGCGACGGTCTCGACATGCTGGTAAAGGGCGTCAATGCCGACGTTGCCGTTCGCCCCGACCGCGTGGAGCATCTGCGCGAAAATATCCTGCGCCTGCTCGTCAATCGGCTGTGGTTCCAGAAGGATCTGACCGACCATCCCGAAATTCTCGACGAAGTCATCGACGGG